>JADLFU010000145.1 GCA_020849655.1 Polyangiaceae bacterium | reverse complement strand
TACTGCTTGGCGGCGTCGGAGATGGGCGGGGCGGGCTTCGGCTGGGCGAAGGACGGCGCGGCGGAGGCGGCGAGCGCGAGGGCGAGGAGCAGGGTGCGGGGGCGGTTCATGGGGCGCTCGTGGATCAGGGGAAGACGACCGGGCGGGGAGAGGTCGCGCTCGTCCCGGGTGAGCCGAGCTGCAGCTTGTCGTTCTGGCCCCAGCAGACGAGCGTGCCGAGCGATGAGAAGCCGCACGCCGACGTCGAGCCGACGGAGATGTCCGTCACCTTCGTGCTGCCGGGCACCAGCGTGGGGGACGGGAAAGGCCCGCCGGCGGTCTGGCCCGCCAGCTCCGGGGCGCAGTTGCCCCAGCACAAGACATCCTCGCCAGCCGCGCACGTGCAGGTGTCGCCGGTGGACACCTGGCTCTTGCTGACGCCGGTCACGAAGCCGGGGGTGGGGGTCGCCGCGCCGGTGGAGCCTCGCCCCAGCTCTCCCGCTGCGTTGCTCCCCCAGCAGGAGATCTTGCCGCCGGAGTGGGCGCACGTGACGGCGTTGGTCGTCTGCCCCACGGTGACGTGGCTCGCGGTGAAACCAGGCACCAGCTCCGGGAACGTGAACGGGCCGCTGCCGAGCGGTTGTCCCGCCTGACCATGCTGGTTGCCTCCCCAGCAATGGATCTCGCTGTTCCCCAGGCTGCCGGGCGCGGCGGCGCAGCTCGTGAGCCCGCCGAGCGACAGCTCGGTCGGGAAGAGCGGGAGCTTGGAGAGCTCCGTCGGGCTCGGGTGGGTGGCCTGGTCTCCGACGCCCAGCTGCCCGTTGTCGTTGCGCCCCCAGCACCAGGTGCTGCCGTCGTCGAGCACGGCGCACGAGGAGTTGCCTCCGGCGACGACCATCGTAGCGCTCCTCGGCAGCGAGACGCGCTGTGGGGTCGGCGTGTTGGAGCCGACCGCGCCGGTGCCGAGCTGGCCCCAGTTGTTGGCGCCCCAGCAGTAGACGTCGCTCT
The DNA here is from genome assembly GCA_020849655.1 of Polyangiaceae bacterium. Taxonomy (GTDB): domain Bacteria; phylum Myxococcota_A; class Polyangia; order Polyangiales; family Polyangiaceae; genus JADLFU01. The sequence continues at coordinate 50,410 of JADLFU010000145.1, read as the reverse complement.
TCACGAGCGCGCACGTGTGGATGGCGGCCGCGGACACCATGGTGACGCTCGCGAGCCCCTCGCCGGACGCCTGCTTCACCACCGTCGGCGGGAGGTACCCGGAGGCGCCGGAGCCGGTCTGAAAGCCGGTGTTCCCGCCCCAGCAGGCCACCGAGCCTCCCTTGAAGGTCGCGCAGGCGTGGATGGAACCCACGGAGACGCTGATGGGGTGGGCGCAGCCGCTGCCGGCCACGCACAGCTCGGCGGCGTCGCAGGCGGAGTAGTCGTAGCCCGTCTGGTCGGCGTTGCACTGCCCGACCTGGTTCCCCGTGCCGCAGACGATCTCCCCGGCGGCGCAGGTCGGCTTGACGCACGCCTGGCTGGTGGCGTCACAGAGCGCCGCGCTCGCGCACTTCTGCTTCGTGACCCAGCCGCCGCCGTCCGCTGCGCACTCCTCGAGCGTCGCGCCGGTGCAGCGGATCTCTCCGGCGACGCATGCCCGGCACGCCCCGGTGACAGCGTCGCAGAGCGCCGCAGAGGCGCAGGTCTGGGAGATCGTCTCGGTCTGTCCGTCGGGTGAGCACCTCTTGACATCCGCGCCGTCGCACCGCGTGGCGTTTGGCTGGCAGACATCACACTGATTCGAGGCGGCGTCACAGATCTGCCCGACCTTGCACGTCTGCTGCGGCGACCCGGGGGTGAACGATCCCCCGGCGCACTCGACGATCGTCTGCCCGGCGCAGATGCGCGAGCCCGGGGAGCACTCCGTGCAGGTCTTGGCGCTCGCGTCGCACTTGCCAGCGGGGCACTGCGTGATGGTCGTCCACGCGGAGCCGTCCGTCGGGCACTGCTGGAGCGCGTCGCTGTCGCAGCGGTACGTGCCCGCCGCGCACCCGAAGCACATTTTCGACGCGGGGTTGCAGAGGCCGGGCGCGCAGTCGGCGCCGTCCTGCACGAACTGGTTCTTGCTCGTGTCGCAGACCATCGGCTTGTCGCCGTCGCACCGGCGCTCGCCGGCCTTGCACACCTCGGTCTTGCACCCGCCTGCGGCCGCGTCGCAGAGGGTGTCGCTGCCGCAGTCCTTCGACAGCACGAGGTCCTGGCCGGTGGCGCTGCACTTGAACAGCATCGCGCCGACGCACTGGAAGGCGTCGGATGCGCACTTGTCACACTCGCCCTTGCCGCCGTTGCCCTTCTCGTCGCAGATCGCGGTCGCGCCGTTGCACACGCCGACGAGCGCCTGGGACGCGCCGTCCGCCGAGCACCGCAGCAGCGTCGCGCCGCTGCACTTGCCCTCGTCGGGCTTGCAGCTCGTGCAGGCGGGGACGCCGCCGATCGGGCTGCAGGTCTGGGGGGCCTCGCAGCTGCTCTCCTTCTTGAACACGCCGCCGACGCAGCCCTCGATGTCGGCGCCGTTGCAGCGCTTCTCGCCGGCGGCACACCCGCCGCTGCCCGCCTGACCCGCGCCGCCGGCCTGCTGGCCTCCCTGACCCGCGCCGCCGGCTTGCTGCCCGGCCTGACCCGCGCCGCCCGTCTGCTGGCCTGCCTGACCCGCGCCGCCCACCGATTGACCAGCCTGACCTGCGCCGCCCACCGATTGACCAGCCTGACCTGCGCCGCCTGCCGGCTGGCCGGCCGTGCCAGCGCCGCTCGATCCGCCCGACGCCGCGCCCGCCTGGCCGGCGTCGAAGGTGTAGTCGCTCGTGCTGAGGGAGCACGCGGCGAGCGAGAGGAGCGGGAGCAGCGACCAGCGAGCGGGGAGAGTTCTCATGGTTGTGGACACGGCAAGGTAGTGCGCCGGGAAACATACACCCCGCGACGGGGCGCTCGCCAGCCGAACGAGGTGCCTCCGGCGCCGCGCAATGGCAGGGATCATCTTCGATGCGATCGCTCCCCCGGCTGCCCCTCGATCGGCCCCTCTCCGGCGCCCGTTACTCGGCGGTCGAGCTCTCCGACGCGGGCGACGCGGTGTACCTGCTCGATCAGCGTCGGCTGCCGGGCGAGGTCGTGTACCTCGAGGCGCGCTCGGCGGCCGAGGTCGCGCGCGCTATCCGCGACATGGTGGTGCGCGGCGCGCCCGCGATCGGCGTCGCGGCGGCGTACGGCGTGGCGCTCGCGCGGCGAGAGGGCGGCCTCGACGCGGCGCTCGACGAGCTCGCGTCGGCGCGCCCGACGGCCGTGAACCTCCGCTGGGCGGTCGCGCGCGTGGGCGCGGTCGCGCGCCGTGGATCGCTCGAGGAGACGCGCGAGGAGGCGCGCGCGCTGCACCGCGAGGACGTGGCGGCGTGCCGCGCGATGGGGGCGCTCGGCGCCGAGCTGTTGCCCCCCCGGGCGCGCGTGCTCACCCACTGCAACGCGGGCGCCCTCGCGACCGGCGGCTACGGCACCGCGCTCGGCGTGGTGCGCGCGGCGTGGGCGTCGGGGCGGCTGTCCCATGTGCTCGCGGACGAGACGCGGCCGTACTTGCAGGGCGCGCGCCTGACCGCGTGGGAGCTCCACGAGGACGGCGTGCCGGTGGAGCTGCTGACGGACGGCATGGCTGGGCACTTCTTCGCGCGGGGCGAGATCGACGCCGTGATCGTCGGCGCTGACCGGATCGCGGCGAGCGGCGACGTCGCGAACAAGATCGGCACGTACGGGCTCGCCGTGCTCGCGCGCGCGCACGAGGTGCCCTTCTACGTCGCCGCGCCGTGGAGCACCGTCGACCTCGCGACCGCGCGCGGGGCGGAGATCGTCATCGAGGAGCGCGCCAGCGACGAGGTCACCGTGATCTCGGGGGTCCGCGTCGCGCCCGAGGGCGTGAGGGCGCGGCATCCCGGGTTCGACGTGACGCCCGCGCGCCTCGTGACGGCGCTCGTCACCGAGCGGGGCGTCGTCCGCGCGCCCGACGCGGCCTCGCTCTCGGCGCTCGCGCTCACAGGCGCGCGGCCCACCTGAGCCACGCCGGGTTCGCCTCCTCCAGCGTCGTCCCTGTCACCCGCGCGAACGCGCGCTCCCCGCGAGGATCGGTCGCGAACCCGTCGCGGTACGCGCGGGAGAACGGGAACAGCTGGCCGCGCGAGTCGAGCCACTGGCACAGCGTCCGCGCCGCCGCGTAGTTGCGTTGCTCCGCCCCGTCGGCGCGGAAGCCCGCGTCGTCGAGCTCGAACAGCGCGCGCAGCGACACGGCCGCGCGACCGCCCGGCGTCGCGAGCGCCGCCTTCAGCGTCGGGGTCCGCCAGTTCGTCGCGCCGTGGATCTCCCCCGGCCTCGCCAGGACGGGCGCCTCGAACAGCGACGCGATGCCCTCGTTCAGCCACGTCGGCGCGCCGGGAAAGTCTGCCTCGACGATCGGGTGCACGAGCTCGTGGCTGAGCGTGCCGATCCCGGGGCCGAGGTTCACGACGAGGCGCCGCTCGGTCGGCACGTAGAACCCGTAGGGAGAGATGCACGCCGCGCTCCAGGCCTCGCGGCAGAAGCGCTCGTACGAGCCCGCGTCTCGCAGCAGCACCAGCAGCACCGGCGGCTCGGGCGCCCGGCCGAACCGCTCGTGAAACAGCGCGTCGAGCACGCGGGTGACGAACTGGCGCGACGACTCGACCGCGGGATCGTCGGGCCCGCGCGCTCCCGTCGCGTGGAAGCCCGGGTGCAGCTCGCGCGCGAGCGCCCCGTCGCCCGGTCGCCTCGCGCTCGGTCGTGACAGCCCCGCGCGCTCGAGCTCGCGCGCCGTCCGCGCGGCGACCTCCTGGATCGAAGGGGGAGCGGGCGCGGCGCTCGGCGCGGACGCGGCCTGCGGGGGTGGCGGCGCGTCGTCGGCCGCGCGCGGGGCAGGCGCCTCGCGCGCGACGATGAGCGGCGCGGGCGTGTGCGCGGGATCGGGCGCCGCGCAGGCGGCGAGGAGCGGCAGGAGCCAGCGGGCGCGCATGCCTCCTCGTCGCCGCGCGGGGCGGGAGTGTGACGCGCGAGGGTCAGCCCGCCGCGCGAGGCGCGCGCATCGGCAGGCGCCAGGTGGTGCCGTCGGGCGTGTCGAAGAGCTCGACGCCCATCGCCACGAGCTCGTCGCGCACCGCGTCCGCTCGCGAGAAATCCTTCGCGTCGCGCGCCGCCCGGCGCTCGGCGATCTTCGCGTCGATCGCGGCGGCGTCGAGCCCTCGGAGCGCGAGGCGCCGCGCCCGGCACCGGTCGGCGTACGCGCCGGGATCGCTCTGCAGGACGCCGAGCACGGCGGCCGACGACGACAGCGCGGTCTGCGCCTCGCGCGCGAGGCCCGCGGCGGCGGCGACGAGCTTCGCGTCCTTCTTCCTGCGATCGGCCAGATCGCAGAGATCATTGATGGCCTTCGCGAGCTCCCCGACGACGGAGAGCGCGACGGGGGTGTTGAGATCGTCGTCGAGCGCCTTGGTCACGCGGTCGCGCGCGCCGCGGACCAGCTTGCGCAGCTCGGTGAGCTCCTTCGCGTCGCCCTCGGCGTCCCTCGCGGCGAGCGCGGCGACGCGCGCCTTCGTCTGATAGAGGTAGTCGAGCCGCGCCTCGTGCTCGTCGAGGCCGGGGAAGATCACGCGCCCATCCGGCAGCTTCTCCGTCTCGAACTCGATCGGCCCGCGGTAGTGCGCCGACAGGTACAGCAGGCGCAGCGCGTCGGGATCGTTGCGCGCGAAGCAGTCGCGCATCGTGACGAAGTTGCCGAGGCTCTTCGCCATCTTCTCCTTGTCGACGTTCAGGAACCCGTTGTGCAGCCAGATGGTCGCGAACGCGCCGCAGCCCGGGCTCGCCGCCTCGCTCTGCGCGATCTCGTTCTCGTGGTGGGGGAACACGAGATCCATCCCGCCGCAGTGCACGTCGATCCCGAACCCGAGGTGCTTCTCGACCATCGCCGAGCACTCGATGTGCCAGCCGGGGCGGCCCTTGCCCCACGGGCTGTCGAAGCTCCACTCGCCGGGCGGCGCGCTCTTCCACAGCGCGAAGTCGAGCGGATCGCGCTTGTCCGCGTGCGCGGACTTGCCGCGATCGACGAGCCCCTCGCCCGTGCGCAGCTCGTCGACGGCGCGCCCCGAGAGCTTGCCGTAGCGGGAGAAGCTGCGGACGCTGTACCAGACGTCCTTCCCCGACTCGGCGTCGACGACGTACGCGTGCCCCGCGGCGACGAGCCGCTCGACCATCGCGACGATCTCCGGGATCGTCTGCGAGACGCGCGGCGCCGCTTCCGGGCGCAGGCACGAGAGCGCCTCGAGGTCCTCGTCGTACATCGCCGCGAACCTCTCCGACAGCGCGAGCGGCTCCTCGCCGCGCTCCTTCGCGCGCTTCAGGATCTTGTCCTCGACGTCGGTGACGTTGCGCACGTACGTGACGCGGTGCCCCGTCGCGCGCAGGTGACGCACGAGGACGTCGGGGAGGCACGCGCTGCGGCCGTGCCCCGCGTGGCTCACGTCGTACGTCGTCGGCCCGCAGCAGTAGACGCGCACGTGCCCGGGTTCGCGCGGGACGACGGCCTCGATCGATCGAGACAGCGAGCTGTAGACACGGAGCGTCATGGGGCGCGGTGTCTAGCAGATCAGCGCCGAGGCGGTTGTCGCGTCGGCCACCCGCGACTACGCCCTCGACGCATGGAAGCCGCCGTCCTGCCGCCCCGAGAGAGCCAGCCGCGCCCGCTCCCCGACGAGACGCTCCTGCGGATGCACGAGCTGATGCTGACGGGCCGCGTGCTCGAGGAGCGCCTCATCCGCATGCAGAAGCAGGGCGACGGCTACTTCTGGATCGGCGGCCCCGGCGAGGAGGCGTTCAACGTCGCGCTCGGGATGCTCGTCGATCGCGGCGAGGGCCTCGCGCACGACTACTTGCACCTCCACTACCGCTCGAGCGCGACGCTGCTCGCGATGGGCGCCGATCCGGTCGACGCGCTCCGGCAGATGAAGAACACCGCGACCGATCCGTACTCGGGCGGGCGCAACTTCGCCGGACACGCGTCCATCCGCAGGTGGAACGTCGCGCCGATCTCGTCGCCGATCGAGGTGCAGTTCTCGATGGCCCCGGGCACCGCGCTCGCGCAGAAGCGCTATGGCGGCCGGGGCATCACGATCGTGCAGGGCGGCGACGCCGGGACGGCCGAGGGCGACTTCGCGACGTGCCTCATCTGGGTGTCGCGCCCCGGCAACGAGCTGCCCTGCCTGATGATCGTGACGAACAACGAGTACGGCATCTCGACCCCGGCCGCGACCCAGCACGGCGAGGCGCGCATCTCCGATCGAGGGCGCGCCTTCGGCATCCGCAGCAAGACCATCGACGCGAACGACGCCGAGGTGGCGTACCGCGAGCTCGAGGAGGCGATGCGCTACGTGCGCACCGAGCGGCGGCCCTTCCTGCTCGAGGCGCGCGTGTCGCGGCTCTACGGTCACTCGTCGTCGTCGGGCGCCAACCTGGTGAAGGGCGAGGTCGACTGCCTCGTCGAGATCGAGAAGAAGCTCGAGGAGCGCGGCCTCCGCGGGCGCGCCGAGCTCGACGCGATGCGCGCGCAGAAGACGGAGGAGCTGCTGGCCGCCGCGCGGCGGGTGATCGCGGAGCCTCAGCCCGAGGGACACACGGTCTGGGACCACGTCTTCGCGGAGCGCGACGTCGTGCAACAGAACCCCATCCCCTGTGACAACCACGGCGGCGGCCGCCGCACCCCCTGGCTCGACCAGGCCCACTGAGCGACGGAGACGAGACGATGGCGACCCAGGTCCAGGCAGTGCGCATGGCGCTCCACGTCGGCGAGACGCGCCTCGGCGTGACGGACATCTTCGGCGAGGACGTGGGCCCGCCCCTCGGCGGCGTGTTCACCGCGACGCAGGGCCTCGCGACCGCGTGGAACTCCCCGCTCGACGAGCGCGGCGTCATCGGCGCGGCGATGGGCCTCGCGCTCGCCGGCCAGCGCCCGGTGTGCGAGATCCAGTTCGGCGACTACGCGTTCAACACGATCGATCTGCTGAAGCTCGCCGGCGCGATGCACTGGTCGTCCAACGGCGACTGGAGCCTCCCGATGGTGATGATGACGCCGGTCGGCTCGGGCATCCACGGCAGCATCTACCACTCGCACTCGTTCGACGCGCAGGCGACGCGGACGCCTGGCTGGAAGGTGGTGATGCCGTCCACGCCCTACGACACGTACGGCCTCCTGCTCTCCGCGATCGTCGATCCGAACCCGGTGATGGTGCTGCTGCCGAAGGCGCTGATGCGCGTGAAGGCGCGACCGGGCGAGCTCATCCCCGGCGAGCCCGAGGACGAGCGCGTGCTCTCGAAGATGATCGACGCGCCGCTCGGCGATCGATCGAAGTGGCGGCCCGAGTGGCCCGACACGCCGGACATCTTCCTCCCGTTCGGCAAGCTGAAGCGCGTCCGCGAGGGGCGCGACGTCACGGTGGTCGCGTACGGCCGCATGGTCGCCATCTGCGAGCGGGTCGCCGAGCAGGTCGCCGCCGACGGCGTCTCGGTCGAGGTCATCGATCTGCGCTCGCTCATCCCGTACGACTGGGAGGGGCTCGTCGAGAGCGTGTCGCGCACGCGGCGCCTCCTGCTCATCAACGAGGACACCGAGGTGACGAACTTCGGCGAGCACCTCGCGCGGCGCGTGACGGAGGAGCTGTTCGGCGAGCTGCTCGCGGCGCCGCGCGTGCTCGCCGGCAAGAACCTCCCCGGCATCGGCCTCTCCGATGAACTCGAGAAGGCGAGCGTCCCGCAGGCGAGCGGGATCGAGCAGGCGGTGCGAGAGCTCGCGGCGACCTCCATCGCGCGCGGGGCGTCATCGGCGCCGCGGTCGCGCCCGGCCGCGCCCCCGCGGCTCGCGTCCGCCGAGCTCGACCACCGCGAGGCCTTCGCGCGCGCGTACGCCGTCCGGTGACCCTGGGCGCGGGCGGCCGCTTCGATCCGACGGTCTTCGCGCGGCCCGCGTTCGCCGGGGTGCGCTCGCTCGCTCTCGGGCTCGGCGACGGCCCGGGGTGGCCGTCGATCGTCGATCTCAACGGCGCGCTCGCCGGTCGCGCGGGCGTGCGCTTCGTCGCGCCGCTGCCGAGGCGCCGGCGGGGCGCGCCCGTCGATCTCTCCTCCGTCTACGACGCGTGCATCGTCGAGCGCGGTGAGGTGCCCACGCGCGCCTGCTGGCACGATCTCGCCAACGCGCTCGTGTGGGCGAGGTTCCCCCGGGCGAAGCGGGCGCTGCACGCGCGGCAGCTGCGAGCCATCCGGGCCCGCGTCCCGGCGCACGCGACCTCGCTGCCGAACGCGCGCACCGACGAGCAAGACGCGCTCGCGATGCTCGACGAGGGAGGGCTCGTCGTCTGCTCCGACGCGGACGCGCGCCTCGCAAGGCTCCCCGACCTCGTCGCCACGGGCGCCGCCACGGTGCACGTGTTCGGCCACGCGCTGCTCGAGCACGAGGCCGAGGGCAGGCCGGCGGACGTGCTCGCGGCCGTCGCGTGGGTGCGCGAGGCGGACGTTGATCGCGCGCTCGCGGAGCGGCTCGACCGCGGACAATTCCCGATGAATCGGCGAGATCTCGGCAGCGCGTGGCTGCGAGAGGTCTGCGCGACCTCGAAACCCGCTTTACGCGCGCGGCGACCCGCTTCATCGTTGTGGGACGAATGGCCGACGCGCCCCCGCCTTCGCGGAAGTCGCCCCTGAACGCCACTCGCCTCGACCAGACGCGAGCGGTGCAGAGCGATCCCAGCTCGTCGTCCGTCCGTCGGCGCGTCGGCGTGTTCCTCATCACCTCGGGCGCCGACACGGGGCGGGTCGTGCGCGTCCCCCACGGCGCCGTCGTCAGCTTCGGTCGCAGCCACGACTGCACGGTGCAGCTCCCGGACGAGGGGCTCTCGCGGCTCCACTCGCGCTGCCTGCGCCTCGGTGAGGCCTACATGCTCGACGACAACCGGTCGACGAACGGCACGTACGTGAACGGCAGGCGCATCTCGTCGGCCACGCAGCTCGTCGACGGCGACGCGGTCGGCCTCGGCCGCGCGACGAAGCTCCGCTTCACCATCATGGACGAGGGCGAGGCCGAGACGCTCGAGGAGCTGTACCTCGCGCGGCGCTCCGGCAAGAGCGCGCTCATCACGGCCGACCTCGAGCAGGATCTGGCGCAGGCGCGGGAGTTCCAGCAGCGGCTGCTCCGCCAGCACCCCGACCTCCCCGGCGTCGAGATCGACGTCCTCTACCAGCCCGTCGACCAGGTGGGCGGCGACGTCTACCAGCTGCATGTGCTGTCGGACGGCTCGCTGCGCGTGTTCGTCGCGGACGCCGTCGGTCATGGCGTGCAGGCGTCGCTCACGACGATGCTGATCGTGAGCGAGTACGAGGCGACCCGGCACCTGCGCTCACCCGCGGCGGCGCTCGCGGCGCTGAACGGCGCGCTCGTCGCGAAGTTCGCCCACGCGCGCGTCCAGTTCACCGCCGCGTGCGTCGACGTGCGCTTCCGCGAGCGGGAGATCGTGTTCGCGGCCGCGGGGCACCCGCCCCCGTGCGTCGTGCGCGCGGGCGTGTTCGAGGAGCTGGAGGCGTCGGGCCCCATCCTCGGCGTCGTCGACGATCTCGTCGTCCCCGAGGCGACGGTCGACCTCGCGGAGGGCGATCACCTCCTCGTGTTCACCGACGGCTGCACCGAGGTGTTCGACGGCGCGCGCGTCTACGGAGAGGAGGGCCTCAGCCGCACGGCGCGCGACGCCATCGCCGCGCGCGAGAAGGTCTCCGACGCGGTCGCGGCGGCGCTCTCCGAGTTCACCCGCGGCAAGCCGCTCGCGGACGACGCGACGCTGCTCTGCATCGCGCTCCGCACCCTCGCGACGACCGTCCCCGTGTGAGCGAGCGGCGGGTCAGCCGCCCGCGCCCGCGGTGCCGCTCGACCCTGCCGCCGCGCCGCCTGCGCCCGCGTCACCGCCCGCGCCCGCGGACGCGCCGCCGCCCCCGCTCATACCGCCCGTCCCCGCGGACGCGCCGCCGCCACCGCTCATGCCACCTGCGCCTGCAGCCGCGCCGCCGCCGCCGCTCGCGCCCGCGGCGCCGCCCTCGCCCGCTGCGCCACCTTCGCCCGCTGCGCCGGCCGTGCCCGCTGCGCCCGCGGCGCCGCCCGTCCCGGTGGAGAGCGGATCGCACGTGCCCATGCCGAGGAAGCTGTCGCCGCACTCGTCCTTGTCGGTGCAGCAGGTGGCCTCGACCGGGCACATCACGGCGCCGCAGGTGATCGCGCCGCCCATGCCGCCGCTGCCGCCGGTGCCGGGGCCTCCGCCGGAGCCGGCCTCGCCGCCGCCTCCGAACGGATCTCCTCCCGCGCCTCCGAACGACGGGGCGCCCGCGTCGCCGCCGAACCCCACGGCGCCCGCGGCCGATGATCCCGAGGTGTTCGCCTTGCCGCCAGCGGACGTGGAGCCGGCCTTGCCGCCGGTGCCGGCCTTCGAGCCGCCGGTGTTCACGGCGCCGCCGGTCGCTCCGGGCTCCTCCTGGACCTCCGCCTTGGCCTGCGCGCACGCCGCGAGCGCCGCGAACAGAGAGATCCAAGCGAACGCCCCCACGGAGTTCTTCTGCGAAGCCATCTTGCGCTCACCCTATAGGCCAGCCACAGCTTCCGCAACTGCGGTCAGCGTGGGTTTCGCGGACTCGAGCGCAGCGGACAGCTCCCCTCGTGGAATTTTGCGTTGGGAGGCGAGCCATCCGCTCGCATCGGTGAAGATCCCGAGAACGTGCGCTCAATAGGTGCACGATGACAGCGCGAACAGGGCGCGGATCTTCGCTTGCACGACGTCGAACTCCTTCAGGGCGAGCTGGATCTCGGCGTCGCGCAGGCTCCGGCCGGCGTCGACCAGCTCGAGCGAGGTGCCGCGGCCGAGCAAGAAGCCGGTGCGGGCCATGCGCTCGGCGTCTCGCGACATGTCGCGGGAGCGGCCCGCGATCTCCCGCGCGCGCTCCGCGACCTGCACCGCCCGCGCGGCCTGCGCGACCTGCACGGTCGCCTGTCGTAGCGTCTGCTCGGTGCGCAGCATCGCCTGCCCGGCCTGCGCCTCCGCGTCGCGGAGCTGCCCCGCGCGCGCGCCTCCGTCGTAGATGTTCCACGACAGGACGCCCGCGATCGTCCACGTGTGGTACGAGACGTGCCGGTCGGGCTTCGACTGCAAGACTGGCGTGAACGGCTGCCAAGTGATGCCGTACGTGGTGACGACGTTCACCGTCGGATGGTACGCGAGCTCCGCGTCGCGCGTCGCGCGCTTCGCGACCTCCCCGCGCTGGCGGGCGACGCCGACGTCCGTGCGCTGGTCGGCCGACTCGCCGCGCGGGCACGCGCGCTCGCTGTCCCTCGCGAACTGATCGAGCGAGAGATCCCGCGGGACGCCGTACGGCTCCGAGAACCCGAGCGCGAGCCCGAGCGCCTCTCGCGCCTTGCGGAGCGCCTCGTCGCCCGCGACGACCTGCGCGCGCGTGGTGTTCGCGTCCTGCTCGACTCGCAGCAAGTCGAGCGCGGTCGCGACGCCGAGATCGACGCGGCGCTTCGTCAAGGCGACCCGCTCGAGCGCGGCGCGGAGCGCGCTGCGGTTCAGCTCGACCACGCGCTCGGCGACGATCTCGGCGACGAGCGAGTCGGCGACGGCGGCCGCGAGCAGCCGCTTCTGCTCGGCGATCTGCAGCTCGGCCGCGCGCTCGCTCTCCCGCGCCGTCCCGCGCGCCCACCACGCCCGCGGCGCGTACACGGGGATCGACAGCGTCGCCGAGCCGCTGATGGAGTGGGAGTTCTCCGGCACGTACTGCTTCAGCGTGTCGCCCGTGCGGGGGTTCGTGATGGTGCGCAGCAGCGGCTGCGAGATGTTCGCCGTCCCGGTCAGCGTCGGCATCGACGAGGCCTGCGCGACCTCGGCCTGCGCGTGCGCGCGCTCGAGGTCGGCGAGCGCGAGGCGGTAGTCGATCGATCGCGCCTTCACGAGCGTGAGCGCGTCCTGCCAGCCGGCGACCTGCTTCGCGGCGAGGGGCGGCGCCTCGAGCAAGGGATCGTCGACCGCGGGCGGGGGAGGGAGGTCGGCCGCGACGCCGGAGAGCGCTGGCGCCGCAGACGAGGACGCCGCGGGCATGGTCGGCGCCGCGGGCGGGACCTGCGCGCGCGCGACCGCGCCCGCGCCCAGGGCGGCGAGGAGCGACAGCGCGGCGGCGGCGTGGAGGGAGCGCATGGCGCGGAGCTTTGGCCTCGCGCGGGCCGGCCGGCAACCTCACTTCTTCGGGTCGTCTTGCCAGGGAGCCTTGAACGCCTGCGACGCCGCCTCGAGCAGATCGCCCGTCGTGCGCACGCCCATCATCGGGATGCCCCGCGCGCGCAGCTCCGGGTCGCCGACGGCCCACCGCCCGTAGTCGTTGAGCCGCGCGCGCCAGGCCGGGCCCTCGCGGAAGAAATCGACGAACCCTAGCCACCGCAGGCGCTCGATCGCGGGAGGCGGCTCGTTCTCGTCGTCCTCGATGCCGTGCGCGCCCTCTCGCTCGAGCCTCGCGAGCGCGCGGAGCATCCTGCGATCGTCCACGCCGAGCTGCGACACGCGCTCGGCCATCTCGGTCGCGCGGGCGAGCGCGCCTGGCATCCTCGACAGCGGGCGGGTGCGCGTCGACGGCGCGTAGCGCTTGCCCAGCATCTCGAGCTGCAGCGGGCCCTCCGTCACCGACACGCGCGCGATCTCCGCCTCGACGTCGCCGTTGCCCACGCAGACGCTGACCTCGTCGCTGCTCTCGTAGCGGAGCGTGATCGCGCCCTCCTGCGGGAGCTCGAAGAACTTCCCCGCGGTCATCTCGGACTTCTCGCGCGACACGACCCGGAACGTGCCCAGCCCGACGGCGGCCCTGCTCATCGGGCGACACCGTCGCAAAGTCGGGCGCGCGCGACAAGCGCGCGAGGCGGTGCGGCGCCGTCGCCGCCTTTCGTCTAACCTCCGCCGTCATGCGCTTCCCCTCCCGGTGGCTCCTCGTCGTCGCGCTCGGCTCGCCGCTCCTCGCCGCAGGCGCGTGCTCCTCGGGCGGGACGAAGGTGAGCGACGACGGCTCGACCTTCGCGGGCGCGACAGGCGGCGGCGCGGCGGGCGCGGGCGGCTCGACGGCGGGCGCGGGCGCGGGCGGCGCGGGCGCGGGCGGAGGCTTCTCGGGCCAGGACGGCGGCGTGTCCGACGCGCTCCCCGAGGGGTGCAGCACGATCGACGCGAAGGCGACGCGCATCCCGCTGCACCTGTACCTGCTGGTCGATCGGTCGTCCTCGATGGCGACCCGCTGGGAGGCCGTGAAGGCGGGCGTCTCGGCGTTCCTCGACGACAAGGCGTCGGTCGGCATCGACGTCGCGATGACGCCGTTCCCCGCGGTGAACCAGCAGCCCGGCAACGAGTGCGATTTCGCGCCGTACCAGGATCCCGCCGTCGCCTTCGGCCTGCTCCCGGCGAACAAATCCAAGATCGAGGGCGCGCTCGCGGCGATGTCGCCGAACGGCTTCGGATCGCCGATGTACCCCGCGCTGCTCGGCGCGTACACGCGCGGCGCCGACACGCTGAAGCAGCAGCCCGGCGACGCTTTCGTCGTCCTGCTCGTCACGGACGGCTCGCCCGCTCCGCAACCCGCGACGTGCACGGGCGTCGACGCGCTGTCGCCGGACGTCATCGCCTCGCTCGCGGAGAAGGCGCACGGGCAGTCGAAGGTGCGCACGTTCGTCGTCAGCTTCAGCAAGGACTCGGACGACGTCGCGTTCGCCCAGCTCGTCTCGCAGAAGGGCGGCGGCAGCGCGGTGTTCGTCGACGGCGTCGATCCCGACAAGAAGTTCCGCGACGCGCTCGCGACGGTGCGCGGCGAGGGGCTCGGCTGCGAGTTCCCCATCCCCGCGCCGCCCGGCGGCATGAAGATCGACTACACCGAGGTCAACGTCCGGTACACCGCGGGCGACGGCAAGGTGACCGATCTCGCGCGGTCGCCCGGCTGCGCGGCGGACGGCGCGTGGGACTACGACGATCCCGCGAAGCCCACGCGCATCAAGCTCTGCGGCGGGCTCTGCGCGGCGGTGAAGGCCGACGGGCTCGCGCAGATCGAGGCGGTGCTCGGCTGCCCCACGATCATCAAGTGACCGACGTCGCGCTGTCGCTCTCGGGGCTCACCGTCTCGTTCGCGTCGGGGGGCGGCCGCGTCCGCGCGGTCGAGGACGTGGGCTTCGAGCTCGTGCGAGGCGAGACGCTGGGCCTGGTCGGCGAGAGCGGCTGCGGCAAGAGCGTGACGTCGCTGTCGCTCCTCGGGCTGCTCGACCCGGACGTCGCGCGCGTCGAGAGCGGCGCGGCGCGCCTCGGCGAGGTCGATCTGCTCCGGCTGAGCGAGCGCGAGCTGTCGCGCGTCCGCGGCGCGAAGGTCGCGATGATCTTCCAGGAGCCGATGACCAGCCTGAACCCCGTGTACTCGGTCGGCGCGCAGATCGGCGAGGCCATCCGCCTGCACCGCGACGTCAGCCGCAAGGAGGCGCGCGCGCGGGCGATCTCGCTCCTCTCGCGCGTGAAGATCCCGGCGCCCGAGGCGCGCGTCGACGCGTATCCGCACGAGCTGTCCGGGGGCATGCGGCAGCGCGTGATGATCGCGATGGCTCTCGCGTGCGAGCCCGAGGTGCTGATCGCCGACGAGCCGACGACCGCGCTCGACGTGACCATCCAGGCGGAGATCCTCGCGCTCCTGTCGGAGCTGCAGCGCTCGATGGGCATGGCGATCCTGCTGGTGACGCACGATCTCGGCGTGGTCGCGGAGGTCGCGTCGCGCGTGGTCGTCATGTACGCGGGGCGCGTCGTCGAGCGCGCGCCGGTCGAGGCGCTCTTCGCGCGCCCGCTGCACCCGTACGCGGCGGGGCTCTTCCGCAGCATCCCGCCCATCGGCGCGTCGCAGCGAGGGGAGGCGCGCCGGCGGCTGCCCACCATCGAGGGCGTCGTGCCGAGCCTGCGCGAGCTGCCGCGCGGGTGCAGGTTCGAGCCGCGGTGCCCGGAGCGCCGGCCGCGGTGCGCCGAGGAGGAGCCGCCGCTGACCTCGCAGGGCGAGCGCGACGTGCGCTGTCACTTCCCGCTCGCATGACGCCGCTCCTCGTCGCCACGGGGCTCTCTGTGCACTTTCCGGTCTCGACGGGGCTGCTGTCGCGCGGCGGCAGGGTCGTCCGCGCGGTCGACGACGTGTCGCTGTCCGTCGACGCGGGCGAGACGCTCGCGATCGTCGGCGAGAGCGGCTGCGGGAAGAGCACGCTCGGGCGCGCGGTGCTGCGCCTGGTCGAGCCGACCTCGGGCCTCGTCCGCTTCGACGGCGTCGACGTCACGAGGCTCGACCAGGCGGCGCTCCGCAAGCTGCGCCGGCGCATGCAGATGGTGTTTCAAGACCCGTACTCGTCGCTCGATCCGCGCATGACGGTGCGCGAGATCGTCGGCGAGGGGCTCGTCATCCACCGCCTCGCCCGCGGCCCCGCGCTCGACGCCCGCGTCGGCGACTTGCTCGCGCGCGTCGGGCTGCCGAGGGACGCGATGTCTCGCCGGCCGCACGCCTTCAGCGGAGGGCAGCGCCAGCGCATCGGCATCGCGCGGGCGCTCGCGGTGTCGCCGGATCTCATCGTGTGCGACGAGCCGACGAGCGCGCTCGACGTGTCGGTGCAGGCGCAGGTGCTGAACCTGCTGGTCGAGCTGCAGGCGGAGCTCGGCCTCGCGTACCTGTTCATCAGCCACGATCTCAAGGTCGTCGAGCACCTCGCGCACCGGGTCGCGGTGATGTACCTCGGTCGCGTCGTCGAGCGCGCGCCGGCGGCCTCGATCTTCGCGCGGCGGCGTCACCCGTACACGGAGGCGCTGCTGTCGGCCGCGCCGGTGCCGGACCCCGGCGCGAGGCGGGCGCGCCTCGCGATCGCCGGAGAGCCGCCGAGCCCGCTGTCGCCGCCCAGCGGCTGCGCGTTTCACCCCCGGTGCCCGCGCGCGGTCCCGGGGCGGTGCGACGTCGAGGCGCCCGCGCTGACGGACGAGCCGCACGCGGTCGCGTGCTTCTTCCCGGACTGACCCGGGCGCCCGGTCCGCTGCTCCCGATCGACGCGGCGTGTATCCTCCGACCCCGATGATCGCACCCCGCCAGCGCTGGGCGCTCCTCGCGGCCGCCGTGGCCATCGCCGCCGCGTGCTCCGGCGCCGAGGAGACGGGCGCGTTCTCGCCCGTGACCGACGCCACCCTCGCCGGCGGGGCAGGGGGCAGCGGAGGGGGCGCGGACGCCGGCCCGAAGGACGCCTCCTCGGGCCAGCTGGATGCCGGCTCGATCTGGCCCGACGCGGCGCCCGACGGCCCCGTGGAGGCCGGGCCGGCGCCGGTGTTCGACGCCGGGCCGCCGCCTCCCTTCACTTGCACCGGCAAGCCCAACCCCACCGGCACACACACTGTCTCCGTACAGAGCGGGGGGCTGCTGCGCACCGCGATCGTGCACGTCCCTGGGGCGCTCGACGCGACGAAGGGCGCGATGCTGGTGCTCAACTTCCACGGCTTCAGCTCCGCAGACTGGCAGGAGGAGCTGCTCACGCACATGACGCAGGTGGCGGACGAGCGCGGGTTCATCGTCGCGTACCCCTCGGGCGTCGCCACCAGCTGGAACGCCGGCGACTGCTGCGGCACGGCGTGGGTGGACGCCGTCGACGACGTCACCTTCACGAAGGACTTGCTGGCGAAGCTCGAGGCAGACCACTGCGTCGATCCGGCGCGCGTGTACGCGACCGGCATGAGCAACGGAGGGTTCCTCGCCCACCGCCTCGCGTGCGAGCTCTCCGATCGCGTCGCGGCCATCGCCCCGGTCGCCGGCGTCCTCGGCGTCGATCCTGACAAGTGTCAGCCCACGCGGCACGTGCCGGTGCTTCACTTCCATGGCACGTCCGACCCCATCGTGCCCTACGGGGGCGGGACGCCCGTCGTGCCGCAGCTCGGCGTCGGGATCGTGTTCCGCTCGGTGGCCGACTCCATGGAAGCCTGGCGCGCGAAGAACCAGTGCGCGACGGCGCCCACGCCCTTCTACCAGAAGGGTGACGCCACCTGCGTAGAGTGGGAGGGCTGCGCCGACGACGCGATGACCGCGCTCTGCACCATCGACGGCGGCGGCCACACCTGGCCCGGCGGGCTGCCCATCCCGGTCGTCGGCAAGACCAGCAAGGATCTCGACGCGACCCGCGCGATGCTCGAGTTCTTCGAGGCGCACCCCCTGAAGAAGTTAGTATTGTCTATTTTCCGCAGCCGGGCGCCGCGTTGCTGACGTCGCTGCCGCCGGCGCAGATGTCCTCCGGCGCGCGCCCGACGTGGTCGCGGTAGAACCGCGCGAAGGTCGGCCCGTGAAAGCAGGTCGACGTCAGCGTCGTCTGCCAGGCGGCCGCGGCGAACGGCGCGTCGAGGTCAGGGTTCGGCGCGATGAGCACGCGCCGCGCGTCGCCGCAGGTCGGGTCGAGCGGCAGCGTCGAGACCCACGCCGACAGCGCCGCCCGCGTCGCCGCGTCCACGTCGGCCGGGCGGTACTGCACGGCGACCGCGCCGTGCTCGAGCGCGTGCACGATGAACCCCTGCGGGATCGGCGCGTCGTACGCCTTCGACGCCGCCCAGACGGGGTAGTGCGACCCGGACGACGGCGGGTTCGTTCCGTACGTCACCTTCGTGCACGCGTCGACGTGCGCCTGCCCCTCGCTCGGGTGCGCGCGGGCCGTCGCCTGGCACCCCGCGGGCAGCGGCTCGTCCGAGACCGGCGTCGCGGCGTCGAGCTCTCCTCCGCACGCAGAGAGCCCGAGCGCGAGCGCGCACCCTCGACCGAGCGTCGTGACGGCTTGCTTCACGCGCGGGCTTCTACCACCGTGCGCG
Source organism: Polyangiaceae bacterium (assembly GCA_020849655.1). GTDB lineage: Bacteria > Myxococcota_A > Polyangia > Polyangiales > Polyangiaceae > JADLFU01. The sequence continues at coordinate 32,600 of JADLFU010000145.1, read as the reverse complement.
CCGTGATCGAACCGCCGCCGAGCGCGCGGGCCGTCCTGCCGCGCGGCGCCGCGCTGATGGTGGTCGCCGCGGTCGGCTTCGCGGTGATGAACGCGTGCGCGAAGGAGGCGTCCTTGCGCCTGCCCTTCATCGAGATCGCCTTCGCGAGGAGCCTCGTCGGCGCGGTCGCGCTCGCGCTGTACGCTCGGGCGCGCGGCGCCTCGCTCGCCATCCACAACCGGCGCCTGATGGCGCTGCGCGCGGGGAGCGGCGTCGCGGCGATGGCGCTGACGTTCTACGCGCTCTCGGTCTCGCCGCTCGGGGAGGCGTCGGCGCTCCTGAACCTGACCCCGCTGTTCGTCGCGCTCCTCGGCGCGGTGTTCCTCGGCGAGCGGCCGTCTCCTGCGATCGTGGTCGCGCTGTGCCTCGGGATGGCGGGGGCGCTCCTCGTGTTCCAGCCTCGTCCGGGCGCGCTCTCTCGCGGCGGCGTCGCGGCGATCTGCGCGTCGGCGACGGCGGCCGTCTCGATGGTGTCGCTGCGGCGCCTCGGCGACACCGAGTCGAGCGAGGCGGTGGTCACGCATTTCCTCGCCGCGGGCGCTGTCGTGACGCTCGTGGCGACCGCGCCGGTGTTCGTGACGCCGACGGCGCGCGAGCTCTCGCTGCTCGTGGTCGCCGGCCTCTCGGCCACGGTCGCGCAGGTCACGATGACGCGCGCGTACGCGGCCGACGTCGCGGCGCGGGTCGGCGGGATGAACTACCTGCAGATCGTCGCGGGCCTCGCCCTCGGCGCCGCGGTGTTCGGCGAGCGCCCGGGCGCGCTCGCGTGGGCGGGGATCGCCGCCATCCTCGCGGCGGGCGCGGCGCTCGTGTGGAGCGCGCGTCGCGCGCCAGCTCAGGACGGGACGAGCTTGTAGCCGAAGCCGTAGACCGTGAGGATGTGCGCGGGCTTGTCGGGGTGCTCCTCGATCTTCTTGCGGAGCTTCACGATGAAGTTGTCGACGGTGCGGTTCGTCGGCGAAGCGTCGAGGCCCCAGATTTTTTGCAGGATGTCCTCGCGGGAGACGGGCTGCCCGGCGCGATCCCGCAAGAGGCGCAGCAGCTCCACCTCGTAGAACGACAGCTCCGACCTCGCGCTGCCGCGGACGACGAGGTGCGCGGACAGATCGATCTCGGCGGCGCCGAGCGTGAACCGCTCGACCTGCTCCGGCACGCGCGCCGCGCGGCGGAGGATGGCGCGCAGCCTCGCGACCAGCTCTCCGACCGAGAACGGCTTCGTCACGTAGTCGTCGGCGCCGGCGTCGAGCCCGCGGATCTTGTCGGTCTCCTGGCTGCGCGCGGTGAGCATGATGATCGGGACGAACGAGTCCCAGCGGCGCAGCTCCTCGCACACCTGGTAGCCGTTCATGTCGGGCAGCATCAGATCGAGCAGCACGGCGTCCGGGCTCGACGCGCGCGCCGCGTGGATCCCGTCGCGGCCACGACCGGCGTCGATCACCTCGAAGCCCTCGAACTCGAGCGCGTCGCGCAGGCCGAGCGCGATGTGCGGCTCGTCCTCGATGATCAGGACCGTCTTCTTGCTCGCCGACATGTCCGGCGCCGAGGGGTACTCCGCCTCGCCGCCTGCGACACGCGCTTTGTGACCCGGACGAGGCGACGTGGCGCGGCGCCTCGGGTAAGGGGCTCGGCATGCAGCCGAACGTCCACGCGTTTCGTGAGTACGACATCCGCGGCAAGGCCGACGCCGATCTGACGGACGAGGTCGCGCGCGGGATCGGGCGCGCGTTCGCGACGAGGCTCGGGGAGGCGCGCGCGCGGCCGCGCGTCGCCGTGGTGCGCGACTGTCGGCTCTCGAGCCCTCGCCTGTTCGACGCGCTCACGGGCGGCCTCGTCGCGTCGGGGGCCGAGGTGATCGATCTCGGCGTCGGCCCGACCCCGATGATGTACTTCGCGGCGCACCACCTCGCGACCGACGGCGGCGTGATGATCACCGGCAGCCACAACCCCGGCGACGAGAACGGCTTCAAGCTCGTGCGCGGGACGGCGCCGTTCTTCGGCGCGGACATCGCGGCGCTGCACGCGGCGATCGTCGACGAGCGGTTCACCGCGGCGGCGGGCTCGATCACGCGCGGCTCGGTGGAGGCGGACTACGAGCGCGCGCTGCTCGCCGGCGTGCGCCTGTCGGGCGCGCCGAAGGTCGTCCTCGACGCGGGCAACGGCGCGGGCGGCCCCATCGCGCGGCGGGTCCTCGAGCGCGCCGGGGTGCCGACGGAGGCGCTGTTCTGCGAGATGGACGGGCGGTTCCCCAACCACCACCCCGATCCGACGCAGCCCGAGAACCTCGAGGCGCTCATCGCCCGCGTCCGCGAGGCGGGCGCGAGGGTGGGCCTCGCGCTCGACGGCGAAGCGGATCGCCTCGGCGCGGTCGACGAGCGCGGCGACGTCGTGTGGGGTGACAAGCTGCTCGTGCTGTTCGCGCGGGCCATCCTGCGCGACCGTCCGGGCGCGGCCGTGCTCGGCGAGGTGAAGTGCTCGCAGACGACCTACGACGACATCGCGCGGCGCGGCGGCCGCCCGATCCTGTGGAAGACCGGGCACTCCCTGATCAAGACGAAGATGAAGGAGGAGGGCGCGCTGCTCGCCGGAGAGATGAGCGGCCACCTCTTCTTCGCGGATCGATACTTCGGCTTCGACGACGCGATCTACGCGGCCTTGCGCCTCGTCGAGATCCTCGCCGAGACGGGGCAGGGGCTGCGCGAGCTGCTCGCGGATCTGCCGGTCACGTACGTCACGCCGGAGCTGCGCGTCGCGTGCCCCGACGACGAGAAGGTGCGGGTGGTGGACGCCATCCTCGCGCGCTTCCGCCAGACGCACGAGGTCGTCGACGTCGACGGCGCGCGCGTCTCCTTCGGCGACGGCGCGTGGGGGCTCGTGCGCGCGTCGAACCCGCAGCCCGTGCTCGTGCTCCGGTTCGAGGCGAGGACTGAGGCGCGGCGTGACGAGGTGCGCCGCCTCGTCGAGGCCGCCGTCGCCGAGGAGCGCGCGCGGCTGCGATGAGCGACGTCTGGACGATCGCCCGCGTCGCCGCGTGGGCGACCGACGATTTTCGCGCGAGGGGGCTCGAGTCGCCCCGCCTCGAGGCCGAGGTGTTGCTCGCGCACGCGCTCGGCCTGCCGCGCATCCAGCTGTTCCTCCAGCTCGAGCGGGAGCTCGATCGCGACGAGCTCGGCCGCTACCGCGCGCTCATCACGCGCCGACGCGCGCGAGAGCCCGTCGCGTACCTGATCGGCGAGCGCGAGTTCTACGGGCGCTCGTTCCGCGTCGACGCGCGCGTGCTCATCCCGAGGCCGGACACCGAGACCCTGGTGCAGGTCGCGCTCGCGCGCACGTCGCAGAGGAGCCTGTACGCGCGCGCGCTCGATCTCTGCACCGGGTCGGGCTGCGTCGCCGTCACGATCGCGCGCGAGCGCCCGACGTGGCGGGTGACCGCGACCGATCTCTCGCCGGACGCGCTGGTCGTCGCGCGCGACAACGCCCACCGGCTCGGCGCGCACGGGCTCGCGCTCCTCGAGGGCGATCTGTACGCGCCCGTGGGCGGGCGGCGCTTCGAGCTCATCACGGCGAACCCACCTTATATTCCTGACATCGAGATCGACGGGCTCGACGCCGATGTGCGCGACTTCGAGCCGCGCCTCGCGCTGTCGGGGGGCGCGGACGGCCTCGCGCTGTGCCGTCGGGTGGTCGCGGGGGCCCCGCTCGCGCTCGCGTCCGGGGGCGTGCTCGCGGTCGAGATCATGGCGGGCACGTCGGCGGCGGTGGCGGAGCTGTTCCGCGCGGCCGGGCTGGAGCACATCGCGGTCGACCGGGACCTCGCAGGCCACGACCGCGTCGTCTCGGGCGTCGCGCCCCTCGTCGGGTGAGCGGCCGGCTCGGCTCAGCAACCCTTGCAGTTGGCAGCGAGGCAGGTGGTCCAGCGGTCCATGAAGCCGTAGCCGACCGGGTACTGCGTCTTGCAGGTCGAGTAGCAGGAGAGGGCCTGGTTGCAGGTGTCCCAGCAGTCGACGAAGCGCCAGTACTCGCGGCTCGCCTGCGCGTCGCCATACTCTGACCAGCACGCGGTGTCGCGGCACGCGTTGCAGTCGGTGGCGGGCAGGCCGTGCGACCACCGGAGGCAGCCGCTGCAGGGCTTCTGGGAGAGGCAGTCGCGCAGCTGCTCGGCGCGCCGCGCGCCGAGGGGAGTGCTCGACTCGCAGCCGACAAAGCAGGTCGGGTCGGCGCCGCACGCGCGCTGGCAGGCGAAGAGCGCGCGGCACGGAGCGTCGGCGTTGCAGGCGTCCAGCTGCGGCTGGCAGCGGGCCTGCAGGCACGGCGTGCAGTACGGCGGCGGCTCGATGGTCGGCGCCGCGCCGCCCGCCGCGTGCCCCGCCGTGGCCTCGGCCCCGGCCGCCCCCGCGTGCGAGCTCGCGACGAGATCCTCGGCGCCCGAGGTGCTGTCATCGCACGCGACGACGACCGCGAAGCAGGCGCAGGGCAGGGCGAGCAGCCGCGGCGCGCGCTCTGCGAGCCGACGAGCGAGCGACCGAAGGAGGCGCGGGATCACTCGCACACCCTCCCCGCGACCGCGCAGAGCAGGGGCGCCGGGCAGACCTCGTCGGTGGTGCAGCGGAGCTGGCACGCGCCGACGTCGGTGCACCGGTGCGTCGCGGGGCACTCGGCGTCGGAGGCGCACGCAGACACGCAGATGGGGGCGTCCGGGTACAGGATCGCGCTGCACATCGCGTCGACCCGCGGTCCGCACTGGTGCACGCCCTCGGGACAGGGCAACCCGGGCGCCACCGCGCCGGAGGGGAGCGGCACGACGCGCACGTCGATCGTCCCGCGCACGCGCGCGCCGGGCGTCGCCGGGCCGTCGAGGGTGAGCGCGCCGTCGGTCGCGCGGGCGATGACCGCCGACCTCCCGTCGCCGCGCGCCTGCAACGTCGCGACCGCGACCCCGTCGGGGACGTCGAGGTAGCTCGTCGTCGCCGGGACGATGGAGGCCTGGCCGCCGGTCGCCGCCACGTCCGGCGGGAGCTTCACGACGAGCGCCGTCTGCGCGGCGCCGATCGACGTGAGCAGCAGGACCACCTCGCCGTACGGGGTGACGTCGCACTGCGCGCCGAGCGGCAGCAGCAGCTGCGCGCCGTCGATCTGCCCCATGACGTCGGAGCCCGGCAGCGTGTGCTCGTCGACGCCCATCGGGCCGACGACGTCGCAGGCGAACCGGCCCTGCAAGCGCCCCTCCTCGAGCGGCGTGCAGGCGTGGGTCTCGACGTCGCACTGGTGGCCGACAGGGCATGCGGACGACGCGTCACACGTCGACGGCGCTTCCTCGACGTCGACCTCGAAGCACGCGCCGAGCGTCAGCGCGACGGCGACCGCGCCGAGCGCGCGCATCGGGCTCATCGTGCTCCTCCCGCGCCGCCGGGGGCGAGCTCGACGCTCCCCGAGGGCCCGCCGATCGGCGCCGCGGCCTCGATCTGGCGCCGCGCCTCATCGCGGGTCACCGCGCCGGAGAGCAGCAGCATCACGGTGTCCTCGCGGTACGAGCGCGGCACGGTCGGCTGGTCGAAGGACGCGCCCTTGCCGAGGAAGTTCTGAGCGCCATACGTCCCTTCTCCGCGCACGTACTGCCCGCCCAGCGTGGTGTCGAAGCTGCCGAGCCGCACGCCCACGCCGGCGGACAGGCCCCTCCTGTTGGCGCGCGTCTGCCACAGATCGATCGCAGCGGAGCCGAGCGCCTTGCGCGGCGACTGGTCGGTGAACACGCCGACGCGCAGCGCGACGGCGTCGGTGACGCAGACCTCGCCGCCGACGGACGCGGCGATGACCGCCGTCGTGCCTCGCTGATCGTCGATCGGGACGACCACGCTCCGCGCGATGTCGCCGGGGAACGACGTCTCGACGCGCCCGGCGCCGCGGCTGCGCTCGGCCTGCGTGACGGGGGCGTAGTACTGCACGTCCGCGGCGATCGTCAGCCGGCGGCGATCCTCGTACGCGGCGCCTGCGTTCAGCCGCAGCGGCGTGCGGAACGAGTATTCCGCCGCGCGCGTGGTGCCGATGTGCGTCGTCGTCGAGTCGGCGAACACGCGCCCCGACGCGCTCCCGACGCTGCTCCCGTCGATGGGGAGCGACGGCGTCGCGGCGCCGAAGCCGACCCAGACGTTGCGCGCGATCTCCGCCTGCGCCCCGACCACGAGGGCCGCCCCCCAGCCGCGGTCCTCGCGGGTCAGCGTGGAAGCCCCCGTGACGATCCCCGAGCCGGAGAACAGCTGGATCGCGTTGTCCTGGGACTGCGTCGCGAACTCGGTCCGGTAGATCGCGAACAGCGACACCCCGACCCTCAGGCGGTCACCCACCGCGACCGCGTACGACGGCCCCAGCCAGTAGTCGGTCATCGAGCGCGAGACCGCCTGCGACAGCGACAGCCGCCCCGCGACGTCAGGGAACGCGCCCGTCGTGTTCCCCGAGTACGACATCCGCTCCGCCGTCGGGATGACGAGCGAGACCCCGAGCTTGTGGCGGACCGGCGCGTCGTCGGCGGACAGGTGGCGAAAGTACATCGCCGAGCTCGGCAGCTCGAAGGTGTCGTTCGTGGCGAACGACTCGCGGCCGGGCTCGTACCGCCCGTACGCCGAGGTGTCGAACCCGCCCGGGAAAAAGACGCCTCTCAGCGTTCGCCGCGTGACACCGTACACCGTGGCCGACAGCCCGAAGACGTCGCCGGGCACCCCCGCCATGCCGGCCGGGTTGAGGTACGGCATCGCGGAGTCGTTGCCCGCCGCCGTCGCCGCGCCGCCCATCGTCGCGGTCCGCCCCCCGAGAGGCACGTCGCGGTAGCTCTGCGCGTGCGCTGCCGTCGAGGCCGCCGCGAGCCCCACCCACAGCCAACGCCCGCCGCGCGTCCTCATCGGTGGGACGCACGCTACACGACCAGGCTTCGTTCACAAGGGCGCGGCGCGGCTCAAGCGGCGCGCTCGGCGAGGGCGCCGATGCGCTCGGAGAGCCGCGTCGGGAGCTCCAGCACCTCCTCGGGCTCGAGCGCCGCCGCGCAGCTCGGGCACCGCTGGGCCTCCTTGCGCGCGAGCGCGCCGCACGACGGGCACGGGCGCCGCCGCGCGCGATCGAGCTCCTTGTACGCGAGCACGAGGCCGACGCCGCCGAGCAGGAGCGCGACGAAGATCCCCGCGAGGATGACGGGCGACAGCAGCATCAGCCCGCCTCCCGCGACGAGCCCGCCCTCCTCCGCGCGCGCGATCCACCGAGACGGGCTGACGGCGTTGGCCGAGAGCTGCAGGAGCTTCAGCTTCAGCTGGCGCCGCACGCCGATCGTCGCGAGCGCGATGACGACCGCGCCGGCCTGCACGGCCCAGAGCGGCACCCCGTGCGACAGCTCGCGCTCGGCCCGCGCGAGCGCGCCGGTCGACACCACGGCCGCGGTCGCGGAGAGCCCCAGCTGCACCGCGCCGAAGATCTGCAGCATGTCCGTGTCGCGCTCGGCGAAGTGCTCGATGATCGCGAAGAGCAGGAGCGCGCCCGCCCCCGGCCACGACGCGAGCCACTCGAGGCCGCTCGGGAACACCACGTACCCGAGCGCGCCCGCCGCCGCCGTCGCCGCGAGCACCCACGAGGGGCGGATGCCCGACAGACCCGCGATCTCCAGCGCGCGCAGCACCCCGCTCAGCTCCATCCGGGGAACCGTAGCAGCGCGCGCGCCCGCTCACCACGCGCGCGCGACAGGACGGCGCGGTCAGCCCCGCGCCGCCCGGGCGTCGCTCACTTGGCTTCGGTGCGGATGAACTGGACGCGCCGGTTGAGCGCGCGGTTCAGCGCCGTGTCGTTCGCGACCAGCGGCAGCTCCATGCCGTACCCGACGGCCGTCAGGCGCGCGCCGTCGATCTTGGACTTCTCGACGAGGTACTTGCGGACGGCCTTCGCGCGCCTGTCCGACAGCGACTTGTTGTAGGCCGCCGAGCCCTTGTTGTCGGTGTGGCCCTGGACCTCGAGCTTCATGCTCGGGAACTTGCGGAGCACGTCGGCGACGGCCTCGAGGATGGGGAAGCTCTCGGGGCGGATCTTGTCCTTGTCGAACTCGAAGTGGATCTGCTGCATGATCTTCACTTCCTTGTCCGTCACGACGACGAGCGACGCCTTCGGGCAGCCCTTCTTCTCGGCCTTCGGATCGCCGGGCTCGTTCGGGCACTGATCGTCGACGTCGAGGACGGTGTCCTTGTCGTTGTCGGGCTCGGGGCAGCCGTCCTCGTCCTCGAAGCCGTCCGGATCCTCGGGATCGTCCTTGCACTTGTCCTTCAGGTCGATGACGCCGTCGAGATCGTTGTCGGGCTCCGGGCAGCCGTCGCCGTCGAGGTAGCCGTCCTTGTCCTCGGGGTCGAGCGGGCAGGTGTCCTTCGAGTCGGGCAGGCCGTCGGAGTCGGTGTCGGGATCGTCGGGGCAGCCGTCCTCGTCCTCGAAGCCGTTCCACGTCTCGGGCTCGTCTGGGCACTTGTCCTCGGGGTCGAGGTATCCGTCGCCGTCGCGGTCGCCGACCTTCGGCTGGATGACGAAGCCGCGCTCGGCGCAGTACTGAGGAGGCGACATGTCGTAGGCCGCCTGCGCGTTGACCGCCGCGTACTCGAGGTGGAAGTTGGCGCGGCTCATCACGCCCTGCTCGCGCTCGATCGTCGCGAACCTGAGGTGCGACTCGGCCATCGCGAGCTCGCGCGGCGCGCAGCGCACGGCGCCGTTGTCCTTCGCCTGCTTCACGATCTTCTCGAGGCCGTCGATGCGGCCCCGCGCGATGGTGTCGCTCTGGCAGCCGAGCTGGGCCACCGACGAGACGAGCGCGCCGATGAGCAGGAGCTTCGCGGTCGCCCTCATCGTCCCGCCCCCTTGTGCGCGTCACGCGCGAGGCGGATGGCCTTGTCGGCGAACTTCTCCGCGTCCGACGCGAGCTCCTCCGCGTCGCCGTAGTCGGCCTGGGAGGCCTCCTCGGACGCCTTCTTCAGGTGCTCGACCGCGAGGTAGTACTCGTACGGCGCGAGCTGCTCGGCGCCGACGGCCTTCGCCTCCTCGACCTTGGAGCTCGCGGAGCTCGCGGAGACCGCGTACAGCGTGCCCCCGCATCCAGTGGACGTGACGAGCGTGGCGGTCAGCGCCAAGCCTGCGAGACAGCTCCCGATGCTGCGATCGTGTTTCACCGTGCCAGGCTCCTCGTCGTGCGAGAGCGGACGCTATCAACCCGAATCAGAGGCCGTCAACGGAAACGGGACATCCGTTCAACATGGCTTTCGGGATCCCGGCGTCGCGAGCGCCGGATTCCTTGCGTCCTTCGGCCGCCTTGGGTGAAACCGTGCTCGACGTGGCGCGGCCACGCCTGCGCGCGGATTTCAGCCCAATTCGGCTCGAATTCCGCGTCGGACTCCGACACTCGCTCCTTGGGCTCCCGAAATCCATGTTCAAGGATTCACCCCCTGCGCTCACGACGTCTTGTCGGAGAGCTCGACGTCGGGGCCGTCCTTGCCGCGCCACGCCTTGCGGCGCGCCTTGTAGCGGATGCGGATCGGCACGCCGACGAACCCGAAGCGCTTGCGGAGCTGGTTCGCCACGTAGCGGTGGTAGCTCCAGTGGATCGACTCGGGCGCGTTCGTCATCACGACGAAGAGCGGCGGGCGCGTCTCGGCCTGGGTGATGAAGTAGAACCGCGGCGCCTTGCCGCCCTGCGTCGGCGGCGGGTGGGTCTTCAGCACGTCCTCGAAGAAGGTGTTCAGCTGGCCCGTCGAGACGCGCTGCACGTAGCCGTCGTGCACCTTGGTCACGAGCTCGAGCAGCCCCTTGACCCCGCGGTTCTTCCCGACGCTGAGCGCGTGGATGGGCGCGTACGGCGCGAACGTGAGCTTGTCCTTCGCCTGCTCCTCGGCGCGCTTGCGGCCGTCCTTGTCGAGCAGATCGGTCTTGTTGAGGGCGATGACGACGGCGCGCCCGCGGTCGACGGCGAGCCCGAGGATCTTCGCGTCCTGCTCGGCGACGCCCTCGGCCGCGTCGCACATCAGCACGACGACGTCGCAGCGCTCCATCGCGCGGACGGCGTGCAGCACGCTCACGGCCTCGACGACGCTGCCCTCCTTCGTGACCTTGGACTTCCGGCGGATGCCCGCGGTGTCGACGAGCACGTACCTGCGGCCGTCGAGCTCGACCAGGGTGTCGATGGCGTCTCGCGTGGTGCCGGGGCGGTCGTCGACGAGCACGCGCTCGGCGCCCGCGAGGCGGTTGACGAGCGACGACTTGCCCGCGTTCGGCTTGCCGATGATCGCGACGCGCACGAGGTCGTCCGCGGGCTCGGGGCCGTCGAACGGCGCCTCGGGCGGCAGCGCGCGCTCGATGGCGGCGTCGAGCTCGTGCATGCCGCGGCCGTGCAGCGCGGAGACGCCGATGATGCGCTCGACGCCGAGGCGGTACAGATCCTGGGCCTCGGCCTCCACGAGCGCGGAGTCGCTCTTGTTCGCGACGTAGATGACAGGTTTGTTGCTCTTGCGGAGCAGCTTCACGGCGCGTCGATCGGCGTCGACGAGGCCGCTCGTCGCGTCGAGCACGCAGACGACGACGTCGGCCTCGAGCACGGCGACCTCGACCTGGCGCGCGATGCCGGCCTTCATCGGATCGTCGCTCTCGGGGTCGAACCCGCCGGTGTCGACGAGGGTGTACGGCCGGGCGCCGACGAACGCGTCGGCGTAGTGGCGGTCGCGGGTGACGCCCGGCTCGTCGTGGACGATCGCGGCGGAGGAGCCCGTCAGGCGGTTGAAGAGCGTGCTCTTGCCGACGTTGGGGCGGCCGACGACCGCGACGAGCGCGCGCGGGCCTCGCAGGGCGGAGCCGGCGGGGAACTCGGGCGCGCTTCGGACGGATCGGTGCTTGGTCACGGTTTGTCTCGCGAGGTCTCTTCGTAGCCGAGCTCGACGAGCATCGACGCGTTCTCGACCCAGCCCGGCGTCTCGCGCACGAACAGCTCGAGGTGCACCCGGTGGCCGAGCAGCTGCTCGATGCGCTCGCGCGCGCGCGTCCCGATGCGCTTGATCCCCGCGCCGCCCTTGCCGACGAGGATGACCTTCTGGCCCTCGCGCTCGACGTGGATGGTGGCGAAGATGCGCGGCATCTTGCCGCTCTCGTCGTAGCGCTCGACGCTGACGGCGGTCGCGTGCGGCACCTCCTGGCGGGCGACCTCGAGCACCGCGCCGCGCACGTACTCGGCGACCCAGAACTTCACGGGGCGATCGGTGAGCGCGTCGTCCTCCCACAGCGCGGGGCCCTCGGGCAGCCGCTCGCACACCTCGGCGAGCAGGCGGTCGAGTCCGCTCCGTCGCTCCGCGGAGATGGGCACGAACGCGTCGACGCCCGCCACCTCGCCGAGCTCGGCGAGCAGCGGCAGCAGGCGCTCGCGCGGGCGCACCTTGTCGACCTTGTTGACGGCGAGCACGACGCGCGCCGCGCCGAGCGACGCGAGCCAGCGCAGGTCGTCGGGGTGCGCGCGGAGCGGATCGGTCTTCGGCGGATCCGTCACGAACACGACGACGTCGGCGTCTCCGGCCGCGCCCTCGGCCGCGTGGTTCATCGCCTTGCCGAGGCGGGTCTTCGGCGCGTGCAGGCCCGGCGTGTCGAGCAGCCCGAGCTGCGCGTCGCCGTGACGGAGCACGCCGAGGATGCGGTGGCGCGTCGTCTGCGCGGTCGGCGACACGATCGACAGCGCCTCGCCGAGCAGCGCGTTCATCAGCGTCGACTTGCCGACGTTCGGGCGGCCGACGAGCGCCACGGTGCCGGCGCGCCGGACGGGCGACGGCGCTTCGTCGGGCTGGTTCGCGCGCGGCATCGGCGCGCCCTTACTCTGGATCGGCGCCCTTTGCCATCGCTCGTCGCGCGGGTGGCCGCCGCTCGGTCGCCGCGTTAGGCGGGGCGGATGCGCTACAAGCTGCTCGGCCGATCGGGCCTGCGGGTCTCCGAGCTCGCGCTCGGCACGATGACGTTCGGCGAGGAGTGGGGGTTCGGGGCCTCGCGCGAGGAGAGCAAGCGCCAGTTCGACACGTTCGTCGAGCAGGGCGGCAACCTCCTCGACACCGCGATCAACTACACGAACGGCTCGGCCGAGCGGATCCTCGGCGAGCTCATCGCGGGCGAGCGCGCGCGCCTCGTCGTCGCGACGAAGTACTCGATCTCCACGCGCCCGGGAGACCCGAACGCCGGCGGCAACCACCGGAAGAACATGGTGCAGTCCGTCGAGCAGAGCCTGCGGCGCCTCGGCACCGACTACGTCGATCTGTACTGGGTGCACCTCCACGATCCGATGACGCCCGTCGACGAGACGATGCGCGCGCTCGACGATCTCGTGCGGAGCGGCAAGGTGCTCTACGTCGGGATCAGCGACGCGCCGGCGTGGGTGGTCGCGCACGCGAACACGCTCGCGGAGCTGCGGGGCTGGAGCCGGTTCGTCGGCCTGCAGATCCGGTGGAGCCTCATCGATCGCGACGCGGAGCGCGATCTGCTCCCGATGGCGCGGGCGTTCGACCTCGGCGTGACGCCGTGGGGCGTGCTCGGCGCGGGGTTCCTCACCGGCAAGTACGCCGGCGGCAAGGCGCCCGACGACACGCGCCGCGCGAGCTGGACGGCGGGCAGCCTCACCGAGAAGAACTTCGCGATCGCGGCGGAGGTCGCGGCCGTCGCGGAGCAGCTCGGCGCGACGTCGTCGCAGGTGGCCATCGCGTGGACGCGGCAGATGTTCCCGTGCGTGGTGCCCATCGTGGGCGCGCGCACGCACGAGCAGCTCGTCGACAACCTCGGCGCGCGCGACGTCACGTTGACCGCGGAGCAGCTCTCCCGGCTCGACGCGGTGAGCCGCGCGCCGCGGGGGTTCCCGCACGATTTCCTCGCGAGCGGGCAGATTCGCGGCGTCGCGTACGGGGGCACGTACGACAGGATCGACGATCACAGGCGTTGACGCGGCACGCGACGTGCTCTCCTGCGGCCCCGATGGTTCGGAACCCCTCTCTGCTCGCCGCGCTCGCCGTCTCGCGGGCCTTCTCCGGTGTAGATTCTGCGTTGCTCGATCGGATCGCCGCGCAGACGGTGCAGCATCGGTACGCGCGCGGGGAGCAGATCTTCGCCGCGGGGGAGCGCGCGCTGTGGCTCGGCGTGGTGATGAACGGGCTCGTGCGCCTGGAGCGCGAGGGCAAGGAGTGCGGGACGGCCGTCGCGCTGTTCGGGCCGAGGGAGACGGTGGGGAGCGTCGCGGTGTGCGACGACGGATCGTACCCGGTGACGGCGTTCGCCGCGGCCGAGGGGACGCACGTCGCCTGCGTCGACGCCGCGTTCGTGCACGAGCTCGCGGCGCGCGATCTCGCGGTCGCGCAGGGGATGATCCGCGCCCTGACGGACCACTCCCGCGCCCTGCACGCGCGGCTCGGCGTCGCGAGCGCGGGCCCGGTCGAGCGCCGCCTCGTCACGCTCTTCCTCCACCTCCTCGAGCGGTTCGGCGATCAGCTCGAGGACGGCAGCTGGTCGATCCCGGTCGCGCTGTCCCGCGCGGAGCTGGCGGCCTTCACCGACACGACGACCGAGAGCGCCATCCGCACCATGAGCCGCTGGCAGAAGCGCGGGCTCGTGACGACGTCGCGGCAGGGCTTCGTCCTGCCCGATCTCGCGCGCCTGCGCGCGCTGCTGACGGAGGCCGGCGACGGGCGAACCGTCGCCGCATGACGCGTGACATGCGCGCCCGCGGGGCGCGGCCTTAGCTCTGCGGCATGCAACCGACCACCGCCGCGCTCGCCGCGCTCCTCGCGCTCGCTCCGCAGTCCCTCGCCCTCGCGGGCGACGCCCCGGTCGCCGCTGGTGACGGCCCGAGCCCCGCGGAGAAGCGGGCCAGGTACTCCTTGCCGTACCTGCTGCGCCCCGCGGTCGCGCCGAACCTCGCGCGGCTCGATCTCGCGTACGCGCCGCGCGACGGGGCGGCGACGATGGCGCCGGTGTTGACCGCCGGGTACAAGCCCATCGCCTCGCTGCAGGATCTCGGCTTCTATGGGCGCGTCGGCTGGGTGAAGGACACGCCCGACGCCGGCGCCTCGGGCTCGGCGGTGACGAACCCGCTGCTCTTCGCGCTGTTCACGCCCGAGCTGTCCAGGGGGCTGCGGCTGCCCTTGTTCGTCGGGGCGACCGCGCCGGTCGGCGCGGGAGGAGGAGACTCGCCGCAGAAGGCGACGCGCGCCGCGCTCGGCGCCGGGATCGCCGCGCGCCAGGGGATGGACAACGCGCTCTACGTCACCAACTACCAGACGACCACGGCGGGCGTCGGCGTCGCGTGGATCAAGGACGGCCTGACCGCGCAGGCCGACGCGACGGTGCTGCAGCTCACCCGCGTGAAGGGGGCCGCGGTCGACAAGGACGCCTCGCGCACGAACTCCACCTTCGCCGTTCACGTGGGCTATCAGGTGATCCCGCTCGTGACGGTGTCGGTCGAGGCGCACCACCAGCGGTGGCTGTCCACCCCCGCCGCGGTGAAGGCGAGCCCCGCCGCGCGGGACAACACGACGGTGGGCGGCGGGATCCGGCTCAACCTGGCGGTGTCGAAGGGCGCCCTCTTGCGCCCCGGCCTCGCGTACTTCGTGCCGGTGGACGATCCGCTGAAGAAGGCGGGTGAGCGGTTCGTGCAATTCGATCTCCCATTCGCGTTCTAGCGCGGCGCCAGCGCGCCGCGCGCGCCCCGACGCGGCGCGGCGCGTGGATTCTTGTTGGTCGTGGGCCGACCCGCGCTCTAGGATCGTCGTTTCCTCTCGCGAGGCACGAACATGCGCGATCCGAAGAACGTCGAACCCATCCGCCTCACCTCCCACCCGTCGGAAGACGGCCCCGCCTTCCCCATCAAGTGGGGCGCGGCCACGGCACGGGAGCGCGGCCCCATCGTCGCGACGCTGACCGATCCGGCGCACCGGAACGTCGTCGGCACCCACAGCGGCTCCTACTCCATCTACCGCGCGCTCGCGGTCGCCGCCGGCTCGCTCGACGGCGGCCACCGCCCCGATCTGACGAACACCGCGCCCGCCGAGCGCATCGGGCCGCACCCCCAGTGGAAGGACGCGAAGCGCATCGTGTCGATGGACCCGTGGGGCGCCGACGTCGGCCAGGACTTCGCCGACCAGCTGCGCGACGGCGTCGACATCCGCCCGACGATCGCGATCACGAAGGCCCACATCAACATGCCCGAGCTGCGCGAGGCCATCGCGAAGGGGCGGCTCGTGCCCGACGGCAAGCTGCTCACGGCCGCCGGTGACGTCGTCGTCACGAAGGCCGCGGTCGAGCCGGTCTGGTGGCTGCCCGGCATCGCGGAGCGCTTCGGCCTCACGGAGCCCGCGCTGCGGCGGGCGCTGTTCGAGAACACGGGCGGGATGTTCCCGGAGCTCATCACGCGCCCGGATCTGGACGCGTTCCTGCCGCCCATCGGCGGGTTCACCGCGTACTTCTTCGGCGACGTCGCCAGGCTCCACGATCCCAGCGTGCCGCTCGCGTGCCGCGTGCACGACGAGTGCAACGGCTCCGACGTGTTCGGCTCCGACATCTGCACGTGCCGGCCGTACCTCACGCACGGCATCGAGGTGTGCATCGAGAACGCGCAGAGGGGCGGCACCGGCCTCATCGTCTACTCGCGCAAGGAGGGGCGCGCGCTCGGCGAGGTCACGAAGTTCCTCGTGTACAACGCGCGCAAGCGCCAGGAGGGCGGCGACAGCGCGGCGACGTACTTCCACCGCACGGAGTGCGTCGCCGGCGTGCAGGACATGAGGTTCCAGGAGCTGATGCCCGACGTGCTGCACTGGCTGGGCATCACCCACATCGACCAGTTCGTGTCGATGAGCGACATGAAGCACGACGCCATCACGAAGAGCGGCATCACCATCAAGCACCGCGTGCCCATCCCCGCCGAGCTGATCCCGGAGGACGCGAAGGTCGAGATGGAAGCGAAGAAGGCCGCCGGGTACTTCACGCCGGAGGAGATCAAGTCGGGCGACGAGCTGCGCGCGGTCAAGGGTCGCGGCCTCGATGCCTGAGGCGCGCGCCCCGCTCGATCCGCGCCGCCTCTCGCCCGAGCTCGCGCGGCTGTTCTCGACCGACACCATCCGCCGAGAGAGCCGCGCGCTCCTCGATCGCGCCGAGCGCGGAGAGAGCGACTGGTTCAGCGTCGACCGGGCGCGCCTGCCCGAGATCGCGGCGAGGGTCGCCGAGGTCACGCGCGCCGCGTACCCGAGCCTCCTCGTGCCGGTGCACGGTCGCTACCGCCACTTCGACGTCGGCGGCGCGCCGCGCCTCGCGGGGCTGCGCGCGCGCCTCGTCGGGCGGGCCCCCGCGGAGCGCGCGCGCGCGATGATCGATCTCGTCATGGTGAGCGTGCTGCTCGACGCCGGCGCGGGCGCGGTGTGGCGGTACGGCGACGCCTCGACGGGCGCCTCCGCGGGCCGCAGCGAGGGCCTCGCCGTCGCGAGCCTGCGCATGTTCGAGGCGGGGCTCTTCTCCGACGACCCAGGCGATCCGCTGCGGGTCGACGCCGCGCGGCTCGCGCGCCTCCGTGTCGCCGACGTCGCGCGCGGGCTGCAGGTCGACGACTCCAACCCCATGGACGGCCTCGACGGGCGCGCCGCCCTGCTCGCGAGCCTCGGCGCCGCGCTGGCCGCCGAGACGACGGTGTTCGGCGCGAGCGGACGCCCGGGCGGGCTCTTCGACACGGCGCCCTCGTCGACGGGCGAGGTCGACGCGCAGCTGTTGCTGTCCTCGCTCCTGTGCGGGCTCGCGGAGATATGGCCGGGGCGCCTGCGCCTCGACGGCGTGAGCCTCGGCGACGTGTGGGAGCACCCGGCGCTGCCCGGTTCGCTGGTGCCCTTTCACAAGCTCAGCCAGTGGCTCGCGTACTCGCTGTTCGAGCCGCTCGAGGAGGGCGGTCTGTGCGTGACGGGTGGCGCCGCGCTCACGGGCCTGCCCGAGTACCGCAACGGCGGGCTGTTCGTCGACGGCGGCGCGCTGTCCCTGCGCGATCCGTCGCTCTACCGCGAGGCCCACCTGCCGGGGTCGCCGCTGGTCGTCGAGTGGCGCGCGTGCACGCTGTCGCTGCTCGATGACTTGCATCCGCTGGTCTGCGCCGCGCTCGACAGGTCGCCGACCGATCTGCCGCTCGCCAGCGTCCTCGAGGGCGGCACGTGGGCGACGGGCCGCCTCCTCGCCCGGGAGCGCCGCTCTGACGGCGCGCCTCCCATCTCCATCGTCAGCGACGGCACAGTGTTCTGACGCGCGTCGCGTCCCACCCTCCCACGACACCCGAGAGACCCTGATGACCCTCCCCGCCAACGTCCACGTCGTCGACCACCCGCTCGTGCAACACAAGCTGACGCTGATGCGAAAGTCGACGACGTCGACCGCGAGCTTTCGCCTGCTGCTGAAGGAGATCTCGATGCTGCTCGCCTACGAGGCGACGCGCGACATGAAGCTCTCCGACGTCGAGGTGCAGACGCCGCTCGCCGTGACGAACAAGCCGATGCTCGAGGGCAAGAAGGTCGTGCTCGTCGCGATCCTCCGCGCCGGCCTCGGCATCCTCGACGGGATGCTCGAGCTCATCCCGTCGGCGCGCGTCGGCCACGTGGGCCTGTACCGCGATCCGAAGACGCTGATGGCGGTCGAGTACTACTACAAGGTGCCGCAGCGCCTCGCCGACCGCGAGGTCATCGTGTGCGACCCGATGCTCGCGACGGGCAACAGCGCCATCGCGGCGGTCGCGCGCATCAAGCGGTCGAAGCCCGGCTCGCTGAAGTTCGTGTGCCTGCTCGCGTGCCCCGAGGGCATCAAGAACTTCACCGAGCACCACCCCGACGTGCCCATCTACACCGCGAGCGTCGACGACGGCCTCAACGATCACGGCTACATCCTCCCCGGCATCGGCGACGCGGGCGACCGGCTGTTCGGCACCAAGTGAGCGGCTGATGAACGAAGAGTCCTTCATGAAGGCGCTGTTCCACGGCGTCGTCGCCGAGGAGCTGATCTTCCCGTACCCCGCGCCCGGCGAGGCCGAGCGCGACGAGGTGCGCCTCATGGTGGACTCGGTGAGGCGGTTCTGCGAGGCGTCGGTCGACAGCGCCGCCATCGACGACGCGCACGAGATCCCGGCCGAGGTGCTCGACGGCCTGAAGGAGCTCGGGCTGTTCGGCATGGTGACGCCGCAGGCCCACGGCGGGCTCGGCCTCTCGACGATGGCGTACGCGCGGGTGATGGAGGAGGTGTCGCGCCACGACGCCTCGCTCGCGGTGACGCTCGGAGGCCACCAGAGCATCGGCCTGCGCGCCATCCTGCTGTTTGGCACCGAGGAGCAGAAGGCGCGCTGGCTGCCGCGCCTCGCGACGGGCGAGCGCGTCGCCGCGTTCGCGCTGACCGAGCCGTCCGCGGGCTCCGACGCGGCGGCCATCCAGACGCGCGCGGAGCTGTCGCCCGACGGCCGCCACTACGTGCTCAACGGCTCGAAGATCTGGATCACGAACGGCGGCTTCGCCGACGTGTTCACCGTGTTCGCGCGGACGAGCCGCCCCGAGGAGGGGCACAAGCCGAGGCTGACCGCGCTGCTCGTCGAGCGCGGCCCCGGCGTCACCTCCGGCCCCGGCGAGCACAAGCTCGGGATCCGGGGATCGTCGACGACCTCGGTGTATTTCGACGACGTCCGCGTGCCGGTCGAGGGCGTGCTCGGCGAGCCGGGGCGAGGGTTCCGCGTCGCGATGGAGGTGCTGAACACCGGCCGGCTCTCGCTCGCGACCGGCAGCGTCGGCGCGTGCAAGCGCCTGATCTCGATGGCCACGGCGCGCGTGATGGAGCGCAAGGCGTTCGGGCGGTCGATCGGCGAGTTCGGGCTCATCAAGGACAAGATCGCCGAGATGACCTGCCAGACGTGGGCGCTCGAGAGCGCGGCGTACCTGACGGCGGGCCTCGTCGACACCGGGCGGCTCGACTACTCGCTCGAGAGCGCCATCTGCAAGATCGTGGGCAGCGAGACGCTGTGGCGGGTCGTCAACGACGCGCTGCAGATCGCCGCCGGCATCGGCTACATGAAGGAGTACCCCTACGAGCGGCTGCTGCGCGACGCGCGCATCAACCTCATCTTCGAGGGCACGAACGAGATCCTGCGCTGCTTCATCGCGCTCTCGGGGATGGCGGGCCCCGGCAAGGAGCTCGCGGAGGTCGTGCGGGCGATGCGCGAGCCGATCAAGGGGTTTGGATTGTTGAGTGAGTTCGCGGTGCGCAAGGCGCGCACGGCCCTCGGGCGCGAGCGGCTCACGCGGGCGCACCCGCTGCTCTCGCGCGAGGCGGTGCTGTTCGAGGAGTACGTGGTCGAGCTGGTGAAGGCCGTCGACAAGGTGCTCCGCAAGCACGGCAAGGACATCGCCGAGATGCAGTACACGCAGCGCCGGGTCGCCGAGATCGCGATCGATCTGTTCTGCCTCGCCGCGTGCATCTCCCGCACGACGCGCGCGATCGAGCAGCGGGGCGAGGAGGGCGCGCGCCGCGAGATCGATCTCACGACGATGTTCGCGTCGTCCGCCGGCGCGCGCATGAAGGCCAACCTGCGAGCCTTCGACCGCAACGACGACGAGCTGCGCAAGGCGATAGCGGCGCGCGTCTACGGCGACGGCGGCTACCCGTTCGACCTCATCTGAGCCGAGCCTCCCCGGCGCGCGGGCGCCGGGGTGACGCGGATCACTTTCCGCTGGACCGGCGGACCCTCCGGGGCGGATCGTACGTACCCGAGGGGACATGCCGACCACCACCAAGTCTTTCGCTGCGCCCGGACCGGGCACCTGGGAGCTCGAGACCGCACACTTCCCGCGCCCGGCGTCGAGGCTCGTCCAGCACGCGACGCTCGCGGGCTTCGCCGCGGGGTTCGCCGAGAGCACGGCGAGGTTCGGGGTGATGCTGTCTCACCTGCAGCCCGCGTACGTGAACGATTTTGCGTACATGCAGGCCGTGCCGTTCGGCGCGCCGCCCGGCGCGAAGGGCCCGCCTCCGCGCGCCGTGTTCTGGCTGCTGACGCGCGCGGTCCCGAAGCTCCGCGCGCGCGTGACGGCGTCGCACGACGCGTTCGAGCGCAAGCTGTGGCGCGAGGACTTGAACGAGTGGGACGCGCGCGTGAAGCCGGCGGCCGACGCGAGGCACCGGCAGATGCAGGCGCTGTCGGTCGAGAAGCTCGACGCGCGCGAGCTCGCGGCCCACCTCGCCGAGTGCGTGGCGAACAACGCCGCGATGGTCCGGCAGCACCACCGCTTCACGATCACCTGCACCCTCCCCATCGGTGACTTTCTGGCGCAGGTCGGCGCGTGGACGGGGCGCCCGACGGGCGAGATCCTGGCCGCCGTGCGCGGCGCCTCCGCCATCTCGCTGGGGGCGGCGCGCGCCGAGCTCCAGGCGCTGGCGGAGGCTGTCGCGCGCGATCCTGCCGCGCAGGCGACCCTCGACGGCGACGGGCCCGCGGCCGACACGCTCGCGCGGCTGTGCGACGCGGGCGGCGACGTGGGCTCGGCGGCCCGCGCGTACCTCGACGTCGTGCGCCACCGCGCGGTCGGGTACGACGTGTGCGCCCCGAGCGCCGGCGAGCTGCCCGACACGCTGCTCGGCGCGGTCCGGGCGGCGACCCGCGGCGCGGGCTCGAGAGGTGACACCGACGGCGCGCGGGCGATCTCGAGCCTGCGCGAGCGAGTCCCCGTGGAGCACCGCGCGCGGTTCGATGAGCTCCTGGCGGAGGCGCGGCACATCGCGCGCCTGCGCGACGAGCGGGGTCATCACTCCGAGGGCTGGGCGATCGGGATCACCCGCCGCGCGGTGCTCGAGGCGGGGCGTCGGCTCGCCGCCGACGGCCAGCTCCGGGACGCGGCGCTCCTGCTGGACGCGACGCCCGAGGAGCTCGACCGCTTCGTGACGGCAGGACGCGTGAGCGAGGCAGAGCGGGCGGAGCTCGAGGCCCGCCGCGCGTGGCGCACGACGAAGAGCGTCTCGGACGCCGACGTGCCGAAGTTCCTCGGCGGTGAGCCGGGCGCGCCGCCGCCGGTCGACTGGCTCCCGGAGCGCGGGCGGCGCGCGGGGCGGGCCGTCGAGGCGGTGATGACGGGCATCTTCCAGGAGCCCGCGCCCGCTGGCGCCGAGGCCATCAAGGGCCTCGCGGTGAGCCCCGGCGTCTACGAGGGCACCGCGCGGCTGGTGGACCGCGAGGAGGAGTTCGGCCGCATCGCGCAGGGGGACGTGCTGGTCACGCGCGCGACGGCGCCGTACTTCAACGTCGTGCTCCCGCTGCTGGGCGCCATCGTGACCGACCGCGGAGGCCAGCTCTGCCACGCGGCGATCGTCGCGCGCGAGTACGGGATCCCCGGCGTCGTCGGCACGATCCGCGCGACGGCGAAGATCAGGGACGGGCAGCGGGTGCGCGTCGACGGCGACACGGGCGAGGTCACGCTCCTCGGATGATCCCGCTCGCCGACGCGGCCGACGGCGCGCGCTACGGCGGCAAGGCGCGCGGCCTCGCGCTCGCGCTCCGCGCGGGGCTGCCGGTGCCGAGCGGCGTCGCCCTGTCGCCGGAGGACGCCGCGGCCGTCGCCACGCGCGGCCTCGACGACGGAGAGATCCGCGCGCTCGCGCAGCTCGGGGTGGTCGCGGTGCGCTCGTCGGCCATCGGCGAGGACGGCGCCGCCGCGAGCTTCGCCGGGCTGCACGCGACCGTGCTCGGGTGCGCGACACCGGACGCCGTCCGCGAGGCGGTGCGCCGGGTGCTCGCGTCGGCCCACACGAAGGCGGCGCTCGCGTACCGCGCGAAGCTCGGCCTCACCGATCCGCCGCGGATGGCCGTCGTCGTGCAGCGGCTCGTCGACGCGGAGATCTCCGCGATCGTCTTCTCGCGCGATCCCGTCACGCGCGAGGATCACCTCGTCGTCGAGGCGACGTGGGGGCTCGGCGAGGCGCTCGTGCAGGGGCTCGTGAACCCCGATCGCTTCCTCCTGTCGCGCGCGGGCGCGCCGCGCTCGGTCTCCCTCGGCGACAAGGATCTCGAGATCGTCCGCGACGGCGCGGCGCTCGTGGAGCGCGAGGTCGACGCGGCCCGGCGCGGCGCGCGCACGCTCGGGGACGCCGCCCTGCTCGAGGTCGCGCGCGTCGTGCCCGCGGCGGAGGCGCTCGTCGGCGGCCCGGTCGATCTCGAGCTCGCGTGGCGCGGCGGCGCGCTCTCGGTGCTACAGGCGCGCGCCATCACCCGGTGAGAAAGCTCGCGATCGCCTCCTGGGGCCTGTCGGTCGGCCTCGCGCCGTTGAACTCCACCATGATCGCGGTCGCCGTGCCGCCGATGGCGCGCGGCCTCGGGCGCCCGATCGAGCTCGTGACCGTCGTCGCGGTGGCGTCGTACCTCGTCGCGAGCGTCGTGTTCTCCGCGCCCGCAGGGCGGCTCGGCGACGCGATCGGGCACCGCACGGTCCAGCGCCTCGGGCTCGTCGCCTTCGCCGCCGCGGCCGTCCTCGGGGCCGTGCTGCACACGATCGTCGCGGTGGGCGTCGCGCGCGTCGCGATGGCGGCGGGCGCGTCGATGGTCGTCCCGGCCGCGCTCGCGACGGTGCGCGCCGAGGTCGCGCCCGCCGACCGCCCGCGGTTTCTCGGCGCCTTCTCCGCGCTGATGGGGGTGTCGGCGGCGATAGGGCCGCTGCTCGGCGGCGAGCTCGTGCAGCGGTTCGGCTGGCAGTCGGTCTTCTGGGTCAACGTCCCCGTCGTCCTCCTCGCGCTCGCGCTGAGCGTGTTCGTCTCGCCCCGTGAGGCGCCTCGCGACGAGGTGTCCTTCGACGTCCCGGGCGCGCTGCTCTTCGCGATGGCCACGGTCCCGCTCGTCGCCGCGCGCTCTTCCCGCGCGCCGGCCGGGTGGCTCGGGCTCGGGGTCGTCGCGTTCGCGGCCTTCACCGCGTGGGAGCTGCGCGCGCCGGCGCCCGCGGTCGACGTGCGGCTGCTCGGCATCCCGGCCTTCCGCTCGTCGTCGCTGGTCATCGCCCTGCAGAACCTCGCGATGTACGGGCTGCTCACGGTGCTGCCGCTGATGGTCCCGAGCGACACGCCGCCGCGCGTGGTCGGGCGGATGATGCTGCTGATGACGGGGGGCATGGTCGCGGGCTCGCTGGCGGTCGGCGCGCTCTCGCGGCGGCTCGGCGCCCGCGGCTCGATGACGCTCGGCGCGTCGCTGTCCGCGCTCGGGATGGCGGCCCTCATCGTGACGCCGCTCGACGCGCCGGCGCTCGGGCCGGCGTGCCTCGTCGCGCTCGGGCTCGGCGTGACCTCGCCGGGCGCGCAGGCGGTGTCGCTCTCGGCGGTCGACGCGGCGCGCGGCGGTCGCGCGGCGGGCGTCGTCTCCGCGGCCCGCTACCTCGGCGGGATCATCGGCGTCGTCGTCGCCTCGGCGTGCGTGAGCGCAGGGCTGACCACGACGATGCTGGCGCTGTTCTCTGGGGTGCTCGCGGTGACGGTGGGGCTCTCCCTCACGCTGCCGGCGCCGCAGCGCTGACCAGTAAAACAATCCTCACTGCGGCCTGTCGGGGCGCTCGGCGCTGGGCGCGGCGCTCGCGGCGGGCGCCGCGCTGCCGCGGGGCAGGGGCTTGCCGTCGGGGGTCCACTCGCGCCCGGGCTCGTACTCGGGGGGCGGGCCCTCCGGCGGCTTCTTCGGGCCGCAGGCGACGATGACAGCGGCGGTGACGGCGAGCGCGCACGCGCGGCCGCGGGTCACTCGATGGCCCCCGAGGGAGACGAGAGGCCGCCCGGAGAGCGGGGCGCGCGATCGATGCTGTCATCGAAGCACACCCCCCGCTGCCCGGCCGCGCAGGCGATGCGCAAGTGAAAGTGATCGTCGTGGGACTCTGCGTTGGGTGGTTGCATCAGGAGCATCTGCGCGCGCTCGATCAGGGTCTTCGGGGCGCGCGCCTCCTCGGCGCGCCGCAGCAGCCTCGCCTTCAGCCAGCCCGCGACGAAGACGCCGCGGACCTCGACGCGCCCGTCGCCGAGCCACGCCGCCACGAGCTCCCAGTTGCGCGCGTCGTCGAAGTGGACGCGCTTGTCGCCCCTCGCGTCGCCGTGCTGGTCGATGGCGACGAAGCGCTCCAGCACCACGTGGCGGTCGCGCGAGTCGCGCAGGTAGAACCCGACGTCCGCGTCGCGCCCGCTCTGGTGCGAGTGGTGCCCCGGCAGCGGGCCGCCCTCCCTCGCCGACAGATCGCCGATCATCAGCACCGAGCGCGGGTGCTTGCCGGCGACCTTGTGGGCCGACGACTGCAGCAGCCGCACCATCTCCGGCGTGCCCCAGCTGCCGGCGCGCCCGGGCCGCTGGCGGGCCCACTTGGTGTTCGTCCAGCGCTTGCCGCCGCTCAGCTTGCCGCTGTTGGGGTGCCCCTTCGACACGGAGGCCGTCACGCGGGGCGTGGGCGCCGCGTGGGCGAGCGCGCCCGCGAGCGCGATCGAGAGCGCGGCGGCGAGGCGCCTCACTCGGCCTCCGCGGGCTCGGCCACGTCGTCCCAGCCCGTCTTCTCGGCGAGGTTCGCCATCGCCATGTTCAGATCCATCAGCGCCGAGAGGTAGTTGAACCGATAGAGCGCGTACTGGCGCGCCGGGTCGACGAGATCGGTCTCCTCGCGGACGCCGACGTCGATGCCCTGCGAGATCTTCACCATCCACTGCTTCGCCGAGCGCGTCGCGCGGTGGTAGGCGTCGACCTTCTTCTTCGCCTCCTCGGCCTCGCGGAACGCCTTCTCGACGTCGGCGGAGATGCCGCTCGACGCGAACCGCAAGAGCGCCCGCGTCTCCTGCAGCTGCGCCTCGGCCTGGTGGACGCGCGCGGTCGCGGGGAGAAAATCGAGGTTCCACTTCAGCCCGAGCGCGAAGCCGTAGCGCGAGTAGTTGATGTCGTCGCGGACGAACGGGTTGGTCTGATCGGTGATCTCGGGCGCGCGCGCGTAGCTCCAGAAGAGGTACAGGCCGAGGTCGGGCAGGCGGCGCGATCGCGCGAGATCGACCTGGGCCTCGCGCGCCCGCACGCCCGCGCGCGCCATGTTCAGCTCGGGGCGCTTGCCGCGCGCGACCTCGACGTAGCGCGCGAGCTCCGAGAGCTCGTGCTTCGGCGGGCGCAAAGGCGCGTCGCTGATGTCGAAGGCGCCGTCGACGCCGGTGTAGAACCGCAACGCCGCGAGCGCGACCCGCTCGCCGCGCTCGGCCTCCGCGAGCCGCCCGTCGATGTCGGCGCGCGCCGTGTCGAGGCGCAGCACGTCGATCTCGTCGCCGTCGTCCTCCTTGACGCGCTTCTTCGCGCGGGTGAGCGCCGAGTCGAGGCGGTCGGCGGCCTCGCGGAGCAGCGCCTTCGTGTCGCGCGCGAGCTGCAGGCCGTAGTACGCGCGGCGCACGTCGGTGCGGACGGCGTTGCGCGCGCGCTTGATGTCCTCCTCGCCGAGCTGCGCCTGCGCGTCGGCCGCGCGCCAGGTGTTGGTGATCTTACCAAAGGTCCAGATGGGGACGGTGCCGTCGACGGTGAACCGCCACGCCATCCCGAGGCTCGAGGAGAGGCCGACCTCGCGATCCTGCGTGTAGACCGGCCCGCCGCGGAACGTCGGCGCGGGGCCGGCGCCGCCCGTCAGCGAGAACGCGGAGAACGGCGCCGACCGCGACTCGGCGACCTGCGCGCGGTAGTACGCGAGCTTCGCCTGCGCGACGGCGATGTTGGGGTGGTTGTGCTCGGCGAGCGAGAGGCACTGTCGCAGCGTGTACCCGGGCCCCGCCGCGACCGCGTCGACCGCGCGCGCCGTGGCCGGCCAGCTGAGCGCGGCGGCGCAGGCGAGGGCGGAGACGAGGCGGCGCATCGAGGTCGCGGACCCTAGCACGAGGTGCTAAGGGCCCGACCGATGAGCGAGGTCGACGAGAAGCTCACGAGGCTGCGCGACGAGCTGCGCGCCCTCGGCTCGGTGCTGGTGTGCTTCTCGGGCGGGATCGACAGCGCGCTCCTGCTGATGGTGGCGCACCAGGTGCTCGGCGATCGCGCCCTCGGGATGACCGCCGTCAGCCCGAGCCTCCCGCCGGGTGAGCGTGAGGCCGCGGCCGAGGTGGCGCGCGCGGCGGGCGCGGCGCACGTCTTCGTCGACACGCACGAGATCGACGTCGCGGGCTACCAGGCGAACGGCCCCGACCGCTGCTTCCACTGCAAGACCGAGCTCTACGACGTCGCCGCCGCCGAGCGCGCGCGCCGCGGGATCGCCCACGTCGCGGCGGGCATCATCACCGAGGACCTCGGCGATCACCGGCCGGGGCTCGACGCGGCGCGCGCGCACGGCGTGCGGTTCCCGCTCGTCGACGCGGGCTTCACGAAGGCCGACGTCCGCCAGGCGTCGGAGCAGCTCGGCCTCACGATCTGGAACAAACCCGCGTCGGCGTGCCTCTCGAGCCGCATCCCGTACGGCACCTCGGTGACCCGCGAGCGCCTCGGCAAGATCGGCGCGCTCGAGGCGGCGCTGAAGGCGCTCGGGCTGCGGCAGCTGCGCGTCCGCTACCACGAGACGGGCGAGGGGGAGCACGCGGCGTCGCTCGCGCGGCTCGAGCTCGGGCCCGACGAGCTCGCGCGCGCCGTCGAGCTGCGCGACGCGATCGTCGCCGCGGGGCGCGAGAGCGGGTTCCGCCACGTGACGCTCGATCTCGCCGGCTACCGGATGGGCAGCGCCAACGAGGTGCTGACGGGACGGTCGCTGCGGGTCTTGTGACGAGCTTTCGCCCTGGCGCGCGAGGCCGTAAGGTCCGCGGGATGCTCCCGAAGGCGGCCTCGTACGCGCTCTCGCTGTGCCTGCTCGTCACGCCCGGCTGCGGCCCGAAGGAGGCCGTCACGCCCATCAGCGAGGGCAAGGTGCTGACGGCGGCGGAGATCGAGAAGGACCCGCTCGCGCTCCTGCCGGGCGGCATGGTGGCCTTCGGTCGGGCGGACGCGAAGGCCTTCTTCGCCTCGCCGACGGCGCCCCAGTCGACGCAGGCGGCGCTCGGGCTCATCCCGCTGACGCCCGAGATGGGCTTCGTGCCCTCCCGCGATCTGTCGCTCGTGCACTTCGCGGGGTACGCGTTCAGCGGCTCGGATCTGTGCGCGGTCGTCGAGGGCAGCTTCGACAAGGACGCCATCGCGAAGGCGGCCGACAAGGGCGCGCTCTCGGCCGTCGGCAAGCCGCTCGTCAAGTCCTCGTACGCCGGGCGCGACGTCTTCGTGACGGGCGACGTCGCGGTGACGGTGCTGACGCCCAAGATCGCGCTCACCGGCAGCCAGACGGGCGTCCGCCGCGCGCTCGATCGGGTGCGAGACAACCGGATGAAGCGCGAGGTCGCCGCGGAGTGGCTGGAGTTCGTCACGAAGCCCGGCACGCACTTCGGGCTCATCGCCGACTCCTCGAAGGAGGCGCTGCCGGACGCGACGCTGAAGGAGGCCCCGTACCTGCGCGGCGCGAAGACAGCGAAGATCCTGGGCACGTTCGAGGGGCCCGGCGCGCACGTCGGGGGCGTGATCTCCTACGACACCCCCGAGCACGCAGCGCGCGGCGACGCCCAGGCGAAGGAGTGGCAACAGATGGCGGGGCTGATGAACTTCTTCGCCATCTTCGGCGCCAAGTCACCCATCCAGCACCTGGAGACCCGCGTGGTCGACCGCGACTTGCAGCTCGCCGCGGTGCTCGACGGCCCCGCCACCGTCGCGGTCGTCGGCTGGATGGCGCAGCGGCTCTCGGGGCCCGGGGGCGCGCGATGAGCGGCGGCGCGCGGCGCGACTTCGTCATCCGCCCGGCGACGCGGCCGCTGGTCGGCGGCGTGCCAGTGCCAAGTGACAAGAGCATCTCGCACCGCGCCATCCTGCTCGGCGCGCTCGCGGCTGGCCCGAGCGAGGTCGGGGGGTTCTCGTACGGTGGTGACAACGTCTCGACGCTCGAGATCTTCCGGCGGATGGGCGTCGTGGTCGACGACGACGGCGCGGGCACGCTCCGCGTCCACGGCGTCGGGCTGCGGGGCCTCTGCGAGCCCGACGGGCCCCTCGACTGCGGCAACTCGGGCACGACGATGCGCGTGCTCGCGGGCGTGCTCGCGGCGCAGCCGTTCCGCGCGGTGATGGTGGGCGACGCCTCCCTGTCACGCCGGCCGATGTCCCGCGTCGCCGCTCCGCTGCGCAGGCGCGGCGCCGTCGTCGAGGGGGAGTTTCACCCGACGAAGGCAGGAGAGATCACGCCGCCCCTCGTCATCGGGCCGCTCCCGGCGGGCGCCGCCCTGATGGAGAGCGACGAGTCGCTGGCGGTGGCGAGCGCGCAAGTGAAGAGCGCCTTGTTGTTGTCAGGGCTGTACGCCGAGGGGAACACCTACGTGCGCGAGCCGCTCTTGTCGCGCGACCACACCGAGCGGATGCTGAAGGCGCTCGGCGTGCCCCTGTCGACGGTCGCGAGCGCGGTCGAGCTCGACGCGGCGAGGTTCGACGGCTCGCTGCCCGCGTTCTCGCTGCAGATCCCCGGAGATCTCTCGGCGGCGGCGTTCCTCCTCGTCGCGGCGCACCTCGTGCCCGAGAGCCGCGTCTCCGTGCGCGGCGTCGGCCTGAACCCGACGCGCGCCGGCGTCCTCGACTACCTGCGCGCGCGCTCGGCGAGCTTGACCGTCGAGGAGCGCGCCGACGCGCTCGGCGAGCCGGTGGGAGAGCTGCACGTCGCGTACACGCCGCTCGGGGGCGGCCTGCTCGCGGGAGAGCTGTTGACGCGCGCGATCGACGAGGTGCCGGCCCTCTGCGCGCTCGCGGCGCGCTCGCGCGGGCGCACGGAGATCGCCGACGCGGCGGAGCTGCGCGTGAAGGAGAGCGATCGGCTGGCGGTGATGGCGTCGGTGCTGCGCGCGTTCGGGGTCGACTGCGAGGAGCGCCCGGACGGCATGACGATCGAGGGCCGGCCCGAGGCGCCGCTCACCGCCGCCGACGTCGAGAGCCACGGCGACCACCGCATCGCGATGAGCGCCGCCCTGCTCGGGCTCGTCGCCGACGGAGAGACGCGCGTCCGGGACGTCGCGTGCGTCGGCACGAGCTTCCCGAGGTTCGCGGGGACGCTGCGCGCGCTCGGCGCCGAGGTGGACGTCGTCTGACGGGGCGCCCGCCGCGCAGGGAGGGCGCGCGGCGAGCGAGACGGTGGCACCTACGCTCCTGTCACACCGGCAGCGCCACCCGCGGATCGCCGAGCATCGGATCGTCCCTCCGCGACGCCAGCGCGGTCGCGAGATCGAGGCCGAGCGCCTGGGCGACGCCGGCCGCGTAACTGGCGTCGGCGGCGTGGCAGTTGCGGATGTGGCGGTGCTTGATGAAGAGCGCCGCGTCGCCCATCCCGCGCGCGGTGTTGCCGAACAGCGCCTCCCGCTGCGCCGGCGACATCAGCCGAAACAGCCGACCCGGCTGCGTGAAGTAGTCGCTGTCATCCTCGTGGAAGCTCCAGTGCTTGGCGTCCCCCGTGAGGCGGAGCGGCGGCTCTCCGACCTCTGGCCGCGCCTGCCACTGCCCGAAGCTGTTCGGCTCGTACGCCGGCAGGCCGCCGTAGTTGTCATCGACGCGCCCCGCGCCGTCCCGGTGGTTGCTGTGCACGGGGCAGCGCGCGCGGTTCACCGGGATCTGCTGGTGGTTGACGCCCAGCCGGTAGCGCTGCGCGTCGGCGTAGTTGAAGAGGCGCGCCTGGAGCATACGGTCGGGGCTCACGCCGATCCCCGGCACGAGGTTGCTGGGCGAGAAGGCGCTCTGCTCCACGTCGAGGAAGAAGTTCTCGGGGTTCTTGTTCAGCTCGACCTCGCCGACCTCGAGGAGAGGGTAGTCGCCGTGGGGCCAGACCTTGGTGAGATCGAAGGGGTGATAGGCCACCTTCTCCGCCTCGAGCTCGGGCATCACCTGCACGTACATCGTCCACCTGGGGTGCTCCCCGCGGGCGATGGCGAGGAACAGATCGCGCTGGTGGCTCTCGCGGTCGCGCCCGACGAGCGCCTCGGCCTCCGCGTCGGTGAGGTTCTTGATGCCCTGGCGGGACTTGAAGTGGAGCTTCACCCAGAACCGCTCGCCCTGGTGGTTCCAGAAGCTGTACGTGTGCGAGCCGAACCCGTGCATGTGGCGGTAGGTCGCGGGCAGCCCGCGGTCGCTCATCACGATGGTGATCTGGTGCAGCGCCTCGGGCAGCAGCGTCCAGTAGTCCCAGTTGGCGGTGGCGCTGCGGAGGTTGGTGCGAGGGTCGCGCTTGACAGCCTTGTTGAGATCCGGGAACTGCCGCGGATCGCGGATGAAGAACACGGGCGTGTTGTTGCCCACCATGTCCCAGTTGCCCTCCTCGGTGTAGAACTTCAGCGCGAAGCCGCGGATGTCACGCTCGGCGTCGGCCGCCCCGCGCTCGCCCGCGACCGTGGTGAACCGCGCGAACAGCTCCGTGCGCTTGCCGACCTCCGAGAAGAGCCTCGCGCGGGTGAAGCGGGTGATGTCCTTCGTCACAGTGAACACGCCGAACGCGCCCGAGCCCTTCGCGTGCATGCGCCGCTCGGGGATCACCTCCCGCGCGAAGCACGCGAGCTTCTCGTTCAGCCACACGTCCTGCGCGAGCAGCGGGCCGCGGGGGCCCGCCGTCAGGCTGTCGCGGTTGTTCGGCACCGGGGCGCCGAAGTCCGTGGTGAGGGGGCCAGCGGGGTGCTTCTTGGGGGCATCACTCATCGGGGTCTCTCCTCCTTCGCTCGGCGAAGGCGCCGAGGATAGCGCCAAGGGCGGAGCCCGCAAGCCCCGCGCTCACCGCAGGTGCAGCACCTCGCTCGTCACCTTGCCGCCGCGCTTGACGGCCGTGCGCCAGCCGCTCTTCTCGTTCAACGGCACCCAGCGGCGCTCCTCGGCGCGGTAGTGCCAGTCCTTGTCGACCTGGAAGTACACCATCACCCCCGGCCCCTCGATGATGTTGATGATCTCGTTGTCGTGGTGGTTCTTCTCGTCGAAGTCGGTGACGGCGCGCTGGCCCATCTCGGAGTAGAGCGCGTTCAGCTCGAGCAGCTCGGCGTTCATCGTGGTGTCGAGCTCGCGCGCGTGCAGGCCGATGCGCTGCGCCTCGCGCAGGGTGATCGGGTAGTTGTGAGATGGGTAAGAATTGTTCAGGTGCTCGCTGATCGAGCGCGCCTTCTTGGCGTCCTTCATGTGGTAGCTGAGGATCTCGGTGCACAGCTGGATCGACAGCGAGGAGGCCCGGTCGACCGCGCCGATGACCAGCGGGTGCACGTGCCCGAAGAGCGCCTCGTAGGACGTCTTGTCGCCCGCGTTGTCGCGCCAGAGCCGCACGACGCGCGCGAGCTCGTCCTGGCTGACGCTCACGCGGTCGTTGTCGCGATCGACCGGCGAGAGATCGTGGCGGATGCTCGTGTCGACCGCCGTCAGGTAGGCGAGCGGGCCCATGTGGATCTCGTCCGCGCCGAGCGCCATCATCGTCGCCGCCGACGCGCACTCGAGCGGCACCGCGGCCGTGACGTGGTCGAGGTTGCGGCGCAGCAGGTTGACGACGCGCAGGCTCGCCGAGCCGGTGCCGCCGTCCGACTTGATGAACAACGTCGCCCGGCGCTCCTTCGCGGAGATGCCGCGCAGCACCGTCCAGAGGCCGAGCACGTCGGAGTGGCAGACCGACCCGGAGTGCGAGTTCCAGTACGCGAGGAACGTGTGGCCGAGCATCTTCGAGATGCGCTGGTGGATCTTCTGCGTCCTGTCGAAGAGGACGGGCGGGCGCTTGATCTGCGGGGCCTTGGGCTTGGCGGTCATCGCGGGGGAACGTGCCCGCGATCCGCGCGGGGGGGAAGCGCGCGTGCGCGGGGCCCTCGGGATTCGAGGCGCCCGCCCCGCTCGCTGAGGGGGCGAGGCCGGGGGAGCCCCGACCGGGGGGCGCGGAGAGCGGCGTCTCTACACGTCCCGCGCCGGCGCGAGCTCGCGGACCACGCGATCCTCCTCCGGTGGAGGGGGGAGGGCGGGGAGGGCGCCGAAGGGCGCCGAGGGCGCGGTCCTGGGAGAGAACGCTCACGAGCGTCGGCGAGATCAGCGGCTCCCCGCGCTCGAGCAGCGCAGGGAGGCTCGCCTGCGCCTCACACGCCGCCGCTGTCGGCCGGCTGGCTCGGAGGCGCGCACACCGCGGGAGGCGCCGCGTCGCACAACCGCGCGCCAACATTTCGCTTGCGTGCCCAACCAACGAGCCTATCATCGCCCTCATGAACGCACGAGACGAGACGAGACGAGACGAGACGAGACGAGACGAGACTCTCACGTCTGACGAGCGTGGCCGCGGTGCTCGCTGCGCTGGGGCTCTCGGGGTGTGAGAAGCCGGGGGAGGCGGGGGAGGCTCCCCAGGCTCCCCAGGCGGGCCCCGTGGCGACGAGCTCGCGCAGCGAGGCCTTCACGCAGGCGGGGATGGAGCGGGTCATCCCGCTGCGGTTCGTCCACATGGTCGGCACGGGCGACCCGCCGCCGACGGCGACGTACGAGTCCATCCGCC
>JADLFU010000144.1 GCA_020849655.1 Polyangiaceae bacterium | reverse complement strand
GGCATCGTCTACATCGACGAGATCGACAAGATCTCGCGCAAGAGCGACAACCCCTCGATCACCCGCGACGTCTCGGGCGAGGGCGTGCAGCAGGCGCTCCTGAAGATCATCGAGGGCACCGTCGCGAACGTGCCGCCGAAGGGCGGGCGCAAGCACCCGCAGCAGGAGTTCCTGCAGGTCGACACGAGCAACATCCTCTTCATCGCGGGCGGCGCGTTCGTCGGCCTCGACCAGATCGTCCAGCGCAGGCTCGGCAAGAACGTGATCGGCTTCGGCGCGGAGTCGAAGGGCAAGGCGGAGATGCGCCTCGGCGAGCTGTTCGCGCAGTCCCAGCCGGAGGACCTGCTGAAGTTCGGGCTCATCCCGGAGTTCATCGGGCGGTTCCCCATCGTCGCGACGCTCGAGGAGCTGACGGAGGAGGCGCTGATGGACATCCTCACGAAGCCGAAGAACAGCCTCGTGCGGCAGTTCCAGCGCCTCTTCGACATGGACGGCGTCAAGCTGAAGTTCACGAAGCCCGCGCTCTCCGCCATCTCGCGCGAGGCGCTGTCGCGGCAGAGCGGCGCGCGCGGCCTGCGCGCGATCGTCGAGCGCACGCTGATGGACACGATGTTCGACGTGCCCTCCGACCCCAACGTCAAGGAGGTCGTCGTCAACGAGGAGACGGTCTCGAAGGCCGACAAGCCGCTCATCGTCTACGAGAAGGAGTCCGAGGCGGCGAGCTTACCCGTCCGTCAGCGCCGCGCGCGGGCGCGCACGACGTCCGCGCCGATCAGCGCCGCGCCGAGCACGGCGAGGCCGATGGCCGCGGCCGTCTGGTGCTCCGGGGGGAACACGCTCACCAGGATGAACTGCACGCCGAGGTGCTTCATCGCGAACGAGCCGAGGCCGACGACGAGGAGCATGACGCCGAAGCTGCGCATCCGCCGAGGCTACACGCGGCCTCTACGCGCCGCTCGCCACCACGAACCGCGCGTGCAGCGCCCGCTGCGCGTCGGCGAGCCCCGCCGGATCGATCTGGGCGACGAGCGACAAGGCCCCGGCGGACAGCGCGCGCACCCGCACGCCCGCGTCCCGGAGCGCGGTGGAGAAATCGACGAGCGGGCGCCCCGTCGTCGAGAGGCCGTCGCCGACGACGCCCACGGCCGCGAGGCCCTCCACGAGCTCGAGCGAGGAGCCGCCGACGTGAGAGAGCGCGCGGCGCGCTCGCGCCCAGTCGGGGACGTTCAGCAGCGGCACGACGAACTCGCCGCCGTCCTCGCGCACCGACGCGTCCTTCAGCGGGATCTCCTCGTCGGAGGCGACGCGCGCGAGCTCCTCGAAGGCCGAGAGCGACGCGACCCGCCCGACGACGAGGTTCTGCTCGGCGACGATCGCGCGCACGGCGTGCCCGGGCCCCGGCGCGCGCTCGCGGACTCGCGTCTCGCGGGGGCCCGCGCCCCGCTCCCACGCGTCGAACGTCGAGCGCGCGTGGATCGTGATGCGCGCCTTCTTCGCCCACTCGACCGCCTGCGCGTTCAGCACCTTCGCGCCGCGCTCGGCCATCTCCTGCAGCGCGCCCGGATCGATCTCGGGCAGGTGCCGCGCGTCCGGCACCACGCGCGGATCGGCAGAGTACACGCCGTCGACGTCGCTGTAGATCTCGCACCTGTCGGCGCCGAGCGCCGCCGCGAGCGCGACCGCCGTCGTGTCGGTGCCGCCGCGGCCGAGCGTCGTGATCTCGCGCTTGTAGCTCATGCCCTGGTAGCCGGCGACGATGACGACGCGCCCGCGCGCGAGCTCGTCCTCGATGCGGTGCGGGCGCACCTCGATGATGCGCGCGTCGAAGTGCCGATCGTTCGTGATGATGCCGCTCTGCGAGCCGGTGAACGAGATCGCCTCGCAGCCGCGCGCGGCGATCGCGATCGCGAGCAGCGAGATCGAGACGCGCTCGCCCGTCGAGACGAGCATGTCGATCTCGCGCCGCGGAGGGCTGCCGAGCGCGCCCGCGGCCTCGCGCGCCAGCGAGAGCAGCCCGTCCGTCGACTTGCCCATCGCGCTCACGGTGACGACGACGTCGTGCCCCGCGCGCTTCGCCGCGACGATCTTGTCGGCCACGCGGCCGAGCTTCTCGACGTCCGCGACCGAGGAGCCGCCGTACTTCTGGACGATGACCGCCATTCCTCGGGCGCTACCACCGCGCGAGGCGCCGGGCCAAGATCGCCCGCGAGCTTTACCAGCGCGCGAGCTTTCCCCTATCCTGACCCCTCCGCGTGGTCGCCCGATCCGACCACCCCGCCGCTTGCTCCGTGAAGGCCCCCTCGCTCCAGCCCTGCACCGCGCGCCCGGCCGCGACGTCGAGGCGCGCGTGAGTGACGCCGAGCGAGACACGGACGTGCTCCTCTTGCTGATGGCCGTCGCGCCGCAGTGGGAGGAGGTCGAGCGCGTGCGCACGACAGCGCTGGCGACGCTGTCGCCAGCGTACGGCGCCGAGATCGCGGACGCCTTGTCGATGGCGGCGGCCGAGCTCGTCGAGAACGGCGTGAAATATGGCGCGGGCGACGTCATCGTCGCAGTGCGCGAGCTGCCGGGGGCGGTCGAGGTCTCGGTGACGAACGACACGGCCTCGGCGGACGTGCTGCTCGAGAAGATCGGCTGGATCCGCGGCTGCGCCTCGCCCGAGGACGCGTACCGACAGGCGCTCGAGGGCGTCGTGCTCGCGGGCGTCGTGCAGAGCGGCGGCCTCGGCCTCGTCCGCATCGTGTACGAGGGTGGCTGCGAACTCTCGGTCGATCAGCAGGGGGGGCGCGTCACCGTGCGGGCGCGTCGCCCGACACCACCGCGCGGCGTCTCATGATCCACGTCACGATCGTCGCGCTCGCGATCGTCGCCGCGGCTTGCGGAGGGGAGGAGGGCGACGACTGCCCGTCGGGGGTGCGCCTCGAGGGGCGGTGCCTGACCGCGAGCGACGGCGGGCTGCCGGACGCGTCGGAGCTCCCCGAGGAGGTACTCGTGGGCGGCGTGTGCGACGACGACGGCGCGGTGGTCTGCGCCACCGACGCGCCTCGCGTGCTCCAGTGCGCCGGCGGCCGCTACGCGAAGGTGGTCGACTGCGCCGCGGGCGACTCGTGCGTGGTGCTGCCGGGCGGGACGAGCGCGCGCTGCGGCCTCGGAGACGCCGGGCAGCCGATCGCGGTGACGGACTCGCGGTGCGCCGCGCCGGGGGCCGCGTCCTGCTCGCCCGATCGTCGCGCCCTGCTCTCGTGCGACGCCGGGGTGTGGCGCGAGCTCGAGGCGTGCGGCGCGGAGCAGGCCTGCGGCCGCACCCCCGCAGACACGAAGGGCCCGGGCTGGTCGTGCCCGGGCCCCTCCGCGTGCGCCGTCTGCAAGTGAGGCGGCGCGCGCTTCACGAGACTAACTAAACTAACGGGATGATCTTCGCGTCCCGGATGCGCCAGAAGTGCTTCTCGCCGTCGGCGTCGACGCGCACGCCCGGGCAGCCCGCGGCGTCGACGTCGGAGAGGCGCCGGACGGTGACGCGCCGCCCGACGAATGGGCTCATCGTGTCGGCCCAGTTCGCGTCGCCGCTGACGGCCCGGTGACGGCCGAGCTGCAGCTTCGTGCCGGCGCGCATCGTGCCGAAGACGGCCGACGACACCGTCTTGCCGCACTCCTGGCTGATCGCGCCGGACGGCAGGTTGACGAAGATCTTGTGCGAGGGCAGCTCGGTCATGTGCTTGCGGTGGATGCTCCCGGTGTCGACGCCGAAGCCGGAGAGCACGGCGAGGATCTCGTCGACCTGGGCGCTGGACGCGCCGTTCCACTTGATGTTGTTGTCGGAGTTCGGCGAGCCGAGCACGGTCGTGTCCGTCCAGCCGCGCGCCTTCAGCACGCGCGCGATCTCGTTGCCGGCCGTCTGGTCGGCGGTGTTCATGAACAGCACGACCTCCGCCGACGACTTCGAGAGCGCGCCCGAGGACGGCGCGGACACGGCTCCGCCGACGCGGCTGCCGGTCGGGAGGTTGACGAAGATGTCCGTGTCCTTCGGGCCGAACGCCGTCGACATGCGGTTGATCTTGCCGACGTCGCCGCCCATGCCGCCGACGACGCTGACGATCTCCTCGACGTAGTCACGGGGGGCGCCGCCCCACTTGATGTTCATGTCGGGGTTGGGGCCGACGTTCGTGTGCGCGAGCGAGTACCCCCGGGACTTCAGCTGCGCGACGATCTGCTCGCCCCACGCCGGGTCGGCGGCGAAGATGACGACGTTGACCGACGACTTCGCGATGCCGGCGGGCGCGGCGACCGGCGGCGCGGTCGTCGCGATCGACAGGTCGTACTTGCCGTCGTAGCCCCAGCGGTACGAGTTGGTGCTGCCGTCGGGCCAGCGCACGCGGACCCAGCCCGTGCCGTCCTCGCCGACCACGGTGCCGGCGCCGCTCTTGTCCTGGTCCTGCCACTTCCAGTCGGGGCCGCGCGAGACGCGCGCGCCGACCGAGGGCGGCGGCCGGGACGGGGAGGTCACGACGCGCGCGGTCGGCGCGGGGAGCTGCGGCGAGGCCGTCGGCGTCGTGACCGTGGGCGCGCGCCCCTCGATGGAGATGAGCCCGATGCGGAGCGGTACGCTGCAGCGGGGGTTCTCCACGCCCTCCTTCGCGGCGGCCTCGCACGACTCGGGATCGCCCGCGCTGTCGAGGCGCTCGCTCTTGCTGCTCGTGCCCGCCTTCGCGCCGCCCACCGCGAAGACGCTGCCGCCGCCCTCGACCTCGTTGAGGTCGCCCGCGACCAGCGTGAACCCGCCGAGGTACACCGTGCTGATGACGTGCGTCGCGCGCGCGCAGTCGGGGCCCTTCAGATCGGCCGGCGTGAAGCTCTTGCCCGCGGGGATCGCCGACAGCCCGACCAGCCGGTAGTCGGTGCGCAGCGCGCGGTTGCCCTTCAGCTTGCCGCTCAGGCGCGCCGCGCCGAGGGGCAGCTCCGCGTAGAGCTCCTCGGAGTTGCGGGCGACCTTCGTCTGCTCCTCGGGGTACTGCGAGTACTTGTACTGAGCGCCCGGCCCGATGCAGTTCGGCAGGAGCTCGAGCTCGACGTTGCAGCCCTTCGCCTCGTAGCGCACCGCGACCACGCCCTCCTTGCGGAGGCGCGAGAGGTTGCCGCGCGAGCCTGGATCCCACGCCATCAGATCGGGCTCGGTCTGCGGGCGGACGGCGCTGCACGAGACGGCGGAGTCGAAGCCCTTCTGCGTGGTCTTGCCGTCGTTCACCGGCGGCTTCGGGCCGCACGCGGGCAAGAGCATCGCCGAGGCGAGCGTGATCGAGGCGAGCAGCGCGAGGGGAGGCGGGGCAGGGCGGGGCATCGATCGGCAAGTGTATCCTCACGGCTCCCGGTCGCGCTACTGTGCGGCGCGATGGCTCACTTCTCTCGTCGTTCCGCGCTCCTCTCGTGTGCGGCGCTCGCGCTCTTCACGGGCTGCGGCGCGAGCGCGCCTCCCTCGGCCGCGCACCCGAAGCTCAACCAGGAGGTGCGCCTGTCGCTGCCGTCGAACGACGGCAAGCTCGTCAGCGTGCCGATGGGCGGCAAGCGCGCCGTCGTGCTCGATTTCTTCGGGCCCACCTGCAAGCCCTGCGAGAAGGCCGTGCCCGCGCTGCAGGCGAAGCGCGCCGAGCTCGCCGCGAAGGGCGCCGAGCTCGTCCTCGTCGCCGTGCTCGGTGACGGAGAGACCACCGATCAGGCCGCGGCGGCGCTGCAGAAGTGGGGCGTGAAGGGCGCGTCGTTCCTCGTCGACAACAGCGGCCAGTCGCGCACCGAGCTCGGCGTCCGCGCGCTGCCGTCGACGATCATCGTCGACGACAAGGGCGTCGTCCGCTGGGTCGCGCCCGACGAGACGAGCGCGGCCGGCGTGGTCGCCGCGGTGCCGTTAGCGCCGCCGCGCGACGAGCAGGCACGAGCCCGAGGGCTTCCTGTAGCCCAGCGAGAAGGGCAGCGGCCGCACGTCGTCGCGCTCGCGGAACGCCCGCGCGAGCGCGCGCTGCG
The DNA here is from genome assembly GCA_020849655.1 of Polyangiaceae bacterium. GTDB lineage: Bacteria > Myxococcota_A > Polyangia > Polyangiales > Polyangiaceae > JADLFU01. The sequence goes on along the minus strand of JADLFU010000144.1, from coordinate 86,207 downwards.
GCGTCCCCGCGAACAGCGGGTTGACCCGCGTGAACGCGCCGTAGAGCGCGACGTCGAACGACGGCGCGAGCGCGGCGTAGTCGACGCCCGTCTCGTCTTGCACGACGAGGCGCGCGCGCGCGACGAGCGCGTCTCGCAGCACCGCGAACCCCGGCTGCTGGAGCAGGTGCGAGGCCGCCTTCAGGAGCGCGCGATCTCCGGCGACCGACGCGAGCCACGCGCTCACGCCCGCCGCGCGCCGCAGCCAGGGATCCGACAGATCCGTCGAGACGAAGTCGAGCTCGACCTCGCCGCCGCCCGGGCGCCGCAGCCACAGGCGCAGGGAGTCGCCGTCGGGATCGTCGACGAGCGCGCCCGAGGACGAGACGCGCGTCCGCGCCTCGGCGTCGACCCTGAGGCCCTCGAGCGCCGCCTGCGCCGCGAGGGTGTCCGCGACGCCGTCGGGAAAATCGCGGCTCATGTCACGTGTCAGGAAGAACCCTCGTCGCAGCAGGCCCTCGAGCGCGCGCCGCTGCTGCGCCAGCCGCTCCCCGCGCGGCGCTCCTCGCCCCACGCGCCCCGCGCGCTCGCGCGAGACGAGGACGTAGCGAGCGGCCCGCGGGAAGAGGCGGTGCGCGGTCAGGAAATCCGGCCCCGAGAACGGGTAGAGCACCGTCGCGCCGGTGCCGTCTCCGAGCTCTGTCGTCGCCCACGCGCCGAGCGCCGCGCCGAGCCGCGTCTCGTAGGCGCCGAGGTGCTCGTCGATCGCGCGCGCGTGCTCGGCGAGCCCGGGAGCGTCGTCGCGACCCGCCAGCGCGCGCGCCACGCGGTCGAGCGCCTCGTCGCGCGCGAGCGGCCCGGCGCTCACCGGTGCGGCGGGCGTGGCGGGCGAGGTCGACGTCGCCTCCTCGGGGGGGAGCGGCGGCAGCTCGGCGATGCGCAGCGCGGGCGCGGGAGGCGCCGCCGGCCCGCACGCGGCGAGCAGAGAAGCCAAGAGGGCCCAGCGAGCGCGCGACAACGCGCCGACGCTTGTGCCATGGACCTCCGCTGCCGTGAGAGGATGCGCGGCGCCTCCCCGCCGCCGTGATCTCCGCCGACACCCTCGAGCAAATCAAGCGCCGCACCGATCTCGTGGCGCTCATCGGCGAGGCCGTGCGGCTCACGCGGCGCGGCCGCTCGTGGGTCGGCCTGTGCCCCTTCCACAAGGAGAAATCCCCGAGCTTCCACGTCACCCCCGAGCGCGGGAGGTTCCACTGCTTCGGGTGCAACGAGGGCGGCAACGCGTTCGACTTCGTGATGAAGACCGAGGGCCTCTCCTTCCCCGAGGCCGCGCGCAGGCTCGCCGAGCGCGCGGGCGTGGTCATCGAGGAGTCGGGCACCCACGAGGACCGCTCGCGCGAGGCGGCCCAGCGCCGCGCCCGCGACGATCTGTTCTCGGTGATGCACGTCGCCGCGGTGTACTTCGAGAAGATGCTGCAGGAGCACCCCGACGCGCGCGTCGCGCGGGACGAGCTCGAGAAGCGCCGGCTCGTCGCCGAGGCGCCCACCGACCGGATCGCGACCGCGCTCTCCGCGTTCCGCCTCGGGTACGCGCCCGCCGGCTGGGACGGCCTGGCGCAGTACCTCCGCGAGCAGGGCGTGTCGCCCGCGCTCGGCGAGCAGGTCGGGCTGCTCGCGCCGCGCAAGACGGGCGCGGGTCACTACGACAGGTTCCGCAACCGGCTGATGTTCGCCGTGCTCGATCTGCAGGGGCGCGTCGTCGCGTTCAGCGGCCGCATCCTGCCCGATCCGCAGACGGGCCTCGTCGACAAGGAGACGGGCAAGTACGTCAACAGCCCCGAGACGCCCATCTACCGGAAGGGCGAGACGGTGTTCGGATTGTTCCAGGCGCGCCAGGGCATCCGGCAGGTGGGCGAGGCGGTGATCGTCGAGGGGAACTTCGACGTCGTCTCGCTGCACGCGCGCGGCGTCGACCACGTCGTCGCGCCGCTCGGGACGGCCTTCACGCCGGAGCAGGCGCAGCTCATCAAGCGGTTCGCGCCGACGGTGACGCTGCTCTTCGACGGCGACGCGGCGGGGCAGAAGGCCGTCCGGCGCGCGCAGGACGCCATCAAGCGCGCGGGGCTCGTCGGCAAGGCGGCGACGCTCCCGCCCGGCAAGGATCCGGACGATCTCGCGCGCGAGCGCGGCGCGGACGGCGTGCGCGCGGTGCTGCGGCAGGCCCGCGGGCTGCTCGAGCACCTCATCCAGGCGACCCTCGACGAGAGCTTCGCGCAGAAGGGCGTCGAGGAGCGCGCGCAGCGGCTGAAGGAGGTGGCGGCGCTGCTCGCGGCCGAGGACGACCCGGCCGTGCGCGGGATGGCGAAGCGCTTCGTCGACACGATCGTCGGGGAGCTGGCGATGGCCGATCCCGAGCTCGGCATGGTCGACGCGAAGACCTTCGGCGCGCTCGAGCGGCAGGTGCACGCCGCGCTGCGCGCGCCCGAGGCCCCGACCCGCGACGCGCCGCGCCCGCCGCGGGATCTGCGCGTGGAGGCGGCGCTCGGCGCGCTGCTGGACTTCCCGGAGCTGCTCGACGACGACGACGTGGCGCCGCGGCTCGCCGCGCTCGACGGCGACGCGGTGCTCGTCGTCGCGGCGCTGCAGGCGGCCTCGCGGGACGCGCTCGACGTGGAGGCGCTGCTCGCCGAGGTGCCGCCGCAGCTTCACGACGCGGTGGCGAGGCGCCTCGACGCCCCGAGGCACGTCGAGCTCGAGCCCGCGAAGCTCGAGCTGCTCGCGAACCTCGAGAAGATCCGCGTGCGGCAGCTCACGATCGACATCCGCGACGGGCAGCGCGAGGCCGCGAAGCAGCAGGCCGCGGGCGACGACGACGCGGCGCTCGAGCTCTTGCGGGAGCTCTCGGCGCGCGCGAAGCAGAAGCGGGGGATCGCGACCTGAGCGCGCTTGCCGCCGCGCCGCCGACGGGGCAGACGCCGAGGACGTGAGCTTCGATGACGCGAGCCGCTGGTGCCTGGAGCACGACGCCCGCCTGTCGACCGACAAGGGGCCCGACGGCTCCCGCCTGACGCTGTCGGCGTACGGGCTCTCGATCAGCGAGGCGCTGCTCGACGAGAGCTGGAAGACCTGGCACGAGACGCTGGTGCGCCTCGTCGCGCTCTTGCAGCGCCGGATGCCGCGCGCGTAGCGTGGCGTGGTGCCCCCGGTCCTCCGCACCTCGCTCGTCGCGCTCGCGCTCCTGACGCCGTCCGTGTCGGTCGCGGAGGAGGCGCGGGGCCCGCTCGAGTTCGCGCCGCGGACGCGGCCGAACACCCCGCCGAAGCTCGGCGACAAGGGGACGCGCCACGAGCGGCTGCCGACGCGCCCCGAGGAGCCGCTCGTGTTCTCCCTCTACGCGAGCGATCCCGACGGCGACGCCCTGCGCTTCACGGTGACGGGCCTCCCGCCTGGCGCGACGCTCGAGCAGCCGCGGTCGGGCGAGAGCAACGCGATCGTCACGTGGCCGTCTCCCTCCGGCGGCGCGCTCACGCTCGGCGTCGAGGTCAGCGACGGCAAGTCCTCCGACACGGCGACGCTGCGGATCGTGTTCGAGGAGGAGTGGGAGAGCGGGTTCCTCCCTGGGCTCGGCTACACCGGCTACGCGCCCGCGTCGGGCGCCTACGCGCAGGGCCCGCGCGTCGAGATCGTGTTCTTCTCGTGGATCCACCGCAACGACAACCGCGGGCCGAGCCACGGCCGGATCAGCCTCGATCTCGATCTCATGTTCCCGAAGGAGGGCAAGTCGGTGTTCGCGCCCGCGCTCGCGCTGGATCTGTCGTTCGAGCGCAACCCGCAGCGGCGGTTCTTGATCCCGACGTTCGGCCTGGCGACGGGCGCCCTCCTGCCCACCGGGCGCACGGGCGCGGCGACCTTGACGCCGACGCTCGGCCTGCACCTGTACGCGAGCCCCAACGTGTTCGTGCACGCGGAGGGCGGGTACCTCCTGCCGCTGCGCACGTCGGTGTTCGACGACTACCGCGGCGCGCGCGGCGGGCTCGTGGTCGACTTCACGATGTGGTGATCAACGGCGCGGGCCGAGCAGGCGCGGCCCCGAGGGTGAGCCCGCGCCGACGGGCCGGTGGAGCTCGATCCCGCGGCCCGCCACGCGGCCGTGCGCGTGCGCGAGGCTGGGGCCGCTCCTGCCGAAGGTCACGGTCGACACCCGCGGGTGACGGCCGCGGTAGTAGGCCTGCAGGTCCGCGTCCGCTTGCCACACGAGCCCGGCCTGCTCGCTCTCTCGCTGCTCGGCCTTCAGCTTCTCGCTGAACCCGAGCATCACGCCGGACAGGAACCTCCTGCGCTCGCGGTCGAACGCCAGGCCGTGCGCGCGCTTGTGGGCGCGCCAGAGCCGCTCGGCCGTCTCTCGGAGGAAGGCGTAGACGTACTCCGCGAGCGCCACGTTCGACGACGTGCCGCACACCTCGAGCACGCTCTTCCGCCGCTCGGCCGCGGCGTCGTACACCGCCGCCCAGATCGCCTCGACGAAGAAGTGGCGACAGAGGATCGTCGCCAGGTACCGATCGGGCTCCTGGACGCGTGCGGTCGGCGTGCCCAGCGTCTTCCACACGTAGTCGCGGCGCGCCCCCGCGGTGTCGAGGTTGTGCTTCAGCATCAGGCGCTGCGCCGCCCGCATCGCGGCCTCGGCCTCGTGCTGGTTCGGGCTCTCCGCGAGCGCGAGCAGGCGGGCGACGCGCTCGCGCAGGCGCTCTTCTTCCTGCTCCACCTCGGGCATGCCCGCCGCGCGCGCGTCGATCGAGAACCGCCGGCACACGTCGGCGAACGCGGCGCCGTGCGCCGTCTCGTCGCTCACCTTCAGCACCTCGCTCACGTACTGGTGCGCCATCTCGTGCTTCAGCACCTCGACGACCACCAGCCACGGCTGACCGAACACGAGGCGCTCCGAGATCGAGATCGAGCGGTACGCGGGCCGGTAGCCGCCCAGCTGGCCCTCCGCGGTCGACAGCTCGAACGTCGGCGCCTTCATCGCCTCGCCGAAGACGCTCCAGTTCAGGGTGCTCCACTGCCGCGCCAGCGCGCGCAGCGCGGACGTGCGCTGGCGCGCGGTGATCTCGCCCTCGGTCATCGCGGCGGGGTATCGCTCCCGTGCGGCGCCTTCAAGTACACCCAGACGATCGGCACGCCGTCGAGCCCGCGCACCGCCGCCGGCGTCGTCGTGCCGAGCGCGACCCAGATCTGCTGCTCGACCCCCGCCATGTGGGCCTCGTGGTGGTAGAGCGCCGCGTCGGCGCCCGACGGCGCGAGCGTGGCGCGCAGATCGCCGCGGAGGCGCCCGTCGCGCTGGAGCATCTTCCACGAGTCCCACGCGGTGTCGTGCAGGTAGACGCTGGAGCCCTTCGGCAGGCCGTTGAGCACGTCGAGCACGCTGCCGGTCGTGTACCCCCAGAACCCGCGGTTCAGCCCCAGCGTCGCCGCGCCGGGCGCGCCGCCGACGAGCGGGGTGTACGCGGACAGCCCCCACGGGTGCGCGCGCAGCGTCTGCACGACCGGAGACGCGCACACGCACACGGTCGCCGCGACCACGGCCCACCGGGCCCGCCGCGGGGGCAACAGCGCCCCGAGCGTCGAGAGCGCGCGGTCGACCCCGACGCCGGCGAACAGCGCGAGGAACGGGTACGCGGTCAGCCAGTGCTTCGTGCCACCGAAGATGGGGGTGCCCGTCGACAGCCAGGGGGCGAAGCCGATGAGCGCCCCGAGCGCCCACGCGAGATCGGTCGCGCCGGGATCGTCGCCGTGGGGCCGCCGGGCGCGGCGCGCGGCCAGCGCGACGCCGACGAGGGCGGCGACGAGCGTGACCGCCGGCACCGTCGCCGCGGTCATCAGCCAAGCGTACCCCCGCGGGAACGGCGGGCGCCAGTACGTCTGGCCCAGAAACTCCATGTTGTAATATTCGTGTCGCGTATGAAACTGAACATACCCAAAGAAGCGCGACGCCGTGTCGTACCAGAGCCACGGCCACCCCGCGACGAACACCAGCGGGCCGAGCAGCGCCATGCAAGGGATCGCGAGCGGCAGCGACAGTCGCCCGCGCCGCAGGCCCTCCCAGAGCTCCGCGCGGCGCGAGAGGCACGTGTGCGCGCAGACGAAGAACGGCAAGAACCAGCTGTTGTGCTTGGTGTCGAGCGCGAGCCCGAAGAGCACGCCCGCCAGCACCGCCCAGCGCCAGCCACCGCCGATGAGCGAGCGCCAGTAGGCCCAGGCCGTCAGCGTCCAGAGCGCCGCGATGGGGACGTCGAAGCAGTCGAGGTGCGAGTGATAGAACGTCGTCGGCACGAAGAAGAACGCGCCCGCCGCCACGGCGCCCGCCCGCCGGCCCCGCGCCTCTGTGCCCCACAGGTACGTGACGGCGGTCGCCACGCCGGAGAGCACCATCGCCGGGAACCGGAAGCTCGTGCCCTCCTCGGCGAACAGGTGGAGGCGGCCGTGCAGCAGCGACCATGACAGCGCGAACAGTGACTTCAGGAGCGCGGGGTGCTCGTGGTTGACAGACCACGCGGCGTCGACGCTCGCGCGCGTCACCGCTCGCCCGGGATCTCGCAGGAGCAGCTCGAACCAGCGCGCGTAGGACTCGGCCGCCGCGAAGTAGAAGCCCTCGTCTCGCGCGTAGCCGAGCGTGCCCGCCGTCGACGTCAGCAGCCACGTCGCCGCGACGACGATGAGCGCCGCGGCGAGCAGGTCCCGGCGGTCGAGGCGGGTCACCGCGAGTCTGCCTCCCAGCAGACGTGGCGCTGGTCGGCGCGCTCGCTCTCGACCCGGAGCTCGACCTCTCTGGCGACGCGGCCTCCGTGCGCGCCGAGCGGCAGCGAGAACGCGCGCCAGCCCTCGCCGTCGCGGTGCACGTCGCGCCCGACCTCGACCCCGTCGACGCGCGCGGTGAAGACGACGGGCGTGCCGGGGCGGTCGCGCTCGAGGGTCCAGTGGAGCGAGAGGTGCCCGTGGAGCTCCTGCCCGAGCGGCACGTCGCGGAGCACGATCGACACGTGCCCGCCCTCCGGCGGGTGCGACCAGACGCAGCGGCGCGCGAGGTGGCGCTCGTCGTCGTGGACGGTGACGCCGACCGACTGCCACGCGAAGCGCCCGCACGCGTACCGCGCGCTCGGCATCGCGGGGTGCCCGAAGAGGCCGGGCGCGGCGGCCGGCAGATCCGTCCTCCAGGGGCACGCGGCGCGGCCGCTCGCCGTGATCCACGCGACCTCGGCCCGCCCCTCGCCGACGGCGTCGGTGAAGCTGAAGGTCGGACGCGCGGGGGAGGGGTTCTCGAGGAGGGTCACGACGAGGCCGCCCCCGAGCTCCTCGCGCCGTCGGGCCTGGAACCCGGACAGCTCCGGCAGCGTCGCGCCGCGCGCGGAGATCAGGAGCAGGCGCGCGTACGCGGACTCGTCGGCGCGCGCGACGTCGCGGAGCGGCAGGATCTCGTCGCCGAGGGTCATCCGCGCGACCGGCTCGAGCCAGCGTGGCGCGACCACCGCGCCCTCGGCGAGGCGCCGCAGCGCCATGATCCGGGGCTTCGCGGCGATGAAGTCGGCGTCGCGCGGCGTCCGCCTGGCGAGCCACAGCGACGCCGCGAGCTCGGCCGCGCCGAGCGCGGGCAGGCACAGCGCGAACGCCCACCGACACCGCGACCGCGCGAGCTCGCCCACCGTCAGATCTGCTCGGCGAGGCCGAGCGCGAGCGCGACGCCGAGCGCCCGCAGCGCGCCCGGTCCGTCGAGCGCGCCCGTCGTCCCGAGCCTGAGCAGCAGCTGGCGCAGCTCCATCCCCGCGCCCAGGGACTCGAGCACGAGCGCGAGAGGGCGCGGCAGCGGCGCGCGCGGCCGCCCCGTCGTCGCCCGGACGCGGCGGAACTTCACGCCGAGCCGCGCGCGGAACCGGTCCATCACCGCCTCGTCGCCGAGCGACGCCTCGGCGCCCGCGAGCAGCACCGGCGCCATGTCGAGGTCGAGCGGGAACTCCACCCGCTGCGGCAAGACGCCGCGGTGGAACGCCGCCTGGCCCGCGCGCCAGCCGAACGCGCGCGCCAGCCTGTCCTTGCCTTGCTCCTCGATCTCGCGGAACAGCGCCACGCCGTCGATGAGGCCGAGGCCGATCAGCGTGTCGCCGAGGCGCCCCTGGAACCTCGACAGCACGGCGAGCGCCATGTCGAGCTCGCCCGCCGACAGCACGCCGCGCCGCACGAGGGTCTGACCGAGCAGGTCGCCCGGCTCGCTCGACACGACGTGGAAGAGCTTGCCCTCCTTCAGGTAGATCTCCCGCCGCTGCGCGCCCGCGCCTTCTCTCCCCGGCCCGCTGACGAGCAGCGCGCCCGTCTCGCCGCGGCGCGCGAGGCGGCCGAGGATCTCGAGCAGCTCGAGCTCGCCGAGCGAGAAGCTGAGGTCGGGCGGCGTCGGCGCCGAGAGCGAGCGCGTCGTCGTCTCGTCCGGCAGGTGGCGCACGAGCAGCTCGATCTCGCTCACGCGGCGGAACCCCTCGCCCATGAGATCGACCTCGTCGTCGGGCGCGACCTCGCCCGTGACGACCATCGCGATGATCTGCGCGAAGCCGATGGGGCCCGCGGTCCCGCCCCGCGCGAACCTCACGCGGCTCGGCCGCTCGTCGAAGCGCTGCGTCGCGGGCTCGGCGTCCGCGTCGACGGCGCGCGGCACCGTCGGGGGATCGTCGGCCGGGGCAGGATCGTCGCTCGTGGGCGCGGCGACCGCGCGCCGCCTGTCGCTCGACTCGCGGATGGACGCCTTCAGCTTTCGCGCGAGCTCGTTCGTGTCGCGCGCCCACGCCACCCACTCGCAGAGCTCCGCCCGGCGCACGTGCCGCTCGCCCTCGAAGGGCGCGAGCGCGTCGCCGAGCTCGCGCGCCGACTGGAAGCGCTCGGCCGGCTCCCGCGCGAGCGCGCGCGACAGCACGTCGAACAGGCCGTCCGGAAGCGAGTCGCGGATGGCGGCGAGCCGGTCGATGCGCCCGTCGCGGATCGCGAGCAGCACCGCGAGCTGCCCCGCGCCCTCGAACAGCGGCCGCCCGAGCAGGAGCTCGGACAGGACGACGGCGAGCGAGAACAGATCGGCGCGGCGGTCTGCCGGCTCTCCGCCGACCTGCTCGGGCGCGAGGTACGCGTACTTGCCCTTCAGCGCGCCGCCCATCGACGCGCGGCTCTGCCGCCCGAGGCTCGTCTTCGCGATGCCGAAATCGCCGAGGACGACCTCGCCGCGCGAGGAGAGGTAGACGTTCGACGGGGTCACGTCGCGGTGCACGACGCCGAGCGGCTGCCCGTCGTCGCCGGTCGCCGTGTGCACCGCCTCGAGGGCCTCCGTCAGCGAGCGCGCGACGTAGATCGCGAGCCCGAGCGGCAGCGCGCGGGCCTCTGCCTCCGCGCGTCGGGCGAGGCGGGACAGATCGATCCCCTCGACGTAGGAGAGGACGAGGAAGGGCTCGCCGTCGGCGACGCCCGCGTCGAGCACGCGCACGACGTTCGGGTGCTCGATCACGCGGTGGATGCGCGCCTCCGACACGAACATCGCGACCATCGCCGGATCGGCGAGGTGCACCGGGAGCAGCCGCTTGATGACGAGCGTCGTCTGCCGGGGGTCGCGGCGGTCGTGCCCGAGGAACACCTCCGCCGTCCCGCCCACGGCGAGCCTCCGCAGCAGGGCGTAGTCACCCAGCTGCTCTGGCGGCGGTCGTCCCGGCTCTGCCGACATGAGGGTGTCCAGCATATACCGACGTTCGCCCGCCGCGTGTCACGCGCGTCAGCCGAGCGCCTGGCTCGCGAGGGCGACGCGCGCCGGGGTCGCGAGCGGCGAGGCGACGCCGCCCAGCGTGAGCTCCGCGCGCCGCGCCGTCACCTCGAGGCCGCGCGTCGTCAGCGCCTCGACGGTCGCCCAGTGAAACGACGGGACGTGCACCCGCACGCGATGGATGCCCGCGACCGCGCACACGAGCGCCGCGCCGAGCGAGGGATCGCGCGCGATGACGGGGCCGACCAGGCGCCGCTCCGGGTGGCTCGTCGCCATCGCGTACCCGACGAACTCTCCGCCCCGGAACGCCGACCACGCCTGCACGGCCTCCGCGGCGCGCGCCCGCAGGAGCTCGCCGCGATCACACGAGGTGAGCGCGCGATCGAGCTCGACGGCGCGCGTGAGATCGAACGCGCCGAGGGTGACATCGGGCGGCAACGGCGGGCCGTCGGCGGCCAGCCGCCCGTCGAGCGCGACGATCTCGCCGACAGGCGAGAAGCCGAGCGAATCGTAGAGCGGTCGTCCCTCGTCGGTCGCGACCAGCGACACCACCGCGCCCTGCGACGCCTCGATCGCGCGCGTGACGAGCGCGCGCGCGAGCCCGCGCCGCCGCGCGTCCGGTCGAACGAGCAGCTTGCCGAGCACCGCGACCGCGCCGAGCGGCGCGCGCGTACAGCAGGCCACGAGCGCGCCGTCGCGCCGCACGCCGGTCACCTCCGCTGCGGCGAACAGCGGGCGCCAGTCGGACAGCTCGTCGCTCCAGCCGCACGCGTCCGCGAGCTCGACGCACGCGAGCAGGCTCTCTCGCCCCAGCCGCTCGATCGTCGGCGTCATCTTGCCGAGCATCCCTCGCGCGCGCGCGGGACTCCAGCGCGGAGTGTGATCATCCCCACGCGCGGCGCGCCCGCGCCCTCCCGATGAGGCCGAGCATGACCGCGACGTGCCACGGCCGCAGCCCCGAGCGCTCGCCCGCGTAGACAGGCCGCACCGGCGCCTCCGCGATGCGGCCGCCGGACCTCGCGATCATCGACAGCAGATCGTTCGGGTACCCGTACCGAGGGAACAGCCGCTCGAGCGGCAAGGCGTCGATGAGCGCGCCGGTGATCGCCGTGTAGCCGCACTGGCTGTCGCCGAGCGGCGCGCCGATCGCCCACGAGGTCGCGCGCCCGAGGGCCCACGTGCCGAGCCGCCGGTGCGCGGGCATCTCTCGCGCGCGCGGGTGACCGAGGCGGTTGCCCTTCACGTAGTCGGCGCGCCCGGAGACGAGCGGCGCGAGGAGCGCGGGCAGATCGTCGGGGTCCATCTGATCGTCCCCCGCCATCACCGCGACGAGGTCCGCGCCTCGCCTGCGCGCCTCGCGGTAGCCCGTCGCGATCGCCGCGCCGACGCCGCGGTTCTGCGCGTGCCGCACGACCGTGACGCGCGGATCGCCGCTCGCCCCGGCGGCGCGCGCCGTGCCGTCCCGCGACGCGTCGTCGACGACCACGACGTGATCGACGAGCCCGGGCACGCGCGCGACCGTCCGCCCCACGCGCGCCTCCTCGTCGAACGCCGGCACGACCACCGCGACGCTCAGCCCGGCGATCACGGCGCGCCCGCGCTGCCCGGCGACGGCGCATCGGTCCACCCGCCGCGTGCGAGCCGGGCGCCGAGCGCACCCAGGAGCCACATCCATCGCATCCACGCCGCTTGCCATCGTCGCCGCGGCCCCGCAATCGACCGAAAGGTGTGCTTTGCGAGCCTCGGGCTTTGGGGCTAGGGTCGCGCGCATGTCGCAAGCCGCCGCCTCCGCGTCCGTGTCCTCCCGCTCGCTCCGTGAGGTCGTCGACGGAGGCGGCACGTACGCGGACATCAGCGCGCTGCTCGACGCGCAGGAGCCGGCGGCGCGGCTCGCCGAGGTGCTCTCGATCACCGGCGCGCGCGTCGGCAAGCTGTACGCGGCGGTCGCCGACGGGCCGAAGATGACGATGGAAGACTTCTTCCCCGCGTCCGTGCCCGACGGCGAGACGCTCATCTACGAGGGGCGCAACTCGCTCGCGGCCTTCACCCGGTTCCAGAAGCGCTTCCACCGTCAGGCGGGCGTCATCGTCGGGTACAACCACCAGCAGATGTCGTTCGTCACGGGGCCGGGCTACTTCGTCACGACGCTGGGCGACGAGACGCACCCGCACGAGATCCTCTTCGACTACACGGCCGAGCCGCCGCACGTCCCCGCGGGCTGGCCGGCCTACAAGCCCAACGCGTCGGGCCTCTCGCGCCTCGTGTACTTCGGCATGAAGGACTACTGCCGCAAGGTGGCGACCGGCGTCGTCGTCGGCGAGGCCTTCAAGCAGGGCAAGCCCGCGGGCGCCTTCTTCTCGCTGACGCGCGGTCAGTAGCGCAGCGTCGTCTCGCGGCTCGGCCGCGACACCCCGCGCACCCGGGGCGTCACGAGCGCGCGCGCGCCGCCGAGGCAGAGGCTGTCTCCCACGCCGGGCACGCGCTCCGTGGGCGCGCCCAGGCGGATCGCGCCGACGATCGGCGCGCCGATCGCGAGGTGCCCGCGCAGGAACTCGCTCGCCCCGCGCTCGCGGACCGCGACGCACACGCCCCCGCGCACGTGGTACTCGAGCCACGCGGTCGTGTAGACGACGTGGCGACGGCGCTCCTCGTGCATGGGCGCGATCCTGCGCGTCTGGCCGGCGAGCGGCCAACTTTCGCGGGTGAGCAGGCGCGATCTTGGCCGAGGGGGCGCCTCGCGCGCGACGATCCGCGCCGTGCTGCTCTACGGTCCTCCGCTCGCCAAGGCGCGCGCCACGCGCCTCACCGCGCGCCGCGTCGTCAGCCTCGTCCGCGTCGAGCCGGGGCTCGCGCTCTCGTGGGTCGCGCGGGCGGACGTCGTCTCGGAGGGGCGCGACGACGGCGCGCGGTACTTCGGCACGTCGAGCGTGATCGTCCCCGCGGACGACGACGCCACGCTGCGGGCGCTCGCGTCCGATCTCCACGTGCGCGCGGCCGTCCTCCGCATCGCGCGACGTGAGGCTTGTTCGCGCGCCCGCGCCGCGCTCGACACCGCGCGGTGCCACCTCGAGATCACCCTCGCGCCCGGGCGGGCCACGTTCGAGGTCGAGATCGAGGCCGAGCTCGACCTCGCGCGCGCCTTCGCTTGACGCACGCGTGGCTCGGCGATTGGGTCTGCGGGGCGATGGCTTCGCGGAAGAGCGGCGGGCGCGACAACCTGATCCACGTCCAGTTCGGCCCGAACGGCGGACGCGTGGCGCCGCCTGCCCCCGTCGCGCCCGAGCCGATCGCCGGCGTGGAGCCGGTGACCGATCTGTTCACGGCCGCCGAGGTCGCGAGGCTGACGGGGCTCTCGGCCGCGCGCCTGCGATCGCTCGCGCGCGCGGGCGTGGTCGCCCCGAGCGGCGAGCGCGGCGGCCGGCCCGCGTACACGTTCCGCGATCTCATCGTGGTGCGGACGGTCAAGGGCCTGCTCGATCGCCGGGTGGCGATGCGGGACGTCACGAGCGCCGTCCGCGCGCTGCGGGAGTCGCTCCCGAAGGTCACGCGGCCGCTCGCGGAGCTGCGCGTCGCCTCGGACGGACAGCGCGTGGTCGTCCGCGCGGACACCGGCGATTTCCTCGCGACGACGGGCCAGCTGCTGCTCGACTTCGGCGTGGCCGAGCTGCGCGACGACGTCGTGCGCGTGCTCCGCCCCCGTGGTCGCTCGGACCGGCAGCAGACGGCGTACGATCTGTACGTGCGGGCCAGCGAGCTCGACGAGCACCCGGAGACCGTCGAGGAGGCGGAGCGCCTGTACCGCCGCGCGATCGAGCTCGAGCCGGACCTCGCGATCGCCTACACGAACCTCGGCAACCTGCACTTTCGCCGCGGCGAGGAGGACGCCGCCGTCGCGCTCTACGAGGCGGCGCTGCTGCGCGACGCGACCCAGCCGGAGGCGCAGTACAACCTCGGCTACGTCTCGCTCGAGCGCGGCAGGACGGCGGTCGCGATCGGGTACTTCGAGGCGGCGATCGCCGTCGATCCACGGTTCGCCGACGCGCACTTCTACCTCGCGATGGCCTACGAGTCGTCCGGCCAGCGCGACAAGGCGCGTCCGTGCTGGCGGCGCTACCTCGAGCTCGAGCCGACGGGCACGTGGGCCGACGTCGCGAAGAAGCACCTCTGAACTGAACTCCGAGGCGTGGTAGCGTCATGGGATGACGCAGATCACGGGAGGCGAGGCTGGCGTCGTCGTGGACGGGAGGGACACCGGGGGGGGACATGTCCGCGGACACGACGGGCGGTAACGACGCGCTGGTCGCCGAGCTCGCGGAGGCTCGCCAGCAGCTGCACTCCGTGATCGGGGCGATGCCGATCGTGCTGTGGGCGGTCGACGTCGACGGCGTCATCACGCTGTCGGAGGGGCAGGCGCTGATGTCGCTCGGCCTCTCGCCGGGGCAGCTCGTGGGCCGCTCGGTGTACGAGGTCTACGCGGCGTCGCCCGAGGCCGTCGACGCCATCCGGCGCGCGATGCGGGGCGAGGCCCAGGCGGGCGAGGTCGAGGTCGGCGGGCGGACGTGGTCGAACCGATACTTCCCCCGCAGGGGCGCGGCGGGCGAGATCCTGGGGCTCACGGGCCTCTCGATCGACGTGACCGCCAGCAAGGCGCTCGAGCGCGAGGCCCGGCGCCTCGAGGAGCAGGTGCAACAGGCGCAGAAGCTCGAGAGCCTCGGGCTGATGGCCGGCGGCATCGCGCACGATTTCAACAACCTCCTCGCCGCCATCCTCGGGAGCTTCAACCTGCTCGCGCGCGAGGTGCCCGCCGCGTCGCGTGCGCGGGCCCTGGTCGCCGAGGGGGAGCGCGCGACCTTGCGCGCCGCCGACCTCACCCACCAGATGCTCGCGTACGCCGGCCGCGGTCAGTTTCGCCTGCGCCCGGCCGACCTGAACTCGCTGGTCGTCGACATGGGCAGCCTGATCGCGTCGGGGATCTCGAAGCACGCGACGGTGAGCTACGAGCTCGCCGACGGGCTCCCGCCGGTGACGGTCGATCCCGCGCAGATCCAGCAGGTGGTGATGAACCTCCTCACGAACGCCTCCGACGCGCTGGGCGGGCACCCCGGCGAGATCCACGTGGCCACGGGGCGCACGAGCGAGCACCCCGCGCCGGTCGGCGTGCGCCACGGCGTCGTGCCCCTCGGCGACTCCGTGTTCTTCGAGGTGAGCGACTCCGGCGCGGGCATGGATGAGCCGACGCAGCGGCGCATCTTCGAGCCCTTCTTCTCCACGAAGGAGACGGGCCGCGGGCTCGGGCTCGCGGCGGTGCTGGGGATCGTGCGCAGGCACCACGGCAGCCTCGAGCTCCAGAGCGCGCCCCACGCGGGGACCACCTTCCGCGTCACGCTCCCGGTCACGAACGCGCGCGCCGTGGTCCCGCCGACCGGGCCCGCGCGCGAGGCGGGAGGGGAGGCGACGCACGGCGGGCGGGTCCTGCTGGTGGACGACGAGGACATGGTCCGCAGCGTCGTCGGGCAGGCGCTGAGGGACGCCGGCTACGAGGTCGACGAGTACGCCTCGTCGCCGCTCGCCGCGTCGCGCGCCGTCCGGCACGCGCGCGAGTACGCGGTCGCCGTCCTCGATCTGGTGATGCCCGGCCTGACGGGCCACGAGCTTTCGCGGCTGCTGCGAGCGGAGGCGCCCGCGCTCCCCGTCGTGCTGATGAGCGGCTTCGTCGACGACAGGGGCGCGAGGGCGGGCGAGCTCGAGCGCACCGCGTTCCTCCACAAGCCCTTCCTGCTCACGGCGCTCCTCGACGAGCTGGCGCGGCTGCGTGCCTCCGCGCCCTGACGGGTGACGCCGCCGCGACGACCTGCTGATCTCGGGAGGATGTCCCTCGTCGATCCGCATGGCCGCGCCGCCCTCGCCGTCGCGGTGACGATCTCGCTCGCGTCGGGCGCGCTCCTGGCCCCCGCGGGCGGGTGCTCGGGCAGCGGATCCACGTCGACGACGGCTGGCGCAGGGGGGTCCGCAGGAGAGTCGGGCGGCGCGTCGTGCGGAGACGCGCGCTGCGATCACGAGTCCGGCGAGGAGTGCGGCACGTGCCCCGCCGACTGCGGCGCGTGCCCCGTCTGCGGGGACGGCGTCTGCGCGCTGCTGACCGGGGGGCTCGAGTCGTGCGAGTCGTGCGCGGCGGACTGCGGCGCCTGCTCCGCGTGCGGCGACGGCGAGTGCGTCGCGGCGTCGGGGGAGTCGTGCGTGAGCTGCGCCGAGGATTGCGGGCCATGCGCCGGGTGCGGCGACGGCGCCTGCAGCGCGGCCGAGACGTGCGCCTCCTGCCCCAAGGACTGCGGCGCCTGCCAGTCGTGCGGCGACGGCGTCTGCGCGACGGGCGAGACCTGCGCCGCGTGCGAGGACGACTGCGGCGCGTGCCAGTCCTGCGGCGACGGTGTGTGCGGCGCGGGAGAGACAGAGAAGACCTGCGCCGCCGACTGCGCGCCCCCCACGATGCGCAAGGGCTGCGTCGTGGGAGACTTTCACGCCTACTGGGGCGGCCTGCACGCCCACACGCACCTGTCGCCCGACGCGACCGGCAGCGACAGCGGGCCGCCCGGCGAGGCCTTCGATCACGCGAAGAAGAGCGCCCCGCCGCTCGACTTCTTGTGGCTGTCCGACCACCACAACCACCTGTCACCCGCGCAGTACAAGAGCTGCCAGGACGCCGCCAACAAGCACAACGCGCCTGGCAAATTCGCCGCCGGCTGCGGCTGGGAGAACGGCATCTACGAGGGCGCCCAGGGATCGAAGTGGACGGGGCACTTCAACGTGCTGTTCCCCGACAAGTACTACAAGATGGCGATCAACATCCCCGAGATCTACCAGGAGATCGCCAAGTGCGGGCCGTGCGTCGGGCAGTTCAACCACCCGCCCGACCCTCAGGACATGCACGGGTACAAACACTACCCGGTCGCCCAGGACAAGGTGCGTCTCGCGGAGTTCAACGGCGGCGCGTCCTTCGCGACGCACCTCGCCAAGTATCGCCTCATCCTGAACAACGGCTGGAAGGTCTCCCCGTCGTGGAACGAGGACAACCACCACGGCGGCTGGGGCGACTCCGACAAGGCGACGCTCGTCTGGGCGCCGGCGCTCAGCCGCATCGACGTCCGCGCCGCCGTCGTCGCCAACCGCACCGTCGCCACCAACGACGACACGGCCAGCCTGAAGCTGCTCGCGGACGGCGCGTGCTGGATGGGCTCGGTGCTCGAGGGGTTCGGCCCCACGGTGCTCACCGTCACGCTGAGAGACAAGCAAGCGAAGGACGGCTTCGGCGCGGTCACGCTGTACGGCCCGAGCGGCGACGGCCTCGACGCCGCGGCCTGCAAGGGCGCCAACCCGTGCACGGTGACCTTCGACCTCGACGTCGGCGAGCCGACGTACGTGTTCGTGGTCGCGCGCCAGGAGGACGGGGACGTCCTCGTCTCCGCGCCCGTCTGGTATCGATAGCGGGGGAGGGGCGGCGACCGTCGACGATCGGTGGCCGTGTGGGGGCCACGGCGACGGGCTCGCGGGTAACTTCCAGCCCAGCCCGCGCCACGTGTCGACGCTGAGCGCCGCCGCGTCGAGCGCCGAGTCGGGCGCGCGCTGCGCGACGAGCGGCGAGAAATCGAGCGCGCGGATCCACGCGCTCCCGTCCGGCCCCACGAACGAGAACCTGTCGCCGATCGGGCTGCGCGCGCACGCGGCGACGCCGGCGATCGAGGGCAGCGTGAACGTCCCGCCGCCGTCGACGTCGGAGACTGCGACGCGCGCCGCCGTCGCGCCCGCGACGACCGCGCGCCCGTCCTGGGAGAACGCGACGCACGTGATCGGCGCGCCGAGGTTCACGAGCAGCCGCTCGCGCGTGCCGTCCGCGCGCACGAGCACGATCTTGCCCGAGGTGCCGCTCGCCGCGACGAGCCCGCCGTCGTCCGAAAGCGCGAGCGCCGACGCGTCGCCCTCGAGCAGCGACAGCGTGATGACGCGCGAGAGCTTGCCCCCGAGCGCGTCGACCAGCGCGACGCCCCCCTGCAGCAGGCCCACCAGGAGCTGCGAGCCGTCGTGGGACCACAGCAGCACGTTCGGAGGCGACGGGAGATCCACGCTCCTCGTCGAGCCCACGCGGCGCAGCTCGACGCGGCCGCCGCCGTCCCGACGCCCCGCGAGCGCGATCTGCGCGCCGTCGGGCGAGTACGCGCCGAGGCGGAGCGAGTCCGCCCCTGTGGCCGGCGCGCCGTCGAGCTGCAGACCGGCTGGCGTCGACGTCGCGACGTGCTCGCCGCGCGGGGACACGGCCACGACCTGCTCGCCCTCCGCGCGAGAGACGACGCGCGTCGAGGCCCCGCCGCCGATCGATCCGTCGAGGACGAACGCGTCGATCCCCACGCGTGACGCGCACGCGGCCGCCGCGCCGTCCGGGGAGAGCAGGCACGAGGCCTCGCCCGCGGCGCGCGAGCGCGTGACGAGCGCCGAGCTCTCCGCCAGCGAGTAGACCCGCACGCCCCCGTCGCGCGCCCCGACGACCGCGAGCCGCGCGGCGGCGTCGAGCGCGACCGACGACACGTCCAGCGTCGCCCCGCGCAGCCTCCCGAGCTCGCTGCCGTCGATCGTCGAGCGCACGGCCACCTCCCCGCCGCGCCCGACCATCACGGCGGCGTGCTTCCGGCGCGACACCGCGCACGCGCGCTCGAGCCCCGCGGTGCCGAGCGTGCGGGTCGCGTCCGCGCCGTGTGTTCGCCAGACGCCGTCTCGCGACAGCGACAGCACCTCGCGCTCGTCGAGCGCGGTGAGCGCGGTGAAGGGCGGCGCGGCGCGCCCCGCGAGCGGTCGCGCCGGTGAGAGCGCGCCTCGCCCGACGTCGACGATGTACGCGACGCCGTCCGCGGCGCCGAGGAAGAGCCGCTCGCCACGCGGAGAGGCCGCGATGACGGTCGCGCCACGGAGCCCCTGCGCCTCCGCCATCGTCTCGCCGGTCGTCGGTGAGAAGACGCCGATCGCGCCCGCGTCGGTGAGCCACGCGCCGACGTCGGCGTCGTCGGCGAGCGAGACGGAGACGACCTTCCCCTTGGTGAGCGCGGAGACCTCGCGCGAGCTCGGCACGACGCGCACCGCGCCGCGAGGATCGGCCGGGCAGGTCGCGATGACGGCGCGCGGGGCGACCGCGACCGAATCGACGCTGCCCGCGCAGCGCGCGACGAGCTCCGGGCGGTACTCGGGCCCGGCGGCCGACACGATCTCACCGGCCGTGGTGCCGACCGCGAGGCGCGCGCCGTCCCGCGAGAGCGCGAGCGCGCGGGGCATCCCGTACGGCGTCGCCGACGCGCGAAAGGACGCGTGGTCGGCCGTCGTCGACGACAGCACGTGGATGGAGCCGCTCGCGCCCGCGCTCGCGAGCCACGCGCCGTTCGCGCTGATCGCGACCAGCGTGGCGCCGCGAGGGTGCGGCGGGAGCGGCCGCGGCACCCCGAGCGCCCGCGCCTGCCACGCGATGACGTCGAGGCTCGGATCGTGATGCAGCTCCCAGCTCTCGTGCGCGAGCGACAGCGCGCCGGGCGGATCGTCCGCGAGGCGCATCGCGGCCTCGGCCCGCTTCAGCCGCGCCTCGGAGCGCTTGAAGCTCGACGCCGCGGCGCTCGCCAGCGCCTCGCTCGCGACCAGGCGCGCCGACAGATCGCGCTCGCTGCGCTTCGCGATGAGCGTGACGATGACCGCCGAGAGCGTGATCGAGATGACCAGGGAGCGCGAGACGAGGCGCCGGCGATCCCGGCGGCGGCGCACCGCCTCGTAGAACGCGAGCTCCGACTGCCCGAGCGGGGCGGCGGTGTCCTCGACCCAGCGGAACAGGCGCTCCGCGAGATCCCCCGACCACAGCATCCCCTCCGGCCGGCCCTGGCCCTCCCACTCGCGCGCGGCCGCCGAGACGCGGTCGCGGTACGCGCGGTCCTCGCCGCTCACCTGGAGCAGCGCGGAGAGGCGCGGCCACTTCGTCGCGAGCGACTCGTGCACGATCTCGACCTTGCCGCCCGACTCGACGACCAGCCTCGCCGCCAGGAGCTTCGCGAGCGCGGCGGGCGCGCCTGGACCCACGGCGGCGGGATCGACGAGCGACTTCGCGTCGACCCGCACGCGCGTGCCGGCGTGTGACACGAGCCACACGAGGATGTGCTCGGCCGCCGCCCGCTCCCGCTCGCTCATCGCCTCGAACAGCGCGTCACCGTGGCGCGCGAGCGCGCCGGTCAGCCCGCCGAGCGCGCGGTAGGCCGCGGACGGGAGGAGCTTGGTCGCCTCGTCGCGCAGCGCCCACCACGACGCCATGACGAAGGAGACGAGCGGCAACGCGGCGTCGGTCTTGTCCGCGTCGGCGACGATCTCGTCGACGAGCGCGGGCTCCTCCACCGTGTAGCCCGCGGCCTCGGCGGGCGCGATCACCGCGCGCCGCAGCGCCTCGCCGCGCAGCGGTCGCACGGGGTGGAACCCTCGCGTCAGGAGCGGTCGGAGCGGCTCGTGGGAGAACAACCTGTCGAGCAGATCGGCGCGCACCGTCGCGATGACCCGCACCGACGGCGCCCCGAGCGACAGCATCGCGCCGACCGCCTTGCAGAACGCCCCGACCTCGCCCGCGTCGGTCGCGAGCGTCGCCAGCTCCTCGAGCTGGTCGATCACCACGAGCACGCCGCGCCCCGCCGGCAGCGCCTCGGCGAGCGCGGCTCCGAGCCCCGCGGGCGTCGCCGCGAGGAACGAGTAGAGATCGCGCTCCGGCTTGCCGAGCGCGCGCCCGAGCGACGCCGCCAGCGACGCGAGGGGGCGCTCGCGAGGCTCGAGCGTCGCCTCGACGAAGACGAGCCCGGAGCCGAGCGCGCCGTCGAGGACCGCCGGCGCGACGCCCGCGTGCACGAGCGAGCTCTTGCCGGCGCCGCTCGGGCCGACGACGACGAGCCCGGGCTCACGCCGCAGGCGCTCGACGATCTCGGCGACCTCCGCGTCTCGACCGAAGAACACGTCCCGCTCGGCCGCGGAGAAGGTCATCAGCCCGCGGTACGGCCCGGAGCCGGGGACGCGCCGCGGTCGCGCCGCCGCGCGCGCAGCGACGAGCGCGCCGACCAGATCGTCGGCCGACGCGAAGCGCTGCTCTGGCGCGCGGTGGATCGCCCGGGCCACCACCTCCGCGAGGGCGCGGGGCACCTCGGGCCGCCACGTGCGCACGTCGGGGAACGCGGCCTCCGCCAGCATCGCGCGGCGCACGTCCTCGGTGCTCGCCGCGTCGAACGGCAGGCGCCCCGCGAGCGCCACGTGGAACGACAGCCCGAGCCCGAACAGATCCGTCGACGGCGTCGCGTCGCCGCCGCGCCACTGCTCGGGCGCCATGTAGAGCGGCGTGCCGCCGGCGATGTCGGCGATGAGCTGCGGGCTGCTCTCCGAGATCGCCGCCGCGCGATCGGCCGTCGCGAGGCCGAAGTCGATCAGCTTCAGGCCCACCGACGATCCCTTCTTGCCGGCGACGACGAAGAGGTTGTCGGGCTTCAGATCGCGGTGGAGCAGCCCCGCCTCGTGCGCGGCCGCGAGCCCGCGCGCCGCCTCGAGGAACAGCGCCGACGCGCGCTCGATCGGGAGCGGCCCGTCGCGCTCGATGAGATCCCCGAGCGACTCGCCCTGCAGGAACTCCATCGCGAGGCACGGCCTGCCGCCCTGCTGGTAGACCGCGAACACGGTGACGACGTTCGGGTGCGACAGCCTCGCCAGCACCTTGCCCTCCCGCTCGAACTGCCGGACGAGCTCGGGCCGCGCCGCGTGCTCCTCTCGCAGGAACTTCACGAGCTCCCAGCGATCGAACGCCGTGTTGTACGCGCGCGCGACGATGCCCATCGCGCCCTGCGACGAGAGCTCCTCGACGGCGCCGTACGGGCCGAACGGCCGAAGCGAGCCGCCGCCCGTCGTCGGCGAGAGCTTCGTGTCCGAGATGGGCTGACCCATCACCACCGTGCCGCGGGGCGAGGACGACAGCGCGGCCACCGGCGGCAACTCGCCAGCCGCCTCGCGGGGCGCGTCCGCGTCGGGCGTCGTGTCGCTCGCCGACGCGACGACCTCCGTCGCACCGAGGGCGTCGACGTCGGGCGCGGCTTCGCTGTCCTCCCGTGCCTCGGGCACGGCCGCATCTTGCACCATTTCCTGGCGGGTCACGCGTCACCGAGCGAGGCGCCGCAGCGACAGGGCGACGGGCGAGCCCGGCGGCGGCATGCCGCGCGCGATCGTGTCGTCGTACGGGCGGCTCGCGAAGCGCTCCTCGAGCGCGGTCTCCCACCTCGCGGCGGCGCGCGCCGCGCGGCACGCCGGCGCGCCGCCGCGACAGGGCAGCCCCTCGTAGAGGAACAGGCACGGGGGCGGCGACGCGAGGGCCGCCTCGGCCTCGGGGCGCAGCGTGCGCCCCCTGTCGGCGCTGAGCGGCTGCACCTTGAACCGCTGCTCGACCACGCCTCGCGTGAGCGCGAGCCCCACCCTGCCGAAGCGCGCCTCGTGATCTCGCTCGACGTGCTCGAGCACGGTGCACCCCGCGGGGACGAGGTCGCGGGCGCGCCGCACGAGCGCGTGCTCCCGGAGATCGTCGAACGCGACGTCGCGAACGAAGCTCACATGCAGGAGCGGCGAGGCCGCGAGCACGACGCTCGCCGCGATCGCCAGCCGCTGGCGGCGCGCCCCGAGCGCCAGCAGCCCCACCGCGCCGAGCAGCGCCATCGGGATGACGAGGTGCAGCTGGTAGCGCGCCTGCATCTCGACCGAGCTCGGCAAGACCACCGAGTGCCCGACGAAGAACAGCGCGATCCACGCCAGCAAGAACCCGAGCCGCCGCCGCTCCCCGCGCCACAGCGCCGCGCCGCCGACGACGGCGACGAGCAGCAGCACGGGCGGCGTGACGGCGGGGTGGATGAGCGTGTCGAGGCGCGGCGTCACGAGGGCGCGGAGCGCGCGCAGCGGCAGCCACGCGTCGACGCTCTCCGAGATCGTGCGCTGGTGCGCCGAGAGGAACGATCCGAAGAAGAACGCCGCGCCCGTCGCCGTCTCGAGCGCCGCCAGCGCGAGCAGGCGTCGACGCGGCGCGCGGCCGTCGAGCAGCCAGAGCTGACCGACGAGGAGCGGCAGGAACAGCACGTTCAGCGGCCTCGTCACCAGCAGCGCGAAGAGGAGCGCCGGCAGCCCTGCGGTCGCCGCCATGCGCAGGGCGCGCGACCGATCGCAGGCCGCGCGGTGCGCCAGGCCGAACGCGAGCGCCGAGAGCAACAGCGCCGGGATGAAGGCCGTGTCCGAGCGCGAGAACCTGACGTGCGACGGCGAGAGCGCGACGAGCGAGGCGGCGAGGAGCGCCGCGCGGTGGTCTCCGAGCAGCGGCCGCGCGTGCGACACGAGCGCGAGCGGCGTCAGCGCCGCGACGACGAGGTTGGTCGTGTGGGTGACGTCGATGAACGTCCACGTCGCGCCGAGCGCGCGCGACACGTGCGCCAGGGCCGGCCCACGGAGCGCGTGGTGCGCGACGGGCAGCTCGCGGCTGTACGGCCACACGTCGAGCGCGGCGTCGGGCGACTCGACGAGGCGGACGGCCGCTCCGACCACGGCGATCCCCACCGCGGCCGGGAGCGCCCAGCGCGGCGCGTCCGAGAGCTCCCGCCACGCGAGCAGGAGCGACAGCGCGGCGAGCCCGACGAGCCACACGATCCCGTCCGTCGCCCAGGCCTGCACGACGCTCGGGCTCCGCGTCCGAGGCGCGTCGTCGCTCGGCGGCGGCAGGCGCAGCCGGAAGAAGCCACCTCGGTCGTTCGCCATCACGCGCGCCTCGAGCGCGTCGAGCGCCGCGTGCCCGGCCGGCTCGGCGACGAGCGCGAAGCTCCGCGACGCGCGCGCGTCCGGCGCGGACGAGGGGTGGGAGAGCGTCAGCGTGGCGTGCGCTCCCCCGGGGCCGTCGACGACGCACCGGATGGCGCGCGCGCCCACCTCGACGTTCATCAGGCGCCAGCCGGGCGTCACCTCCGCTCCCAGCGAGATCGGCGCGAACAGCGCGAGGATCTCGGCCTCTCGACCGGCCTCGATCGAGGGGGCCACGTCCTCGCCCGCGCGCGCCGTCGCGGCCATCAGCCACGCGGCGGCCACCGTGAGGCAGGCGACGAGCCAGCGAGGCAGGCGAGGCACGCGCGGACCGTACTCCACGACGCGAGGCGCCTGTAGGCGCGCCGGACGATCCTCCGCTACGCTCCTCCGGATGGGGCGGACACGAACTCGCTGGCTCGCGCAGGCAGGGCTCCTCACGACGCTCGCGCTCGGCGCGTGCGCGGACGACAAGGCGACGGCGATCGTCGTCGCGGTCCACACCGAGGGGCGCATCCCGGACGACGTCTCCAGGCTCGAGATCGTCGTCGAGCGGGACGGCAAGCAATTCCTGTCACAGCCGTACGAGCTGCCCAAGGACACGCGCTTGCCCGGCACGCTCACGATCGAGCAGGACGGCGCGTCGACCAGCCCGGTGCGCGTCGTCGTCCGCGCGAAGGACGCGTCGTCGAACAGCTGGCGCGTCGTGCGCGAGGCGCGCCTCGGCTTCTCGGAGCAGAAGACCAAGCTGCTGCGGATGGCGCTGCGCTTCTCGTGCTTCGACGCGGCCGACTGCGCCGACGGCTCGACGTGCGTCGGCGGCGAGTGCCAGGACGCGTCGGTCGACGCCGAGGCGCTGCCGGAGTTCGAGGGCAACGACGCGCTCACGCGCACGAAGGAGCAGGGCGGCTGCTTCGACGAGGCGAAGTGCGTCACGAAGTGGCAGATCATCCCGCGCGCGGCGCTCGACGACCGGTGCTCGTTCGTCGCGCCGAGCCCGGTCGGATCGTTCAACGTGCTGATGGAGTGGTCGGCCTCGAAGGGCCGGCGCATCGTGCTCGACGCGGACGAGCGCGAGGGGTTCACGCTCGACGGAGACCGCGTCGTGCTCTCCCCCGGCGTGTGCAAGGCGTTCACCGGGCAGCCCGACGCTCGCGCGCGCGTGCTCGGCATCAGCGCGGCGTGCCCGACGAAGTCTCCGCTCGATCCCGTCTGCGTCGACGCGCAGTCTCCGCGGCCCGGCGGCGCGGGCGGCGTGGGCGGCGCAGGCGCGGGCGGCGCACAGGCCGGGACGTCCGCGGGCGGCGCGAGCGCCGGGAAGGGCGGGGCCTCCAGCGGCGGCGCGGGGGCCGGTGGCGGGGTCGGGGAGACGATCGTCGACGGCCCGAACGGCTCGAAGGCCAGCATCCCGGGCGGCGCCACGGGCGAGCCCGGCGCGATCAAGGTCACCGTCGCCATCCCGGCGGACGTGCCGCCGGTGCCGCAACAATACGAGCAGGGATCGTTCGTGTACGCGTTCACGCCTCACGGACAGACCTTCAGCGCGCCGGTCACCATCGAGGTGCCGGGCGCGTCGGCCTTCTCGCAGCCGCTCCTGCTGACGGCACCGCCGGGCGGGCCGTGGGCCGAGATCCCCGCGACGCGCAAGGATCAGAACCTCGTCGCCAGCGTGAACCACTTCTCGTTCTTCACTGTCACCGCGCTCTCGGGCGCCGGGGGCGCTGGCGGGGGCACGGGCGGCGCGGCGGGGGCGGGCGGCGGCTGCGGCGACACCCAGAAGTCGTCCTCCAACTGCGGCGAGTGCGGCTACTCATGCGGCACCAACGAGTGCAAGTTCGGGGTCTGCGCCGCGCTCAACCTCAACCTCGGGAGCAACGCCGACGTCCTCGCCGACGGCGGCTACGTGTACGGCGCGCAGGTGTACAATGACAGGATCGTGCGCGCGCCGGTCGGGGGCCTCCCGGCGGGCACGGAGCCGGACGTGGTCGCGACGCCGACCCGGCCGTACGCGCTGCTGCTCGACTCCGACTACGTCTACTGGCACACGGTCGGAGGCGAATTCGGGAGGCTGCCGCGCAAGGGCGGCTCGCCCGAGACGGTCGGCTCCTCTCCACCCTACTTCGACTCGACCAAGTCTCCCGGTACCATCGCGCTGCACGACGGCGTCGTGTATCTCTCCCTCATTGGCTCGACGACCGCCGATACTGGCATCTACACGATGTCCGCGAGCGGCGGCGCTGCTGTGAACGCCATCCCGCTCGGCACGGCGTACCCCGGGCCGCTGTTCGTCGATCCGAGCCATGTGTACTGGGCCACGCAGAGCGGCGACGTGAAGCGCGCGCCGAAGGCGTCGCTCGGCGTCTCGTCGGTCGAGTCACTGGCGAGCTTCCCGAACGGCGTCCGCGCCTTCCAGCAGGACGGCACGGACCTCCTGGTCGCCAGCGGCGAAGAGGTCCTCCGGATGCCGAAGTCCGGCGGCTCACCGACGCAGGTGACGAAGAGCGCGTACGGCATCCTCGCGGCGTCCCTGATCGTGCACGGCGGACAGGTCTTCTATGGCCACAGCGGAGGCCGCGTCGAGCACGCGCCGCTGACGGGCGGCAACCCTCACACGCGCTGCGACGGGAGCGGGCCGATGATGCTCCGATCCGACGGCGTCACGCTCTTCTACCCGACGCTGAGCGGAAACTCCTACCGCTGCGATCTGCCCTGACGCGCGCTCGCTACTCGTGCAGGTAGAACAGCGTCGCAGGGTCCTTGTCGGGCTCGAGCCTGACGCCGTGCCAGCCGGGCGGGATGCGCGGCTCCGTCCAGTCGAACAGCCATTTGCCGTCGATCGCCGAGACGTTCACGCAGCCGGCGCTCTTCTTGTCGCCCCAGTCGTCGTGCCAGTAGGCGACGTGGATGGCGTGCGGCCCGTGGAAGTTCTGCGCGTACGGCACGTCCGAGTGGATGAACTCGCCGGGCGCCACCATCGTCGCGGTCGCGAACTTGCCGGTGATGGCGTACGCGCCCGCGGGCGTCGACGCCGTCTCGATCGGATCCTTGCCGCGCTCGGGCAGGCCGCCGCGCCCCGGCGAGATGAGGGTCGCGTACACGGGGGTCGTGCCCTCGTACGCCACCATCCAGCCCGACAGGATGCTCGCGTCGAGCCAGGTCTGCCGGCCGCGCGGCGCCTTGCCGGTCGCGTCGGGCTCTCCGATCTTCGCGCCCCACGGCGAGACCTCGCGCGCGCGCGCGACGGTCGCGTCGGCCTCCTGCACCCAGACGCCCGGCTCGCGCGTCTCGAGGTAACGCTTGCCGCCCGCCGCGCGCGCCTCGCCCGTGAGCATCACCCACGCGTGCCGCTCGAACGGCGCGCCGTCCGGCTCGAACGCGTCGCCGACCACCTTGTAACGCGGGCGCGCCTTCTGCTTGAAGAAGGCGAGAGGCAGCCTCACCTCGCCGCCGAGCGTGACGCCGTGGAACCTCGAGACGGGGTACGGCGCGACGCGGTCCTTCGGCACCCAGACGAAGTCTCCCGACAGGAGCCACGATCGCTCGCCGTCCGACCACTCGCGCGACCACGCGACGGTGCTCTGCGGCAACAGGCGCTTGCGCTCCTCGCGCAGCGTCGCCGGGAGCGCCGGCAGCGAGAGCGGCGTCGTCGAGCCGGGCGAGAGATCGACGCCGACGAGCGACGCGTGCACGTCACCCTCCGCGGCGCGCTGCATGCGGGCGCGGTGCTCGGGCAGATCCCACTCTCGCCCGCGCTGCTGCTCGGGCGTCGGCAGCTCGCGGTAGCGCTGGGCCCCTCGCGACTCGCCGTAGCGATGCGGCCACGGCGACGAGACGTCGGGCGCGTACGGCAAGAGCGCGAGCAGCTGCGGATCGGCCGGATCGAGCGTCGCCTTGTCGCCGTCGACGCACACGTACCCGCGGGGCTTCACCTCGTACCACGCGGCGCATCCGCCCTGGCCGACGATGGGGCCGCGCGCGACGTCCGCGTAGCCGCCGAGCCAGAGGAACCCGCGCCACCCCGACGCGGCGGACGGCTCGTAGTGCACCCAGACGTAGCGGGTCTTCGCGTAGACGCGGGTGCCCGCGGGCGCCTGGAGCCTCTCGCGCCAGAACGGCGCCGGCGGCGCGGGCGCGGGGTCGGCGACCGACGACGCGCTCGACGGCGCGCTCTCGCTGGGAGGCGGCGCGGGCGCGGCGGACGCGCTGACCACCGGCTCCCCCGACGCCGGCGCGCCGCTCGTCTGCGGCGCACAGGACGCGAGCAAGCACCACGACGCCGCGCGCGCGAGCCGTCTCATCCCCGGTGCCTTTAGCCGCTCGCGCGGCGCCTGGCAAAATGCGGGGGACGAAGGCGCCACGAGCTTGACGTTCGGCGTGCTCGCGTGAAACATCAGCGCCGCATGCGCCCTCGCACGGGGATCTTCGTCCTCGCGGCCGCCGTGTTCACGACGCCGTCGCTCGCGCGCGCCGACGGCGATCCCGCGAAGCTCCAGGCCGCGGCCGAGGAATTCGACGAGGGCACGAAGGCCTTCAAGCGCAAGGACTACGAGGCCGCCGCCGCGCATTTCGAGGCGGCCGATCGCTACGCGCCGAGCGCCGCCGCGATCGGCAACGCCATCCGCGCGCGCAAGGCGGGCAAGCAGCTGGCCCGCGCGGCGACGCTCTCGCAGCTCGCGCTCACCCGCCACGCCGACGACAAGGCGCTCGCCGAGCTCGCCCGCGGGATCGTCGCCGGCAGCGAGAAGCAGCTGCAGCGCGTCGACGTCTCCTGCGCGCCGGCGTGCGGCCTCGTGCTCGACGGCAAGGTCGCGAGCGGCGAGGTGGAGACGTACGTGCTCTTCCTCGAGCCGGGCTCGCACAACCTCGTCGCCGGCTGGTCGGGCGACCGCAGCCGCACCGTCCGCCTCGAGGCGACGAAGGGCGGCTCCGACTCCGTGAAGCTCGACGCCCCGCCCGAGCCGCCGAAGCCCGCCGAGCCGCCGGACGAGCCCAAGCCCGAGGCGAAGGTGAGGCCGGAGCCCGCGCCGCCGCCCCCACCGCCTCGTAAGCCCCTCGATCCCTGGATCACGTACACGGGAGCCGGGGCGACGGCGCTCCTGCTCGGCGTGTCGATCTGGAGCGGCCTCGACACGAAGAGCAGCCCCGGCACCCCGCGCGTGCGCGACGCGTGCGGCAACCGCCGGCCCGACTGCGACTCGCTCTTCGATCAGGGCAAGAGCAAGGAGCTGCGCACCAACGTCCTCTTCGGCGCGACGGCCGTCGTCGGCGTCGCGACCGGCGTCATCGCGGCCGGGTTCACCGACTGGAGCGGCCCGCGCGCGCCCTCGCAGGGGCGCTCGATCTCTCCGCTCATCGGCCTGTCACGCGGCGCTTTCATCGGCGCCGAGGGCACGTTCTGATGGCCCAGCCAGCGACAGCGCGTCGGCTCGACCGCTACGAGGTGCTCGCCGAGCTCGCGTCGGGCGGGATGGCGACCGTGTACCTCGGCAGGCTGCCGGGCGCGGGCGGGTTCGAGCGCCTCGTCGCCATCAAGCGGCTGCACCCGCACCTCGAGCGCGACCAGGCCTTCGTCGACATGTTCCTCGACGAGGCGCGCATCGCGGCGCGCATCCGCCACCCGAACGTCGTCTCCACCCTCGAGATCGGCACCGCCGAGCGCGGCTACTTCCTCGTGATGGACTACGTCGAGGGCCCGACGCTGGCGCGCCTCCTGTCGCGCGCCGCGCAAGGCGTCGACAAGATGCCGGTGCGGGTCGCCTTGCGCATCATCCACGACGCCGTCGCGGGGCTGCACGCGGCGCACGAGCTGAAGGACGACGCGGGCAACCCGCTGCACATCGTCCACCGCGACGTCTCCCCGCAGAACGTGCTCATCGGCCTCGACGGCACCTCGCGCATCACCGACTTCGGCGTCGCGCGCGCGCTCAACCGCATCTCGCACACCCGCACCGGCCAGCTGAAGGGCAAGCTCGGCTACATGGCGCCCGAGCAGGCGCGCGGCGACGATCTCGACCGCCGCGCCGATCTCTTCGCCGCGGGCGTGCTCCTGTGGGAGACGCTCGCGGGCAAGCGCCTCTTCAAGGGCAAGAGCGACACCGACGCCGAGACGCTCGCGCGCGTGCTCTCGTCCGAGATCCCGCGCGTCAAGACGATGAACCCCGAGGTGCCGGACGCCCTCGACGCGTTCGTCGCGCGCGCGCTCGAGCGCAAGCTCGAGCTGCGCTTCCGCGACGGGGCGGAGATGATCGACGCGCTCGAGGCGGCCGCAGGCCCGCTGCTCGGCAACAGCCGCGACGTCGCGAGGTACGTCGAGGGCGCCGTCGGCGAGGAGATCGCGAAGCGACGCGACGCCCTGCGCTCGATGAGCGCGGTGCCGATGGATGACGAGCTCGCGGGCGTGCCGCAGCTGTTCCCGTCGAGCGTGTCGTCGTCGACGCTGAGCCTCCCGCTCACGCGCGCGTCGGGGCCGGTGTCGGTCGTCGTGCAGCACGCGCCGCCGCAGCGCTCCCAGTCGGTGGTGATCGGCGTGCTCGCGGGCGCGCTCGTCGTCACGCTCGGTGGCGTCGCGCTGCTCTTGTTCGCCAAGTCAGCTCCTCCGCCCGCGGCGCCCCCGTCGCCGTCCGCGGCCGCGGTCGTGGTCCGAGACTCCCCGAGCGTCGCGGCGCCGGTCCATGCGCCGAGCGCCGAGCCGCCGCGCGCGGCGCCGAGCGACTCCGCAGGTCCCCCCGTGGCCGCGTCGTCCGTCGCGCCTGCGCCGCGTGTGGGCGGCCCGCTGCCGAAGGGCCCGGCGCCCCTCCCGACGAAGGGCGAGCCGGGCCTGGCCACGTCGCCCTACCGCTAAGAGGCACTTCATCGTCAGCAGAGTGATCGACCCGTCGCCGTTCAGCACGGCGAGATCGGGGTGGCCATCGCCGTCGAGATCGGTCGCGACGATCGCCTCGCCCGCGCCGGTCTTGTAGGTCGCGCCGGGTGAGAACGATCCGTCCCCGGCGTTGAGGAGCACGCTCACGTCCTCGGTCTGGTGGTTCGCGGAGGCGAGATCGGGGCGCCCGTCGCCGTCGAAATCGGCCATCGCGATCGAGGTGGGGCTCCACCCGGCCTCGTAGGATTTCTGCGCCGCGAACGTGCCGTCGCCGTTGCCCTTCAGCACGCTCACGTCGAAGCCCTGGTAGTTGACGGCCGCGAGATCGAGGTCGCCGTCGCCGTCCAGGTCGCCGGCGACGACCTGGAACGGCGCCGAACTCGTCCCGTGGAGCGTGGGCGGCCCGAAGACGCCCTTGCCCTGGTTGCGCAGCACGGCGACGTTCGCGTCGTACTGGCTGGGCGCCGCGAGATCGAGCTGCTGATCTCCGTTGAAATCTGCGAGCGCGACCCAGATCGGCCCGACGGACGCGGTCGGATAGTGCTTCGGCGGCGCGAACACGCCGCCCCCCGCCCCGATGAGGACGGTGACGTCCTCGCCGTTGTAGTTGGCGGTGACGATGTCCAGCTTGCCGTCGCCGCTCACGTCGCCGATCGCGAGCGCGATGGCGCCCGTCCCCGCCGGGTAGCCGATCGGCGCGCCGAACCCGCCCTGCCCGTCGGACAGGAGCACGCTGACGGTCTCGGCCGTGTAGTTGACGACCGCGAGATCGGGCCTACCGTCGCCGTCGAGATCGCCGATCGCGGAGTTCGACGGGCCCTTGCCCGCGCCGAGCGGCACAGGCGCCGCGAACCCGCCCGCGCCGTCGCCCGCGAGCCAGCTGACGCCCGCGTCGTGCACGACGACGAGGTCGGGCGTGCCGTCACCGTGCAGATCGCCGACCGCGAGGCCTCGCGCCGACGTGGCCCCGGAGGAGAGGGTCTTCGGGGAGAAGGTCACCGCCACACACGGGCCTGCGCCTGCGCCTCCTGCGCTTCCTCCGCTCCCCGCCGCTCCGGCCGCGCCAGCGCCCGACGCGCCGCCGCCGCCCGCGTCGCCGCCGTTGCCCGCCGCTCCGCCGCCGCCGCTGCCTGCGTCGCCGCCCTTGCCCGCGGCACCTCCGTTGCCCGCGTCGCCGCCGCTGCCCGCCGCTCCACCGCCCGCGTCACCGCCGCTGCCCGCCGCGCCTCCGCCCGCGTCACCGCCGCTGCCCGCGTCGCCGCCGTTGCCCGCCGCGCCTCCGGCCGCACCGGCGCCGCCCGAGGCTCCACCGCTGCCACCGCCGAACCCCCCGCTGCCCGCGATCCCTCCACCGCCCGCGCTGGCTCCGGCACCGCCTGCGGTCGAGCCGGCGCGTCCGCCGCTGGAGCTCCCGGCGGTCGCTGTGCCCGCGGCGCCTGCCTGCGCGGAGGGCGGCGGGCCGAGCAGCTCGTCGGGGATCCCCTCGATGCAGCCCGCGAGCGCGCAGGCGAGCACGACAGCGCGCGGCGAGCTCACCACGAGCGCCCCCACGACGCGCCCGCGCCCCCCGCGACAGGCGTGATCGAGACGCGTCCGTGCGCGGGGCTCGACGGAGACTGCCAGAGCAGCCATCCGCCCGCGAGCATCATCCCCGCCCCGACGCCGCCGACGATGAGCGAGAGGGTCTGGCGGCTCGTCGCGCGATCGTGCTTCGCCTTGTCGTCGTCGTTGCAGCGAACATGCGCGCGACAGTCGGCGATCGCGTCGGAGGCCATGCCCCTCGCGCCGAGCTGCAGCGCGACGCCCGCGACGACCGCGAGCGCACCTGTCGCGCCGATCGCCACGCCGACGGGCCGCAGCGAGCTCGCGCGCGGGGGAGGCGGAGGGGCGGCGGGCGCCGGGCTGGCGCTCGCGGCGGGGGGAGGCGTCGGGGGGAGCGGCGCCGCCGTGCTCGCGCTCGGTGCGGGCGAGGCGCGTGTGAGCGGGGGCACCGTGATCCGCTCCTCTGCGCCCTTCGCGAGCTCCACTCTTCGAGAGAACGTCGAGAAGCCAGGCGCGGACGCCTCCACGACGTGCGGGCCGGGATCGAACGGCGTCGGCGTGCTCCACAGCGTCGGGCTGACCACGAGCCCGTCGATCTTGATGGTCATCCCTGGGGGAGACGCGCCCTGCACGTCCAGCGAGATGCGCGACAGCGTCCTCTGCAGCGCGGCGATCCGCTCCGTCGCGAGAGCCTCCCGCTCGGCCTGCCGCGCGGCCTTCGCGGCGGTGAGCGCCTCTCGCCAGGTGCTCCACGCGGTCGCCGTCTGGCCGTTCTGCTCGTAGCAGTCCGCCAGCCACACGAGGGTGCCGGGGGCTGGATCGATCCGCTGGCTCTCCGCGAGCTTCGGGCACGCCTCCGCGAAGCGCCGCTCAGCCATCAGGGCCTTCGCGTCGTCGAACAGGACGTCGGCGGCCGCCTTGCTCTGCGCGCGCACGACGCCCGCGCACGGCAGCGACGACGCCACCGCGACCGCGCAGGCGACCAGTCGCGCTCGCTCAGTGACGATCGGAGCCCCTCCGATCTGCGGGCGGCGAGGGGTGCGCGGGCTTCGCGGGCGACGCCGCGATCCCTGGGCGAGGGCGCGCGATGGGGAGCGGCGAGGGCGCGGTCGTTGCCGAGCTCACCGGCACGACCACGGGCG
Source organism: Polyangiaceae bacterium (assembly GCA_020849655.1). Classification (GTDB taxonomy): domain Bacteria; phylum Myxococcota_A; class Polyangia; order Polyangiales; family Polyangiaceae; genus JADLFU01. The sequence continues at coordinate 53,035 of JADLFU010000144.1, read as the reverse complement.
CCTCGGAGGGCGCGACCGGCGCCTCGCTCTTCGCCGGCGCGGGCGGCTCGCCGTGCGTCGCCGCCGGGTCTCTGCTCGCGGGTGCAGGCTCCGCCGCCGCGCGCTCTCCCCTCGTCGCGGCGAAGGCGACGACGGCGCCCGCGAAGAGCACGCCGGCGACCACGAGCGGCGCGATCCTCCGTGGCCTCGCGGCGGCGCGCGCCGTGTCGTCGGTCGCGGGGGGCTGGGTCGTGTCGCGCGCGGTCGCGACGGCGTTCTGGTCGAGCGTCGCGGGCTCGCGCGCGCGCAGCCGCAGGCGACCGGGGGAGCGCTCCGCCTCCAGCCGCGCGCGCTCCGGGACCTGATCGTCCGGGTGGGCCCCGCAGACGCGCGAGATGAGCTCGACCGACGCGCGCGCGCCGGGGGCGAGCGGACCGAGCGCGCGCGCGAGCTCGCCGACGTCCGCGTAGCGATCGGCTGGGTCCTTCTCGAGACAGCGCAGGACGACGCGCTCGAGCTCCTCCGGCGCGTCCGGGCGCGCGTCACGGAGGCGCGCGGGCTCATCCATCACGACCGTCGCCAGCAGGCTCGCGGGCGACTCCCCGGTGAAGGGCGGCTCCCCCGCGACGAGCTCGTGGAGGATGACGCCGAGCGACCAGAGGTCGGAGCGCTGATCGACGCGGCGCGCGCTCCTCACCTGCTCGGGCGACATGTAGCGGGGGGAGCCCATCGTCGTGTTGGTCGCGGTGACCACGTCGGCGCCGCCGTCGGGCGCGTCGGCCTTCGCGATGCCGAAGTCGAGCACCTTCACGATCGGCGCGCCGTCGATCCGCCGCGCGACGAAGAGGTTGGACGGCTTCAGATCGCGGTGCACGATGCCGAGCGCGTGGGCCTCGGCGATCGCCTCGCACGCCTGCAGCACGTACGTGATCGCCAGCTCGGGCGAGAGCGGGCCGTCCTGCTCGAGCAGGGCGGAGAGGTCGCGCCCCTCGCGGTGCTCCCACACGATGTACGGCGCGCCGTTCTCGCGGGGGCCGACGTCCGAGACGCGCGCGACGTGCTCGCTCTTGATGCGCGCCGCGGCGCGCGCCTCGCGGAGGAACCTCGCCACCGTCTCGGCGTGGGCGAGCGACGCCGGGAGCAGGAACTTCAGCGCGACGAGCTCGCCGAGCTGCAGGTGCGTCGCCGCGACGACGACGCCCATCCCGCCGGCGCCGATCACGCGCTCGACCCGGTACTTGCCGGCGAGGACGTCCCCGGGCTGCACGGGGGCGACGCGGGGCGCAGCGTCCTGCATCCGGGACACGACACCGCACCCGGGCGATCCCGTCAAGGCGCGCCAGGCGGCGAGCCGCTCACTCGGCGGCGGACGGCACGGGCTCGGGGCTCCACCGCGCGATCTGCTCGCGCTCGATCTTGACCACGCGGAGCGCGGCGAGGAGGCGGATCATCATGTACGTCGGATCGATCTCGAACGCGCGCACGGAGAACTTCACCGCCTGCCCGAAGCGATGGTGGTTGTTCTGGAACAGCTCGCCCAGCGTGAGGAAGTCGAAGGGCAGCGTGTTGCGCGACTCGTCGTCGAGGTCGAAGTTCCGGTAGCCGATCATGTGGCCGCCCCAGTTCACGATCGCGCCGTGGATGGGGCCCATCAGGTAGTGCGCGGGCAGAAGCAAGAACCAGCCCCAGTGCGGCGCGAAGGCCATGTAGACGAGCGTGTACCCGACGGCGAACGCGAACCGCACGAGCCAGCTCTCGCCGAGCGAGTCGAGGAGCTTCCACTCCGGGTAGCCTCCCTCGAACCGCGCCTCGGGCTCGCGCTGCCGCCGGACGAGCGCGCCGTAGAGCAGCGCGGTCTTCCACATCATGTCGAGAAAATGACGGGCGTGGTGCGGCGAGTGCGGGTCCTTCTCGGTGTCGCTGTACGCGTGGTGCTCGCGGTGGAGGATCGCGTACGCGCGGGGCTGCAGGAAGGACGCCCCCTGGAACACGAACGTGCACAGGTAGAAGAACCGCTCCCACGCCTTCGACATCGAGAACATCCGGTGGGCGCTGTACCGGTGGAGGAAGAACGTCTGGAAGAAGACGGACAGCACCCAGTGCCCGACGAAGAACGAGAGGAGGATCGCCACCTTGGCGACGGACCCTCTCAGAGCGGCGTCGTCGCGCGATCTCGCCGCTGTCATCTTTCTGTCACGGTCGCGACCGAGATCAAGGCTCCGACCGATGTCACACTTTGCCGGAGCGGCCCGACGGGCGAGCATGGCGGCCATCCCCCCCGCGCGCTCGACGAAGGACACCCTGCTCGGCGATCCGGCGCTCCGGCGGGCGCTGTGCGACGCCGCGCGCCGGCGGGTGCGGCCGTCCGAGGTCGACGACGTCGTGCAGGCGACGCTCACGGAGGCGCTCGCGTCGTCGTCGGCGCCCGAGGATCCGGAGACGCTGCGGCGCTGGGTGTTCGGCGTCTTGCGGCACAAGGTCGCGGATCTTCATCGGCGCGGGCGCCGCGAGGACGGCGAGCTGCCCGACCTCCCGGCCGACAGCGCGCCCCACGACGCGCGCGATCTGCTGTCGTGGGCCGAGCGAGCGCTGCCCGGCGGCGCGCACGACCAGCAGACGCTCGAGTGGATGCTGCGCGAGGGCGAGGGTGAGAAGCTGGAGTCGATCGCGACCAGCGAGCGGCAGCCGGCGCCGCGCGTGAGGCAGCGGGTGACGCGCCTGCGACAGCACCTTCGCGCGAGGTGGGCCGCGGAGCTCGCCGCGGCGGCGATCGCGCTCGGCGCGTTGATCGCGCTCGTGTGGCTCGGCCTGCGCCCGCGCGAGCCCGAGATCGTCCGCGACGCCGCGCCCGACGCGGGCGCCGATCCGGTCGTCGAGCTGCGCCGGGAGGCGCTCCGTCGCTGCGAGCGCGGCGAGTGGGAGGCGTGCCTGCGCGGCCTCGACGAGGCGCGCGACCGAGATCCGAGCGGAGACGCCTCCGACGAGGTGCGACGCGCGCGCGCTCGCGCCGCGGCGGCCACCAGCGCGACCGCCTCGCCGTCGGCGCCCCCGCCGGCGCCCCCGACCACCGCGCCCGCGCCTCCGAGCAGCGCGCCTGCGCCCACGAGCGCGCCGCCGCCGCCCGCGCCCCGCCCCACCGAGGCGCCGACCGCGGCGCCCCTGCCGCGCGCACCCACGAAGGCCGCGCCCAGGGGGAAGGCCACCAGCGGACCGGGCGCGGATGGCTCGTCGGGGAGCCTCAAGTAGCGAGCCTACGTCGCGACGAGCTCGCCCATCCCCGCCGCGCGCAGGCGCACGGGCGCGCCCGAGACGGGCCGGGCGGGCGCGACCGGGAGCAGGAGCACGTCGCCGGGGACGCGCGGCACGATGCGCGCCGCCCGCGCGACCAGCGCTCCCAGCGCGGACGGCTCGAGCGACGCGTGGTGCTGCTCGCCCTCCAGCGTCAACGTCACCTCGCTCGGCGCCGGCGAGCGCAGCCAGGGGCCGAGGTGGGCGCCGAAGTCGCGCGTGCCGTCGACGCCCCACAACAGGCCGAGCGTCACGCCGACAATCGCGTCGGCGGCCTCGTCCTGCCGGGGCGCGAACACCTCCTCTCCGAGCACGATCGCGACCGCCGGGGTGAACGACAGCGTCCCGCCCCGGACCCGCGGCCGCGCGGCGCCCGATCCCCGGAGCGAGCCCTCGACCCGCGTGAACCGCCGCAGCGTGGCGTCGATCTCGAGCACCACCGCGTCGGCGCGCGCGACGGGGAGGTAGAGCGGCTCCTCGAGGGTGGCGTCGTCGCAGCGCGCGCCGCCCTCCAGCTCGGCCCAGTGATCGAACAGCGTCGAGGGCCCGAGCGACAGCACCCTCCGCGAGAAGCGGTCGAGGCCGGGCGTGTGCTTGCCGAGCGCGGTGCCGAGCGTGCGATCGAGCACGTCGACGCGGTACAGCCGCCCCCGCGCGGCGAGCGCGGTCGTCTCGCGCCCCTCAGGCAGGAGCACGCGCGCGATGGAGAGCCCCGCCGCGCGCTCGGTCTCAGCCAGGGGGCGCGCCCTCGCCACGCGCGCGCTGCTCTCGCTCGATGCTCTCGAACAGCGCGCGGAAGTTGCCGTAGCCGAACCCCTGGTCGCCCTCGCGCTGGATGATCTCGTAGAAGAAGGGCCCCGCGCGCTCGTCGTCGTAGAGGCCCGCGGCCTCCCGCAGGAAGATCTGCAACATGTATTTCGCGTCTGCGCCGTCGACCAGCACCTCGAGGCGCTCGAGGCTGGCGAGATCCTCGCGCACGTTCGTGATCCCTAGCTTCTGCAGGCGCTCGGGCAGGTGGCGGTAGTACGCGGCCGGCGTGCCGAGGAACGCGACCTGGCGGCGGCGCATCTCCTCGACGGTCGCGAGCACGTCGGGCACCGCGAGCGCGAGGTGCTGGATGCCGGGCCCGTGGTTGTCGTAGACGAACTTCGCGATCTGGCTCTCGTCGAAGTACGGCGCGAGCGGCTCGTTCGTCGCGAACTTCACGCCGCTCTCGGGCTCCCACATCACGATGCTCTTCAGCCCCGTGCCGCCCTCGCGCCCGGGCGTCACGTCGTCGGTGTGGAACTGGATGTCCCAGAAGCGCTCCATCCCGAGCACGCGCGCGTACCAGTCGATGATGGGCGCCATCGTGCGGGCGTTCGACGTGACGTGGTCGACCACGCGGAACCCGAACCTGTTGCCGGCCGGCTGCGGCGCGGACGCGTCGAACCCGGGCGCGAACCGCGCGTAGTCGGCGCGCTCGACGAAGCGGAACACGACCTCGCCGAGCGGCGTCGCGATGTCGAAGCTGCGGTACCGCCCGCCCGCCGCGTCGCGATCGTCGACGTCGTCGCCGAGCAGCGTGGCGCCGCGCTCGCGCAGCTCCGCGCGAGCGGCGTCGAGGTCGCGCACGCGGAACGCCAAGGTGGAGATGCCCGCGGGGTGCCTGCGCAGGTAGCGCGCGGCCCTGCTCGACTGCGAGAGGGGCGAGACGACGAGCACGCGCACGTCTCCCGCGCCGAACACGATCGACTCCTCACCGTGCCGCGCGACGTGGGCGCGATCGGCGCGGGCGACCTCGCGAAAGTCGAAGCGCTCCTCGTAAAATTTGCGGCTGCGCTCGAGGTTCTCGACGACGAACGTGTAGCTGTCGTAGCCGACGATGCCGAGGGACGGTCGCGCCATGTGGGCCTCGCGTTACCACGTCGCCGCGCCGCCGTCGCTCCGGTCAGGAGCCGCCGGGGCGCGGCGGCAGCGCGAGATCCCACGGCGTCGCCAGCAGATCGTCGCGGTCGCGGGTCGCGTGCAGGTGCGCGGCCGCGGCGGCGCCGCCGACCATCCCCGCGAGCGGCGCGAACAGCGGCGGCAGCAGCCCGACCCCGACGGCGACCGCGGCGACCGCGCCCGGCACCGCTGAAAGCAACAATCCCACCGTGGCCTCTCCCCGCGCCCGGCGCGCGATCGCGAGCGAGAGCGCCGCGTCGCGCGCGTCGTCTCCCACGAGCCCGACCCACGCGTCGCCGAGGTGAGCGCCGCCCGCGCCGAGCGCGACGGGCACGGTCGCCGCGTCGAGGGTCGCCGCGTCGAGGTCAGGTCGCGCGATGACCGCGACCTTTGCGCCGGCCTCGCGGAGGCGCGTGATCTCGGCCGGCTGCTCCTCTGGCAGCACCTCCGGGCGGACGTGCGACACGTCGAGCGCGCGCGCGACGCTCTCGCAGCTCTCCCGCGCCTCGGACGTCAAGAGGACGGGCTCGACGCCCGCGTCGAACAGGTGCTGCACGGCCGCGCGCGCGCCCGGTCGCAGGCCGTCCTGCAGGCCGATGAGCCCCGCCAGCCGGCCCGCGCGCGCCACGAGGAGCACGGTGCGGCCGAGCCCCTCGAGCTCCAGCACGCGCTGCTCGAACAGCGCCATCGACACCCGCGCCTCCAGCAACAGCGCGCGCGAGCCGACGAGCAGCGCGCTGCCGTCGGAGGCGACGCCGCGCGCGCCGAGGCCGGGCAGCCTGGCGACGCTGCGCACCGGGTCCGGCGTGATCGTCCTCTCCCGGGCCGCGCGCGCGACCGCCTGCGCCGCGACGCCGCCGCCGTCGCCGTGGAGCCCCGCGACCCACGCGAGCAGGCGATCCGGGTCGACGCCGTCCGCCGCCGGCTCCACCTCGACGACCTCCGGCGCGCCGAGCAGCAGCGTGCCCCGCGGCAGGAACACGGCGGCCGTCGCCTCGGCGGCGCCGTCGAACGCGTCGCTGGAGGCGTACGTGATGCCCCTGCGCTGCGCGGCGAACAGGCCGCGCGACAGGTGCGCGGCGGGCAGCGCGGACGTGAGCGGCGAGAAGAGCGCCGCGAGCGTCGCGAGCCCCGCGACGATCATCTCGCTCGCGCGCGCGCCGTACCCGATGCGCGACAGCACCGTCACGCCGAGCGCCACCACGCCGCCGACCTCGGCGACGGCGCGCGCGATCTTGCCGAGCGAGGAGCTCACGTCGAGCCTGCGCGCGGGATCGAGCGACAGGCGGGAGAGCGCCCGGTCGCCGCCCGCCGCGACCACCTGCCCCTCGACCGCGCCGCGCACGACGCGCGCCCCCGCCACGACGTGGTCCCCCTGCCGGACGGTGGTCGTCGCCGCCGCGCCGAGCCAGGGCAGCACCGTGGCGGCCGCGCTCGCCACCAGCAGATCGGCGGGGACGATCTCGCCCTCGTGGACGCGGATGCGCTCGCCCGCGCGGATCTCGTGCGCCGCGACGATCACGGCGTCGCTGCGGTGGACGCGCCGCGCGGGCATCGAGAGGGCGCGCGCGATCCACGCGCGCTCGGCCTCGAGGCGCGCCGTCGTGCGCTGGCGGAGCGCGGCGAGCGCCGCCGACGACGCGAGCACGACGCCCGCGACGCTCGTGAACTCCGCCGCGAGCGCGAGGCCCCCGACGCGCGCGCCGAGCGCCGCGAGCGCGAGGCCGACCGGCGCGACCGCGGACAGGAGCGGGTGGGGCTCGACCGGGTCGCGCGCCGCCGTCGTCGCCCGCGCGAAGAACGCTGCCGCGCCCGCGATCACAATCCCCACGCGCGCCGTCGTCACCGCGGGGGCCGACCCCAGCAAGGACATCGCCAGCGCGAGCGCGCCCGCGCCTCCGGCGACGCCCAGCAACAGGCCGTCGAAGTCGGACGCGGACGCGCGCGGCGCCGCCGGGGGAGCGTCGCTCGTGGCGAGCGGCGGCGTCACGGGCGCCTGCGGGGTCGCCAGCGCGTCGCCCACGTCGTCACAAGCCTCGGGGAGCGACCAGCTCACCGGGGCCATGGGCTCGACCGCGGCGGTCGACGTGGGGCTCGTCGGCGCGGGGCCGGGGACCTCCGGGGTCCACGCGAGGCGGCAGAGCTCCCCGCAGAAGTACGCGATGCCCGCCGAGGACGCGGCGACCGCCGGCGCGCGCAGCGAGTCGACGCCCTCGCCACAGCCTGCGCACGCGCGCGTCGCCCCCGTCGGCGTCATCAGCCCTCGGACAGCACCGCCTCGACGACGGACAGCGCCTCCTCCACCTGCGCGCCCGACACCACGAGCGGCGGCGTGAACCTCAGCGCGCGGTCGCCGGCGACCGTCACGAGCAGCCCTCGCTCGCGCAGCCGCCCCGAGATCCCCCGCAGATCGGGCGTCCCTCGCAGCACGAGCGCGCGGAGCAGCCCGCGGCCTCGCTCCAGCTCGACACGCTCCGGGAGCTTCGCCGCGAGGGCGGCGAGGCCGCGCGAGAGCGCCTCGCCCTGCGCCTCAGCGTTGGCGAGCAGCCCCTCCGCGTCGAGGATCGACAGCACCGCCAGCGCCGCGGCCGACGCGAGCGCGTTGCCGCCGTACGTCGAGCCGTGCGTGCCGGGGGGCAGCGCGCCCGCGAGCGCCTCGCGGCACAGCATCGCGCCGACCGGGAACCCGCCGCCGAGGCCCTTTGCCAGCGACAGCGCGTCGACCTGCACGCCGTCGTGCTCGTGCCCGAGGAACCGCCCCGTGCGGCCGACGCCCGTCTGGATCTCGTCCGCCAGGAGCAGCGCGCCGTGCTCGTCGGCGAGCGCGCGCAGCCCCGCGAGGAACCCCGGCGGCGCCGGCACGACCCCGCCCTCGCCGAGCACCGGCTCGACCAGGATGGCGGCCACGTCGGTCCCCATCGCAGCGCGCACCGCGCCGAGATCGCCGTACGCCACGTGCGTCACGCCGCCGACCCCGGGGCCGAAGCCAGCCTGGTACTTCGCCTGCCCCGTCAGCGCGAGCGCGCCCATCGTGCGGCCGTGGAACGACCCATCGAACGCAACGAACCTGACTCTGTCGGGCTGACCCGTCGCGAAGAAGTGGCGCCGCGCGAGCTTCAGGAGCGCCTCGTTGGCCTCGGCGCCGGAGTTGCAGAACAGCGCGCGGTCCATCCCGGTGCGGCGGCAGAGCTCGCCCGCCAGCCGCAGGTTGGGCTCGTTGTAGAAGTAGTTGGAGACGTGCCCGAGCCGCGCGACCTGCTCGCTCACGGCCGCGACGTACGCGGGGTGGGCGTGCCCGACCGCGCACACCGCGACGCCCGCGGCGAAGTCGAGGTACCGCCTGCCCTCGGTGTCCCACACCTCGAGCCCGCGGCCGCGCGCGAGCACGACGGGGGGCTGGCGGTAGTTCGGGTAGAGGTGCCGCCCTGCGATCGCGAGCAGTTCTTGGGTCATGGCGCGGTGGCGCGTCTCCTACCATGATTTCGGCGGCAGGCCCGGCGGGTCCGGGGGTTCACTGGGGCAGGCCGACGCCGACCACGGCGCGCACGCGCGACCACACCGCCGCGACGCCGTCGCCCGACTCCGCCGACACGCCGAGCACGGGGGCGCCCTCGGCGCGGATCCGCTGGAGCTCGACCTTGCGCCTCGACGCGGGCACCTTGTCGAGCTTCGTCGCGACGATGAGCGTCGCGACGGGAGCGCGCTGGGCCTTCGTCGACGCCACGAACTCGAGCAGCTGCCGCTCCTCGTCCTCGATCCCGCGGCGCGCGTCGACCAGCACGACGAGCGCGGCGAGGCTCGGGCGCCGGCCGAGGTAGCGCTCGAGCAGCGGGCCCCAGGACGTCCGCTCGTCCTTCGAGCGCTTCGCGTAGCCGTAGCCGGGCAGGTCGGCGAGCAGCAGCTCGACGTCGTCTGCGCAGCGCGCGCGGAACAAATTCACCGCGCGCGTACACCCGGGCGTACCGCTCGTGCGTACCAGGTTGCGGCGACCCATGAGCGCGTTCATCAGGCTGGACTTTCCGACGTTCGATCGACCGGCGAACGCGATCTCGGGCAGCGTGGGCGCGGGGAGCTCCCCGCCGGGCCCGGCGGCGGCGAAGAAATCGGCGTCGACGACGCGCAGCGGAGAGAGAGGGGTGGACACGCGGCTCGAGTCGTCGTTGCATGACCGCGACGTCGCTGCCAGAGGGGGCCGCGACGTGCCGGGGGACGATTGGCGGGATTGCCTGAGAATGAACGTGGCAGGCCGTTTGCTTTGGCGATGAACGTGGCCCTCCCCCGGCGCGCCCCCGTCTCCGACCTACCCCCCGGCGCCCGCGCGAGCGGCACGCGGGCGGTCGCGTCCGCGGTCGAGCTCGAGGAGCCCGAGGATCCGACCCTGCGCTGGCTGGACCGGGCGCTCCTGTTCGACGAGGTCGACGAGGAGCTGGCGACCGATCCGGGCGCGTTCGTCGACGACGTCGCGCGGCCCATCCCCGAGGAGGACGTCACGCCGCGACCGACGCGCTGACGCCTTCGCGCTTGCGCGCGGCCGTGTCGCCGGGTAGCGGCACCCGCCATGGCCCTCGCCCGCGCGCTCCTCTCCGTCTCCGACAAGACCGGCCTGCTCGACCTCGCGAGGGCGCTCGCCGCGCGCGGCGTCGAGCTCCTCTCGACCGGCGGCACGCAGAAGGCCCTCGCGGACGCCGGCGTCCCCGTCGTCGGCGTCGAGACCTACACCGGCTCGCCGGAGGTGATGGGCGGGCGCGTGAAGACGCTCCACCCGCGCGTGCACGGCGGCATCCTCTACCGCCGCGGCGCCGACGAGGCCGATCTCGAGCGCATCGGCGGCAAGCCGATCGATCTCGTCGTCGTCAACCTGTACCCGTTCGAGGCGACGGTCGCGTCGGGCGCCGCGCACGATCACATCGTCGAGAACATCGACATCGGCGGCCCGTCGATGGTGCGCAGCGCGGCGAAGAACCACGCGTCGGTCGCCGTGCTCTGCGATCCCTCCGACTACGCGGCGGTGCTCGCCGAGATCGCGGCGACCGGCGAGGTGTCGCTGTCGACGCGCAAGGCGCTCGCCGCGAAGGCGTACGCGCACACGGCGGCGTACGACGCGGCCATCTCCGGCTACCTCTCGTCGCTCGACGACGCGGGCGCGCGCGAGGCGTACCCGCGCTACCTCACGCTCCCGACCGAGCGCGCGTACACGCTGCGCTACGGTGAGAACCCCCACCAGACGGGCGCGTTCTACGTCGAGCGCGGCGCCCCCGCGGGCACGCTCGCCCGCGCGGAGAGCCTCGGCGCGGGCGGCAAGGAGCTCAGCTTCAACAACCTCGTCGACGTCTCGGCCGCGCTCGAGGCGGTGCGCGAGTTCGACGAGCCCGCGGCCGTCGTCGTCAAGCACACGAACCCCTGCGGCGTCGCGACGGGCGGCGAGCTCGCGGGCGCGTACCTCGCCGCGCGCGAGGCCGACGCGCTCTCCGCGTTCGGCGGGATCGTCGCCCTCAGCCGCGCCGTCGACGTCGCGACGGCGAGGCTGCTCGCCGAGACGTTCCTCGAGTGCGTGATCGCGCCGTCGTTCGATCCTGGCGCGCTCGACGTGCTCCGCGCGAAGAAGAACCTCCGGCTGCTCGCGACCGGCGCGTGGCTGCCGCACGACCACGCCGCGCTCGACGTGAAGCGCGTCTCCGGCGGCTACGCCGTACAGACTCGAGACGCCTCCGCGCGCGGCGAGGCGACGGGCGGCAAGGTCGTGACGAAGCGCGCGCCGACCCCCGAGGAGCTCCGCGCGCTCGAGTTCGCGTGGCGCGTCTGCAAGCACGTCAAATCGAACGCCATCGTCCTCGCGAAGGAGGGGCGCACGACCGGCGTCGGCGCGGGCCAGATGTCGCGCGTCGTCAGCGTGCAGATCGCCTGCGAGAAGGCGGGCGCGAACGCCGCCGGCAGCGTGCTCGCGTCGGACGCGTTCTTCCCGTTCGCCGACGGCGTCGAGGCGGCGGTCGCGAAGGGCGTGACGGCCGTCGTGCAGCCCGGGGGCAGCGTGAAGGACGCCGACGTCATCGCGGCCGCGGACGCCGCCGGCATCGCGATGGTGCTGACGGGCGCGCGGCACTTCAAGCACTGAGCACACCCATGCCGAGGGGCGCGCGGGGAAGCGGCGCTCGCGCTGATTCGTGGCTAACGTGCCGCGCGTGCGCCCCGCGAAGATCCTCCTCCTGCGCCACGGCCAGGCCGAGGGCAACCTCGACGAGACGGTGTTCTCACGCAAGCCCGACCACCGCCTCGAGCTCACCCCGCGCGGCCGCGAGCAGGCCCGGGAGGCGGGCGCGCGCGTCGCCGCGCTGACCGGCGGCGGCCTCGTGCAGGCGTACATCTCGCCGTACGTGCGCACCCGGCAGACGCTCGAGGAGCTGCGGCCCTTCGTCCGCTTCTCGCACGTGCGCGAGGAGCCGAGGCTGCGCGAGCAAGACTGGGGCAACTTCCAGGACCAGGCCCTCATCCGCGCGCAGAGGGCCGAGCGCGACGCCTTCGGACACTTCTATTACCGGCTCGCGCGCGGCGAGTCGGGCGCGGACGTGTACGACCGCGTGAGCACCTTCCTCGAGAGCCTGCACCGCGACTTCCGGGAGGATGAGTTCCCGGACGCCGCGCTGATCGTCACCCACGGCCTGACGATGCGCCTGTTCTTGATGCGCTGGTTCCACTGGACGGTGGAGCAGTTCGAGGCGCTCGAGAACCCGCACAACGGAGAGCTGGTCGTGCTCACGCGCGGCGCGCAAGGCTGGTACACGCTCGACGCGCCGCTCCGGACGTGGCGCGACGGCGGGCCGCCTCCGGCGTGAGCGGCTCACGATCCGTCCGTCGCGACGTGCTCTGACGCTGCGACCCCGCCGCTCACGGCCCGGGGCACGCCGTGCGGTGGCCGCCGTCCTTGGTCTCGGCGCACTCGAACGCGCCGCAGGTGGTCTTCTCGAGGCAGTCGCAGCTCGCCACCCCTTTGCAAACAGGTGGCAAGGACTTGCACTCGTACGAGTCGGCGATGCTGGGCAGATCGCCGATCTTCTCGCAGTACTCGCTCGCCTTGTCACAGAAGTACGGGCCGCAGGCGAACAGCTTGGCGTCCGGCGGTGCGCAGGTGCCCTCGTTGGCGAGATCGAAGCCGGCGGCGTTGGCGCTGCAGCTGTTGCCGTACACCTTGCCGTCGCACGCGCAGACAGGGCTGTAGACGCCGGTGCAGCCGCCTGGGCGCGCCTTGCAGTGACCGACGTACTTGGTCGCGCCGCACAGGTTGTCGGAGTAGTTGCAGAATTCGTCCGGTGACTGGCAAGGCGTGGACGCGGTGCACTTCGCGTCGGAGGCGCCGCCCGCGCCCGCCGCGCTCGATCCGCCCGCGCCCGCGCTCGATCCGCCCGCGCCCGCGCTCGATCCGCCCGTGCCCGCGCTCGACCCGGCTGCGCCTGCGGTCGATCCGGCCGAGCCCGCGCTCGAACCGGCCGAGCCCGCGCTCGATCCGCCTGCGCCCGCGCTCGATCCGGCCGCACCCGCGGTCGATCCGGCCGCACCCGCGCTCGATCCGCCCGTGCCCGCGGCGCCGGCCGGCGCGCCCGACTTGCCCGCCGCGCCCGCGGCGGCGCCGCCCGCCCCGGCCGCGGGGGTGGCGTCGGCGGACTCGGCGTCGTCTCCTCCGCACGCCAGGAGGAGGGACACCGTGAGGACACAGGGGACCAGAGTCAAGCGCATGGGCGCGGTCGTAGCACGATCCCCCGCGCGCCGACGCGGCCGCGCACCCATGTATGGTTACCTAAGCAGCCAGCGGGCTCACCAGCCGAGCTTGTGCTCGAGGATGTACGGCAACATCTCCCGCCACGTCGGCCAGTCGTGGCGCATGTCGGCGCCCCAGACGTCGAGGTCGTTCCAGATGCCCTTCTCCCAGAGGAGCTGCGAGAAGCGCCGCGACAGATCGGGCCGCTCGTACTCGCCCGCGCCCGTGACGAGGTGCACGCGGTTGTCGCGGAACACCGAGGTGTCGCGCATGCCGCGGACGAACCACGCGGGGTTGTTGAAGTACAGCTCGCTCGAGCGGTAGCCGTCGGTGTACGCGCCGACGTCGAAGAAGCCGCTCATCGCGATGAGCGTGTGGAAGAGGTCGGGCCGCCGGAAGAACTGGTTCGCGGCGTGGAACGCGCCGAAGCTCGCGCCCGCGACGGCCACGCGCGCGTCGCCCTGGCCGAGCACGCGGCGCACGTGCGGCATGACCTCCTCCTCGACGTAGCCCGAGTAGAGCTGCTGGCGGCGCACCTTCTCGGGCGCCGGCACCGAGTCGTTCATCCAGGCGTGGCGGTTGATGCTGTCGATCGCGAAGACGTTCAGGCGCCGGGCGAAGATGAGCGGCTCGAGCACCTTGATGAGGAAGAACCGCTCGTACTCGAGGAAATCCGCCTGCGCCGTCGGCAGCAGCAGCAGGGTGTCGCCGTAGTCGCCGTAGCGCACGATGGGCATGTGCAGGCCGAGGCGCGGGCTGTGCCAGCCGAAGACGTCGCGAGGGAGGTCGGGGCTCACGAATTCCAAAGAGGTGTCCTTTCCGGTGCGCCCGAGCGTCAGGTCTCGCGGCGGGGCGCGGAGTATACTCGCCTTCGCATGTCGCCCCCCGCCTGCATCTTCTGTCGCATCGCGAAGCACGAGATCCCCGCGCGGGTGGTGCTCGAGGACGACGACGTCATCGCGTTCCACGATCTGTCGCCGCAGGCGCCGGTGCACGCGCTCGTCATCCCGAAGGCGCACGTCGTCAGCCTCGACGAGCTGACCCCGGAGCACGGCGCGCTGCACCTCTCGCTGCTGCAGGGCGCGCGGCGCGTGGCGCGCGAGCTGGGGCTCACGGAGGGCGGCTACCGCGTGGTCGCGAACACCGGGCGCGACGGCGGTCAGAGCGTGTTCCACCTGCACCTGCACGTCCTCGGCGGGCGCCCGCTCGGCTGGCCGCCAGGGTGAGGGCGCGCCCCGTGACGCGCGCGGTCGAACAGGTTGAAGAGAAGCCGCCGCCGTCGAGTCCAACGGGTGCCCGTTGAAGCGCGCCTCTCACGTCGTCGCCGCCGCGCTGTGCCTGCTCGTACCGGCGGCCGTCGCGCGCGCGCAGGGCGCCGATCCCGCCGCCGCGTCGAGCGCGCCTCTGTCGTCGAGCGCGCCTCTGTCGTCGAGCGCGCCTGTGTCGTCGAGCGCGCCTGTGGCCTCGAGCGCGCCTGCCGCGTCGAGCGCGCCTGCGTCGTCGACCCAGCCTGTGCCGTCGAGCGCACCTGCGTCGTCGACCCCGCCCGCGCCCTCGAGCGCGGAGGACCCCGTGGTGCTCGGCAAGGTGTCGCTCACGTACCTCCTCGAGCGCGTGGAGGTGCGCGGCAACCTGCGGACGCGAGCGTCGGTCGTGAAGCGCTACGTGCCGTTCCGCGAGGGGCAGGTGTTCGACGTCGACGATCCCGAGCTCGAGCTGTCGCGCTACCGACTGCTCGGCACGGGCTTCTTCCAGAAGGTGTCGTACTCGCTGCGGCGCGGCAGCAAGCGGGGCGCCGTCGTGCTGGTCGTCGACGTGCGCGAGCGCAACACCATCGTCGTCAACGACGTGTGGATCGGCCTCTCGGCGACGGCCGATCGCGAGGGAGAGCCGCGGCCGCTCTCCGCCTACACCGGGATCGACGCCGCCGAGACGAACCTCGCGGGCACCGGCGTCACGCTGGGCGGCGCGTTCGCCGTGGCCGAAGACCAGCTCGCGCTGCGCGTGCGCGCGTTCGACCCGGCGTTTCGTGGCTCGCAGTGGATGACCCACGCGACCCTGCTCTACAACCTCGCGCGCGAGTTCTACGGCACGCGCGACGTGCGCTACGACGATCCGGTCGGCGGCGCGAGCCGCGTCGAGGACTTCGCCGTCGTGCGCTACCGGCGGGTCGGCGGGTCGGCCGGCGTCGGGCGCGATCTCTCCGTCTCCACGCAGCTCTTCGTCGACTACCGCCTCGAGGCGGTGCACGCGGAGCTGCCGCGCGCCGCGTCGCACCGGCGGGGCGCCCGCGTCGAGCCGCTCTCGTACCACCTGTTGCCGGGCGCGAGCCTCCTCTCGGCGCTGCACGTCGATCTCTCCCACGACACGCGCGACGCGCCGGTGCTGCCCACGCGCGGGTACCTCGTGCAGGGCGCGCTCGACGTCGCGACGACGCCGCTCGGCTCGTCGTACGCGTACCAGCGGGCGCAGCTGCGGGCGTCGCGCTGGTGGCAGGCGAAGAGCGGGCAGGTGCTGCGGCTCGAGGCGTTCGGCGGGGCGATCGCGGGCGACGCGCCGGTGTTCGAGCGGTTCTACGTCGCCGATCTGTCCGACCTCCTGCCCGACCGCGTGCTCGAGCTGAACACCGACCGCCGGCCCGCGCCGAACTTCTTCGGCACTGACGTCGGCGAGGTGAGGTTCGGCGAGTACGCGGCGAAGATCCAGGTCGAGCACCGGGTGCCCGTGTACCGCGGCGTGCGCTCGGTCTACGGCGTCGACGCGTTCACGGCGCTCGGCGTCTACGCGATCGCGGCGCGACGTGATCTCGAGGAGCCGCCCGTCGGCTACTCGGGGCTCGCGCGGATCCCCGTCGACTTGACGTTCAACCTCGGCCTGCGCATCGACACGAAGGCGGGCGGCTTCGTGTTCGCGCTCGCGAACCCGCTCGGGTTCGTCCCGGTGCTGCGAGGGAGGCGCTGAGCCGTGCGACGCCGCGCCGCGGCCCAGGCGCTCGTCGCGGCCGCGCTCGTCACCGGCGCGGCGCGCGCCGACGATCCGCCGCCCAAGCTCGCGCAGAAGACCGCCACGTTCGCGTGGGACAAAGCGCTCCTGCGCGTGACGGTCGCGTATCGAGACGTCGTCGACGACGAGATCGAGGCGAAGCTGAAGAGCGGCATCCCCACCGTGATCGTGCTCCGCGCGTACCTCTTCGAGGAGGGCGCCACCAACCCGCTCGCGCTCGCCGCGAAGAGCTGCCGCGTCGTGTTCGACCCGTGGGACGAGGTGTTCCGCGTGCAGCTCACCCAGCCCGGCAGCGACTCGACCGTGATCTCGCCGACGCTCGAGGGCGTCCTGCGCCGCTGCGCCGAGGCGCAGAAGCTCCCCGTCGTCGACCGCGCGAAGCTGAAGGTCGGCGGCCGGTACGTGCTCTCTGGCCTCGTCGAGGTGAACCCCGTCTCGAAGGAGATCGTCGAGCGCATCAAGAAGTGGGTGAGCCGGCCGACGGGCGCGTCGACGATCGCGGCCGGCGACGCGCTGTTCGGCTCGTTCGTCGGCCTCTTCGCCGCGCGCATCGGCGCGGCCGACCGCGTGCTCGCGTTCAAGACCCAGCCGCTCGTCGTCACGCCGCCGCCGCCCCCGTGAGCCCGAGCTTTGGCATACTGCGCGGCAGATGCTGGGCGAGATCGGGCGCGACGTCTGGAGCTGGCAAGGCGACGCCGTCGCGATCGCGACGCTCCCCTACGCGGCCGCGAAGGGCGCGGTGATCGAGCGCGGGCGCGGGGCGGAGCTCGTGGCGCGCTCGACCGCGTCGCAGATCTACTTCACCGCCGTCGAGCCGCTGCCGATCCTCGGGGCGATCGCGGTGCTCTGCGGGTTCTCCGTGATCGCGGCGTGCGAGGCGCTGATGCGCCCGAACGGCCTCGCGCCGCACGTGCCCGTCGTCATCGCGCAGGCGATCGTGCGCGAGCTGCTCCCGATCGTGATCGCGCTCGTCCTGATCGGCCGCTCGGGCACGGCGATCGCGACCGAGCTCGGCTACATGCGCGTCAACGAGGAGATCGACGCGCTCGACGCGGCGGGCGTGAACATCGACTACTTCCTCGTGCTGCCGCGCATCGTCGGCGTCACCGTCTCGACGCTCGCGCTGACGGTCGCCCTGTCCTTCGCCGCGCTCTTCGGGGGGTTCGTGCTGTGCGAGGCGCTCAACCTCGTCAGCGGTGGGCTGCGTTTCGGCGCGATCCTCGAGGCAGTCAGCCTCTCTACGATCGGCTTCGCGACCGCGAAGGGCGTCGCGTTCGGGCTCGTGATCTCGACGGTCAATTGCTTCCACGGGCTCGCGGTCGGCCGCAGCTTCACCGAGATCCCGCGCGCCAACGTGCGCGGCACCGTCGCGTGCTACCTCGCGTGCCTCGCGCTCAACGCGAGCCTGTCGGTGGTCGCGCTCGCGGGGCGGATCACGTGAGCCTCGACGCGGCGCTCGACCGCGTGACGGTGCGCGACGACGCGGGGCGCGCGGTGCTCGAGCGCGTGACCCTGTCGGTCGTGCGCGGCGAGGCGATCGCCCTCTGTGGCCACAACGGCGGCGGCAAGACGACCGTGCTGCGCCTGCTCGCCGCGATGAGCCAGCCGACCCTGGGCCGCGTGGTGGTCGGCGGCCGCGATCTGTCGAGGCTCTCGTACAAGGAGCTGCGCGAGCACCGCACGCGCGTGGGGCTCGTGTTCGAGGCGGGCGGGCTGTGGGCGAACCGCTCGGTGCGCGACAACATCGCCCTGCCGCTGCGCTACCACGCGGGCCGCGTGCCGGATCTCGACCTGCGCGTGCGCTCGCTCGCGGAGGAGCTCGACGTCGTCGACGAGCTGGATCTGCCGAGCCACCGGGTGAACGCGTCGGTCCGCAAGCGCGCCCTCGTCGCCCGCGCCCTCGCGCTCGATCCCGCGCTCCTGCTCTGCGACGAGCCTCAGCTCGGGCTCGTGGCGACCGAGGCGCGCCGCGTCGCCCGGGCCATCGAGCGGCGCCGCAAGGAGCGGGGCATGACCGTGGTGTACGCGGACCACGACGGGCTGCTCGATCCTTACGTCGTCACGCGGATGGTGTACTTCGAGAACGGTCACGTGTTCGATCGCCCGAGCGCCTTGCCCCCGCCCGATCGCCCGAGCTTCGTCGGCGTGCTGCCGCAGGCGCTCGGGGGCGCGCACGTGCTCGGAGGCGGCGCGTGAGGACGCCCGTCAGCCGCGTCGAGCGCGCCACGGGCGCGTTCTTGCTCGTCGTCACGCTGCTCGGCGGGCTCGCGCTCGTCGGGGCGGGGCGGCGGTCGGAGATCGTGGAGCTCTTCCGGGCGGGCTTCGTGATCTCGGCGGTCACCGAGAGCGCGTACGGGGCCGCGGTCGGCTCGCCGGTGAAGGTGCGCGACGTCGACGTCGGCTCGGTGACGAGCGTGCAGCTCGTCGACGATCCCGCGTACCCCGGCAAGCCCGTGCGCATCACGATGCGCCTCCGCGCGAGCGCCGCCAGGTTCCTGCGAGACAAGACCGTCGCCGTCGTCGTCGAGCCGCCCCTCGGCGCGGGCATGCCGCCGTTCGGGACGTCGAGCGTGCGGCTGCGGTCCGCGGGCGACAGGCCGCTGCTCGCCGGCGCCGTGGTGCCCGCGGAGGCCGAGGAGTCGATGGTGTCCGCGTTCGCGCGGATGTCGCGCGACGTCTCCGAGATGCGCGGGCAGCTCAGCGCCGCGATCGCCGAGATGGGCTCGACCTTCGTCAACCTCCGCAAGCTCACCGACGCGCTCGCGCACGGCCAGGGCCTCGCCGGGCGGATGATGACCGAGGCCCAGCTCGCCGACGATCTCGAGGGCATGCTGAAGGAGGCGCGCGCCGCCTCCATCGACGCGCGCCGGGCGTTCTCCGAGACCGAGCGCCTGACCAAGGAGATGAGCGGCTTCACGAAGGACGCGCGCGCGGCGACGCAGCAGGGCACGAAGGTGATCTCCCGCGTCGACCACGCGCTCGACGACGTGCCGAAGCTGCTCGCGACGACCGAGCGGACGATGGCGCTCGCCGAGCAGCTGGTGATCGAGCTGCGCCAGGCGACGCGCACGGCGCCCGAGCTCGCGCGCAAGGTCGACGTGTCGGTCGAGGAGGCGACCCGCCTCGTCGAGGCGGCGCAGCGCAATTTCTTGCTCCGCGGCGCGCTGCCGGCGCGGGTCACGCCGCGCACGGAGACGGTCGTCCGGCCCCCGATGCCGTCGAGCGGCGCGCCGTGAGCGCGCGCGTGGCGCTGATGTTGGGTTTGTCGATCCTCGGCGCGGGGTGCGGCGGCGCCCCCCCGCCGAGGCCGCCCGTCACGTCCGCGTCGAGGTTCAACGCAGAGGGGCTCCGCCGCCTCGAGCGCGGCGATCTCGGGGGCGCGGAGGGCATGCTCCGCGACGCGTTGCGCGAGGCGGAGCTGGTCGACGATCTGCCGGGGCAGGCCGAGGCGTACAGCAACCTGGGCGCGCTCGCGGCGGCGCAGGGAGACCCGGCGGGCGCGCTCGCGATGCACACGGCGGCCCTGCGCGCGCACCTCGCGGCCGGCGCGGGGACGCGCGGCGAGGCCCGCGCCCGGACGAACGTCGGCAGCGCGCTCCTCTCCGTCGGGCGGCGCGACGACGCGGCGGCGGAGTTCGCGCGCGCGAGGGAGATCGCCCGCGCGCTCTCCGACGAGCGCGTGGGGCTGGTCGCGCGCGTGGGGGAGGCGACGCTGGCGCTCACGCGATCCCCCGAGGAGGCCGAGCGGCTCGCGCGCGACGCGGCCGCGCTCGCCCGATCGCTCGGTGAGCAGGCGCCGCTCGCGTCCGCGCTGGTCGCCGCGGGCGTGGCGACGGAGGCGAGGGGCGATCACGCCGGCGCGCGCGCGCTCTATGACGAGGCCCTCTCGCTCGACAAGGCCCGCGAGGATCCCGGCGCGGTCGCCGACGATCTCGCGCGCCTCTCGCACGTCGACGAGCGGCTCGGCCGGCGCGCGGAGGCGGCCTCGTTCGCGGCGCGACGCTCGCGGGTCCTGCGGCGGATGGGGCGCCTCGCGGACGCGCGCGCCGCGATGGAGCGGGCGGCCTCGCTCGCGACGGGCGCGGACGCCGAGTCGTACCGCGTCGAGGCAGACGCGCTCCGCGCCCCGACGCGCCCCGACGCGCCGCCGCCGCGCTAGCCTGGCGCGCGATGGAGCTCGTCCTTCACCACTACTACCGCTCGTCCTCGTCGTGGCGCGTGCGCTGGGCGCTCGAGGAGAAGGGCCTCGCCTACCGCGCGGTCGCGGTGAACCTCCTCGCGTCGGAGCAGCGATCCGACGCGTACGCCGGCGTCAGCCCGACGGCGCTCGTGCCGGCGCTCTCGCTCGACGGCCAGGTGTTCACCGAGTCGGTCGCGATCATCGAGCTGCTCGACGATCTCGCGCCCACGCCGCCCCTGCGACCCGCCGATCCACGCGCGCGGGCGAGGATGCGCCAGCTCGTCGAGATCGTGAACGCCGGCACGCAGCCGCTGCAGAACCTCTCCGTGCTCACCCGCGTGTCGCCCGATCGCGCGGCGCAGATCGAGTGGGCGCGGCCCGTGATCGAGCGCGGCCTCGGGGCGTTCCTGCGCGTGGTGGAGGGCGCGCCGCCCGGGCCGTACTGCCTCGGCGACGAGCTCACGATGGCGGATCTCTTCCTCGTGCCGCAGCTCTACAACGCGCGACGTTTCGACGTGCCGCTCGCCGGCTTCGGGAGGCTGCTGGAGATCGAGGCCGCCTGCCTCGCGCGCGGCGCCTGCGCGCGGGCCGCGCCCGACGCCTGGCAACCCGGCTGAGAACTTGGCAGCGCCGCGCGGCGCGCCGGACGATGCGTCGCATGCCGGCAGCCGTCTCGTTCCTCCTCATCCTCTCGCTGGTCGCGGGCGTCGTCGCCCTGATGGCCTCGGTCGTCACCGTCCAGCAGGGCAACGTCGCCGTCCTCACGATGTTCGGGAAGTACTCGCGCATCCTCCGCCCCGGCCTCGGGTTCAAGATCCCGTTCGTCGAGGCGGTGGCCCAGCGCATCAGCATCCAGAACCGCTCGGCCGATCTCTCGTTCCAGGCCATCACGGCCGACCAGGCGAACGTGGGGTTCCAGGCGATGCTCCTCTACGCGGTCATCGACCAGGAGGAGCAGACCATCAAGAACGTCGCGTTCAAGTTCATCGACTACCAGAGCTTCATGCAGGCGCTCGTGCGCACGGTCGAGGGCTCGGTGCGCAGCTTCGTCGCGAAGAAGCGCCAGGCGGAGATCCTCTCCCTGCGCCGCGAGATCATCGAGGAGGTCAAGAGCCAGCTCGACGTGAGCCTGGAGACGTGGGGCTACCACCTCATCGATCTGCAGATGAACGACATCCGCTTCGACGACGTCGTGATGCGCTCGATGGCCGAGGTCGTCGCGTCGACGAACCTGCGCGCCGCCGCGGAGAACCAGGGCCAGGCGCTGTTCATCACGAAGACGAAGCAGGCCGAGGCGGACGCCGCCGCCATCCGCATCGGCGCCGAGGCCGAGCGCTCGGCCTCGCAGCTGCGCGGCCAGGGCATCGCGCTGTTCCGCGAGGAGGTGGCGCGCGGCCTGTCGCAGGCGGCGAAGGAGATCCAGCTCGCGAACCTCGACTCGAGCTTCCTCCTGTTCTCGCTGTGGACGGAGGCCGTGAAGCACTTCGGCGAGACGGGCCGCGGCAACGTGATCTTCCTCGACGGCTCGCCCGACGCGATGGGCCGAAACCTGAAGGAGCTGATGGCGATGGGCCGCGTGCAGGCGCTGACGGATCGCTGAGCGCGATCACTGTGCGCAGCACACACTGTTGAAGCCGACGCCGACGTCGCGGTTCTCACAGGCGCCCTTCGCCTTCTGGCGGTCTCCGAAGCCGCCGCCCTTCACGAGGTAGGCGACGGGGCGCCGCGGCTTGTACCGCCGGCAGTCCTCGTCGAACCTCGGATCGCGGGTGATGGAGACCGGCGAGGACTCGGGGGCGGCCGCGGGGGGCGCGGGCTCACGCGTCGCCGTCGCGGAGGCGTGCGGGGTCGTGGGCCCGGCGGGCGGGGCGCGGCGCGGCGGCTCGGGCTCCCCGGTCGCGCGGCACCCGCCGCCCTCGAGCGGCAGGCTGCCCTCGGGGCACGCGCCGGGATCGAGATCGCGCGCGCAGCGGGCCCCGAGGTGCGCGCCCCACTCGTCGGGCCGGTACCGGTTGCGCAGGGCGTTGCGCATCCACTTGGGAAACCGCCGGCTGAAGCTCCCGCCTCGGTACACCTTCAGCGTGCCCGCGTCGCTCGGGCCCGGGTACGTGCCGAACCAGCTGTCCGTCCACTCCCAGACGTTGCCGCCGAGATCGAACAAACCGTACGCTGTCGCTGGGTACGATCCGACCTTGCAGGTGCCGGCGTGCGAGTAGCAGCTCCGGCCGTCGGGGGGGTCGGCGCCCCAGGGGAAGGGCCGCTGCTCGGCGCCGGCGCGCGCGGCGTACTCCCACTCGCGCTCGGTCGGGAGGCGCTTCCCTTCATGTTTGCAAAGTGAAGCGGCCTGGTGCCAGTCGACGCAGTTGACGGGGTGATCGTCCTTGTCGGTCGTCGAGGCGTTGCACCAGGCCTTGTCCGGGTGCGCGGCCTGGCAGGCGCCCGCCTGCACGCACGCGCGGTACCGCGCCACGGTGACCTCGTACGTGTCCAGGCAGTACGCGGGCAGCGCGACCCGGTGGCGCGGCGACTCCTCGTCGTTGACGCCGAGCGAGCCCATCCAGAACACGCCGCCCGGCACGTGCTGCATCCCGGCGGGGCAGGCGTCGACGGGGGGCGGCGCCGCGGCGGCCGGTGCAGCCGACGACGCGGGCGCGGGTGGGGCGGCGGCGCTCGGGGGCGCGGTCGCGGCGGCGCTCGTGGCGGCGCTCGTGGCGGGGGCCGGGCCGCCGGAGGGCGGCGGAGCCTTCGAGCACGCCGCCGCGGCGACGAGGAGGACGAGCGCGCGGCGACGCATGGCGCGGACCTTTTCCCCGCGCCCGGATCGCGTAAAGCCTCTTCGTCGTGCGCCGCGCCACAGCAGCCCTCGCGTGCCTCTCGATCACGGCGTGCAAGGATCCGCCGCGCGAGGCGGCGCAGCCCGCGCCGTCCGCGTCGACGCCGCCCGTGACCGCCGCGCCGCGCCCGTCGGCGAGCGCCGCGCCGAGGCCGCTCGAGCTGAAGAGCTTCCAGCTGACGAGCGGCGTCTACGAGAAGGACGCCGTCGACGATCTGACGGAGGTGAAGCCCGGCGAGCGCGTCTACGCGCACTTCAAGCTGAAGAACCCTGGCGAGCGCCGCGTGCTGACGGTCGTGTTCAAGGTCAACGGCGCGACGCGCACGACGCTGGAGCTGAAGGTGGAGCCCTCGCCGTCGTACCGCACGTGGGGGTTCAACACGCTGCGCGCGGGTGACAAGGGCGAGCTGTCGGTCGTCGCGACCGACGACGCGGGGCTCGTCGTCGCCGAGCGCACCGTGCCGATCAAGCGCTGACGAGGGGCAGGTACGCGTCGCGCAGCTCGGTCGCGAGCGCGGCCACGTCGGGGTCGAGCGGGTACATGTGCTGGTACTGGAGCACCTGCTTGCCGATGAGCCCGAGCCGCGCGAGGAAGGGCGGCGCCACGGCGGGATCGAGCAAGGGCGAGTTGAAGGGCGCGCGCTCGCCGCGCTGGAACTCGAACGCGGCGCTGACGCGCGGCCCGGCGGCCATGCGGCTCGCGCGGCTGCCCCAGTGCAGGAGGTTCTGGTTCCACGCGAGCAGGCTGCCCGCCGTCGCCGGGAGCGCGCGGACGTCCTCGGGCCGGTGCACGACGTGGTTGTCGTCGCCGTCCCACCGACGCTCCGCGAAGCGCGGATCGAGGTGCAGCGGCAGCACGTAGATGCACCCGTTCAGCGGCGTCGCGTCGGTGAGCGGCAGCCAGACCGTGAGCGTGTTCGGCGAGTCGTCGGAGTCGACCGCGGGCTGCACGCGGTCGCGGTGCGCCGACCACCCGTGCGCCGCGTCGCGCGGCTCGACGAGCCACACCCAGAAGTCGGGCAGCGCGCGGTAGTTCTTGCCGAGCGCCGCGCCGACGAAGCGCGAGACGCTCTGGAACACGCGCCAGAAATCGGCGTACACGAACGCGAACGGCAGCGGGATGCCGGCGCGGTGGAGCGCCTTGACCGCGAGGGTGAGCGGCTCCGTCACCTCGCGCGGCACGACGTCGGGCGCGTTGATGTAGCCCTCGCGCCGCAGCACGCGGCAGAGCGCGTCGGGATCGGGCACCAGAGCGGGCGCGGCGTGGCGCGCCTCGTCGATGCCGAGCCCCGGCGCGAGCTCCTCCCAGAACCCGCGCCGCTCGGCCTCTGCCCGCGTGAACGCCATCGACGCGCGACCGCTCAGCTCAGAGCTTCTGCGCCTCGCCGATCTTCTCCCACTCGTCGTTGAACATCGCGAGCTGCTCGGCGACGATCTCGAGGTTGCGGGTGTTCATCTCGTTCTTGTCGACGCGCTGGAGATCGCGCATCTGGCGGTGCAGCTCGTCGAGGCGGTCGGCGAGCGTCGTCAGGATGCCGCGATCGACCGACGTGCGCGACTTGCCGGCGAACGCGTCGCGGTAGCCCTGGAAGCACTGGTTCGCCGCGTCGCCGAGCTGGCCCATCAGGTCTTCGATCTTCGTGCGCTCGCGCGCGGCGCGGATCTCGATGAGCTCGAGGCGGTACGTGTTGAGGTTGTCCTGCACGATCTTCATGTTGGGAGCGTTGAAGTCGGGCTTGTCGGCGAGCTTCTCGATCGCCTCCATGCCCGCGAGGATGGCCTCGAGGCCGGCGATCGTGCGCTGCAGGAGCTGCGGGCGGCGCGTGGTGCGCGAGAGGTTCGCGAAGTGATCGCGGTAGACGGCGAACAGCTCGTTCGCGGCCTGCGCGAGGGCGCCCGCGCGCTCCTCGGTCGTGCCCGCGTCGCGGGCGCGCTTGATCTCCTTCAGCTCCGACTCGTACATCTGGAGGTTCTGCTGGACGATGTTGAGATCGTCGCGGAACGCCTGGCTCGGCGTCTTCGCGATGACGGCCTTCATCGCGCCCTCGATCTTGCGCAGATCGTCGGTGAGCTCCTCGGCGAGGCCGACGTCGCGCGTCGAGCGGCTCTGCCCCGCGAAGTGGCGGCGATACTTGGCGAAAGTGAAGTTCGCCGTCGACGCGAGCGGCCCGAAGGTGTCGGCGCCCGGCACCGGGATCTTCGCCTGCTCGATGGCGCGGCGCTCGTTCTGGTAGAGCGACAGCTGCTGCGCCGCCGACTCGGACACCTCCTGCAGATCCTTGCCCATCGCCGCCGCGGGCACGGTGCCGATCTTGTCGAGCACGGCCTTCGAGCGGCGGATGAGGTCGTCCATCTTCGCGAGCTCGCGCGTCGCGCGGTTCTGCCCGGCGAAGTGGTCTGCGTAGGCGGTCTCGATGTCGTCGAGCTCCTTCTTGATGCTGGTGACGAGCGGGGTAGCCATGTGGGGGCGCACGCTAAGCACACCCGCAAGGCATCGCAAGGCCGATGCGCGCGTGACGTCGCCCGCTCAGCGGCGCAGGCAGGTGCCCTCGAGCCTCAGCCGGTTCGTGTACGAGAGCGGGCCGTGATCGGTGCTGTGGCGCGCGAGCACGCCGACGAGCTGGCCGTCGGGGCACGCCGCCAGCAGCTTCTCGCGCGCCTCCTCGACGAAGTCGGTGCCCGACGCGATCGAGAGCACGACGAACTGCTCGGCCTCGGCCGACACGCGCGTCGCGGTCGTGCCCGGGGCGAGGGGCTCCGGCGGCTCGAACCCGCTGACCGTCGCCTGGTGCAGCGCGTGCGTGCACCCCGTCGCGGCGAGCGCGGCGACGAGCGTGAGGGCGGCCAGCGACCGGGTCACCGCGCCCCCGACGGCGCGGCGCTCGGGGCGGGCACGTGGGCGGCGGCGCCGGCGTCGGCGACGCAGAACGCCTGCGCGGTGACCCGCCTGCGCGAGACGAACACCCAGAGCTTCGACTCGCTCTTCGTGAGCACGCCCGTGACCTTGCCGCCCTGGCACTGCGCCATCAGCTGCTTCGGCACCTCGTCCGCGTAGTCGTTGTCACCGGCGATGCCGAACACTGTCCAGTCATGGCTCTCGGCGGAGATCGGGCGGCTCCGATCGGCCGGCACCTGGGTGACGCTGACGCTGCGGAGCGACGCGCACGCGGAGAGAGAGAGGAGGGACAGCGAGAGCGCGAGGCCGGCGGGCCTGGGGAGGCTGGGGAGGGAGAGTGTCATGTCAGTCCTGGCAGCGGGCCTTGATCTTGACGATCTCGCCGCTGAGGATGGGGTAGGTGCGGCTCTCTCGCACGGAGACGACGCCCGTGATGCGGCCGCTCGGGCACTGTTGGTAGAGCGCCGCGACGACGCCGTCGGCGTACTTGGCGTCGAGCACGGAGTTGCCGGTCGTGGGGCCGTAGTTCAGGAGCTCGGCGATCGTGCCCGCGCGCCCCGCCGCCTTGTTGTCGGAGAGGGCGCCCGCGGCCGCGCTGGCCTGCTGGAGGGAGATGCCCGTCTCGTCGACGGCGATCTCGATGGGGCGCGACGGGAGCGACTGATCGGTCTCGCCGATGTCGTACGCGTGCAGCGACGCGCAGCCGACCGTCGGCGCGGCGAGCGCCAGGAGACAGGTGAGTTTGTGCACGGCGCCGTGGTACGCGCCGCCGCACCTCGACCTCCCCTCTCGCGTCGAGCGCTACCGCCGGGGCCGGGCCGCGCCGGGCGTCCTCGCCTTCGGCGCCGAGGTGTCCGGCTCGGACCACGCCTGGTGACGAGCGCCGTGGTCACGCCACCTCCAGCGCGCCGGCCGAGGCGACGTGGCCGGTCGCCTCCACGTCTCCGCCATGGTCTGCGAAGAGCGCACGGGGACTCGAGGAGCAGCGGGCTGCGCGCGCGGGTCAAGGAAAGAACACGAGCCGCGGCCCGAGCATGAACCACTCGTGCGTCGCCTGCCCCGCCTGCCCGTACTGCCCGACGGACAG
This sequence comes from Polyangiaceae bacterium, assembly GCA_020849655.1. Classification (GTDB taxonomy): domain Bacteria; phylum Myxococcota_A; class Polyangia; order Polyangiales; family Polyangiaceae; genus JADLFU01. The sequence goes on along the minus strand of JADLFU010000144.1, from coordinate 26,093 downwards.
GCTGGCCCAAGGCCCGATGCCGAACCGCTGTCGATGCGGTAGTCCGCGCCGATCATCGGCGTGAGCTCGGGGCCAGCGCACCCGTCGCCGCAGGCAGGTCGACCGGACGGCGCGTCGAAGCTCTCTCCCCCGAGCGCGACCCCCACCCATGGGTTCCACCTCGCGGCGGGCTGAAAGTGAAACTGCCACTCGACGCCCAGGCGCTGCGAGCTGCCGCCCTCGGACGGGATCCCGAGGCCGCCGTAGACGCCGAGGAAGTGCTGCGGAGCGACCTTGAGCCCCAGATCGAAGAGGACGCCGTAGCCCGTCGACGCGGCCGAGCCTCATCGCGGCGTCCTCGGTCGCGTCGCCGAACGGCAGCGTCGCGTACGGTCGGATCGAGAGCTGCCACCCCTCCCGCGCTGGCGGGGGCGCGTCGGGTGGCGCGCCGTCGGGCCCCGCGCCGTCGTCGCCGGACGCCGCGGGCCCGGAGCCAGCGGGCTCCTCCTTCAGCGTCTCCTTGCCCTCGGTGACGCGAAACACGGCCCGGCGGTTCTGCGCCCAAGCCTGCTCGCAGCCGCTCGAGTCGGCGGGCTTGTTGTTGGCACACTCATCGGGCTCGCGCGTCTTCGGCGCGTCCTCCCCGAGCCCCACGTGCTGGAGGCGCCCGGCCGCGATGCCCTTGTCGACGAGCCAGCCGCGGATGGCGGCGGCGCGGCGCGCGGAGAGCTCGCGGTTGTACTCCCGCGAGCCGCGCGAGTCCGTGTGGCCCTCGATCGTCACCTTCACGCCCGGGTGGTCGCGGAGAAAAGCGTGCAAGTGCTCCAGCGTCGACGTGGTGCGCTCTCCGACGAGATCGGCGCGGTCACGCGAAGTCGATGACCCCGCCGTCGTACTCCAGCTTGCCTCCGGAGAACCGGATGCGGATGGTTCCCTCCGCGCGCCCGTCGACCGCGGCGCCGCCGGAGGCCGATCCCCGCGCCGTCCCCCGGGCGGAGAGCGACACCTGCGCGTCGCCCCTCGCGGTCGCGGCGCACCCGGGCGCCAGCGCGACGAGCGGCGCGCAGCCGATCAGTGGGAACACTCTCGCCCATCCGCGCGTCGTCGCGCTGGGAGCCACCGCTGTCATCGCCCTCACCTCGGCCGCCACGGTACGCCGTGACCCGGCGGCCGTCGACCCGCGCGGAGCTCAAGGCGTGCGGACGACCATCAGCCGGCGCTCGGTCATCTCCTCGATGGCGTAGCGCACGCCCTCGCGCGCGTTGCCCGAGTCGCGGACGCCGCCGTACGGCATGTTGTCCACCCGAAACGACGGCACGTCGCCGATGATCACGCCGCCCACCTCGAGCTCGCGGAAGGCCTGCTCCGCGCGGTACAGATCGCGGGTGAACACGCCCGCCTGCAGGCCGAACCGGGTCGCGTCGACGCGGGCGAGCGCCGCGGAGAAATCACTGTACGGCTCGAGGATCGCGACCGGGCCGAACGCCTCCTCGCGGCTGAGCGGCTCGTCGTCGGGCACGCCTGTGAGCCACGCCGCCGTCAGCGCCGCGCCGCGCCGCTCGCCGCCGCACAACAGACGCGCCCCCCGCGCGACCGCGGACGCTATCCACCGCTCGACGCGATCCGCCTCCTTCGCCGAGACGAGCGGGCCGAGGAACGTGTGAGGATCGAGCGGCGGCCCGACGACGAGCGCCTCCGCGCGGGCGACCAGGCGCGCGACCAGCGCGTCGAACACCGACTCGTGCGCGAACACGCGCTGCACGCTGATGCAGCTCTGCCCCGACTGGTAGAAAGCGCCGAACGTGATGCGCGCGGCCGCGTCGTCGAGATCCCACGACGGCTCGACGATCACCGCCGCGTTGCCGCCGAGCTCGAGCGACACGCGCTTCGTCCCCGCGACGTCGCGCAGCCGCCAGCCGACCTCCGACGATCCGGTGAAGGAGAGCAGGGCGAGGCGCGGATCGCGCGCGAGCACCTCGGCGTCGAGGCGGCGCGCCGGCAGGATGGAGAACGCGCCGCGCGGCAGCCCCGCCTCGGCCAGGATCTCGCCGAGCACGAGCGCGCCCACGGGCGTCGCGCTCGCGGGCTTCAGCACGAACGGGCACCCGGCGGCGATCGCGGGCGCCACCTTGTGCGCGACGAGGTTGAGAGGAAAATTGAACGGCGTGACGAACCCGCACGCGCCGACCGGGAACCGCTCGACGCGCCCGCGGTAGCCCGCCGCGCGCGGCGTGACGTCGAGCGGCAGCGTCTCGCCGCCGATGCGCGTCGCCTCCTCGGCCGCGATGCGGAACGTGTCGATCAGGCGCCCCACCTCGCCGTCGGCGTGCACGAGCGGCTTGCCGGCCTCGATCGCGAGCCCGATCGCGAGCTCCTCCCTGCGCGCCTCCACCTGGCGGACGACGTGGGAGAGCGCGTCGCGGCGCGCGTACGCCGGCAGCTCGCGCATCGCTCGACGCGCCGACCACGCGGCCTCGATCGCGGCGTCGAGATCGGCAGGGGACGCGAGCGGCACGCGGGCCGCGAGCGATCCGTCGTGCTTGTCGCGCACCTCGAGGTCGAGGTTCGGGGTCGCGGGCTCGCCGGCGAGCCACATCGGATAGGAGGCGCGGAGGGTCGTCACGGCGCCGGTGCGTCCGGGCACTCGCCGCCCTTCGCGCGCGCGAGGGCGCGGAACCCCGCCGCCTCCGCGCGAAAGTCGGTGATGAAGTTGGGTTGTCTGGACTCGGCGAGGCGCTGGTTCAGCTCGGCCATCGCGCAGCAGCTGTCGGCGTGATCCAGGCGCTCGCAGCCGCGCTTCAGCATGTCGACGGCGGCGGACGACGGGCGGTGGGCGCGCCCCACGCCGTTGAGGATGCGCCCGCCCGCCTGCAGGCACGACGGCCCGTGGCCCCCCTCGCACGCGCGGACGAACAGCGCGGTGACCACCTCGGGCTCCTCGGGGGCGATGCGAGCCACCGGCGCCTCGGCGTCGTCGGCGTCCTGCTCGCGCTCGAGCCGGCTCGCGAGCGCCCCGCAGGCGGCGCCGTGCCCCGCGTCGCACGCTCGCCGACAGGACTTGTTGGATCCGCCGCTCTCGCACGCGACGCGGCACGCCTCGACGTCGCCGGCGTCGCACCTCGGCATCGCCCCGCGCGACGTCTCCGCCATCTGGTGCGGCGTGGGCGCGCCCGCCCCGCAGGCGAGGCAGAGGAGCGCCCACGGCGCGAGCGCGAGGCGGCGCGTACCCACTAGTCGCGCGCCGACATGAAGATGCGCAGCAGGAACATGAACAGGTTGCGCAGCTGCACGAGGAACACGAGCGCGTCGTCGACCGGGTCGTCCATCGCGCTGTGCTTGAAGATGTAGCTCGTCTGGTAGAGGATGAACCCGGCCGACAGGAGCGCGCCGAGGCTCGCGATCGCCAGCGAGAAGATCTCGCTCTGCAGGAAGAAGCCGGCGATCCCGGCGAGCAGCACCACCCAGAAGCCCATCGACAGGATGCTGCCGAGGTAGGAGAAGTCCTTCTTGGCGATGAACACGTACATCGTGCAGCCGGCGAAGACGCCGCCCGTCATCATGAAGGCGTCGCGCACCGGCGCGGTGCTCAGCGTCGCCCCGATGCCCGCGTAGTAGTTGGCGATGAACACCATCGGGGCCATGTCGATGCCCATCAGCGCGGCGACGCCGAACAGCGCGACGATGTTGACGACCTTGATCTTCGAGACCCAGCTCGCGACGAACGTGCCGATGAACAGCGCGCCGAAGAGCACAGCGTGCAGCACCGGCGACTCGAGCAGCAGCTTGACGAGGATCGGCACCGCGACCGGCTTGCCGCTGACGGTGCGCATCGTGCCGGTGGGCATCAGCTCGAGCACCGCGTAGCCGACCGCGATGCCGATGAAGGCGGAGATCGCCAGCAGCCCGTAGACCTTGCGCAGGTACTTGATGCGGTCCGCGCCGATCGCGCCGGCCGCCTCGGGCGCGAGCCCCGACGACGACAGCGATCCGCCCACGGCGGCCATCGCCGGCTGGCCGAACCCGGCCGGCTGCGCCGGCGCGCCCCACTGCTGCTGCGCGGGCTGCTGCGGCGCGGCGCCCCACTGCTGCTGCTGGGCCTGCTGCTGGGCCGGCGCGCCCCACTGCTGCTGCGGGGCCTGCTGCTGGGCCGGCGCGCCCCACTGCTGCTGCTGGGGCGGGGCGAAGCCCGCGGGCGCGCCCTGCGACATCTTCACGACGTACCCGCCGGTCGGCGAGGGCCGCACGTCGAACGACATGCCCTGCGCCGCGGCCTGCTGCCGGTACGTGTCGAGCATCATCTGATCGTGCTGCGGATTGCCGGTGTTGACCTGCCACTCCCACTCTTGCTGGCTCATCGCTCTCTCCCTGGTGCGCGGAGGGGCGCCCCCGCGGCCGGCGGAGCGTAGCAGCACCCGCGCCGGGCGGTCAGCCGCCGTGACGCCGCACGACGTCGAGCAGGTGATCGATGTCCGACTCGAGCGTGGTCACGTGCGGGGAGATGCGGACGGCGCCGCGCCGCAGCGACGCGACCACGCGCTCCCGCCCGAGGCGCTCGTACAGGCCGCGCGCGTCGCCGCCGCGCGGGACGAACGTCAGGATGCCCGCGCGGTGCCGCCGCTCGGGGCCGACGGTCGCGCCCTCGGCGAGCAGCCCCTCGGCCGCGCGGTCGAGCAGCGCCGTCACGCGCGCCTGGACGCGGGGGACGCCGATCTCGAGCAACAGCTCGATCGCCGCGCCCATCGCGTGGATGGCGACGTACGCGGGGCTGCCCTCCTCGAGGCGCGACGCGTCGTCGCGGAGATCGAACGTCGCGCGGTCGAAGTTCCACGCCTCCTTCGTGCTCTTCCACCCGACAGCGACCGGCCGCAGCCGCGGGACGAGCGCGCGGTCGACGAACGCGAACCCGACGCCGTTGATCCCCAGCATCCACTTGTGGCTGTCGGCCGAGAGGAACGCGACGCCGCTCCGCTTCACGTCGGTGGGGACGACGCCGACCGTCTGGATGCCGTCCACGCAGAGATCCACGCCGCGCGCGCGGCAGAGCGCGCCGAGCGCGTCGAGATCGGTGACGAAGCCGCTCGCGTACTGGCAGCTCGACGCCGCGACGACGCGCGTGCGCGGGCCGATCGCTCTCGCGACGTGCTCGACCTCGACGCCCAGGCGCGGCGCCGCGATCTCGCGCACGACCACGCCGCGCGACGCGAGGTGCTGCCACGGGTAGACGTTCGACGGGTACTCGACGCTGGTCGCGACCGCGACCTCGTCGCCGGGCCGCCAGTCGTATCCCTCCGCGAACAGCGCGAGCCCGTGCGAGGTGTTGCGCACGATGGCGATCTCGTCGGGCGAGGCGCCGACGAGCCTCGCCGCTCCGGCGCGCGCCTTCTCGGTGAGCGCCTCCCACGTCGGCTCCGAGAGGACGCCGTCCGCGACCGCGCCGTCGAGCCACGCGACCGCGGCGTCGCGCGCGCGGGTGGAGGTCGGCGCGACGCCCGCGTGGTTCAGGTAGACGTGCCGCTCGCTCGCGGGGAAGAGCCTGCGCAGCGCGAGGATCTCGTCGGGGGACATGCGGCTGGTTAGCACGGGGGGCCGCGGCGCTGGGCCCTTGTCACGTCGCCGTGCCGGGGGAGGTTTGTTGGGAGCGTCGGGCCACGGCGTGCGTGGAGGCGCCTGGTGTTGGGGGCCTCCCCGGCCCCCAAGCCCGGCCATTGATCGATAGGCGCGGAGCAAGGCGCCTCACCATGCGCGCGAGCGGGACGGCGGCTCTCCGAGGACCACGCTCTCGCGCCCGCTCCATGCACAGGCACCAGCCGCGTCACCAGACCGAGCAGTCACCTCCGACCTCCGGGCAAAAATCGCGGCCCTCCGGCCGCGATTTCGGGGGGAGTTGGGGAGGGGGGGGTGGCCGGGGTGTCCAGAGGTGTCCAGAGGATACCGAATGGTCGCGTCTTCTCCACCGTCGGCGGCCGCGAGCCACGGAGTAGGCGTGCCAATCCCGTGGCCGACGAGGATGGTAGGGCTGCCGCCGCTCGGCGAAGTCGGCGACAACGCCATCGCTTCGAAGAGGAAGAGCTCGGGGTTCGATCGTGCGAACCCGTAGACATCAGCCACACCGCCCTGTGCGGACGTCAGCACGCGGCAGTCGCCGCCCGTCGCCGCGTCGATCGACCGCGCGCCAGCAGACGCCGTGCGGAAGACGACGCAGCGGGCGCGGCTAGAACCGCCCCTGCGTCCTCAGCACGACGAGCAGCGCGACGCCGGTCGCCGTCAGCACGCCGCAGACCGCGAGGTAGATCATGAAGCCCGTCGGCGTGCCCGCGGCCTGACGCGCGCGGTCGCCCACGAGCATCGTCGGCGCGGGCGGCGGCGGCCTCGGGCGCGCCTCCTGTGCGGGGGGCGGCGCCACGAGCGCGCTCGCGTCGAGCGCCTGCAGCTGGAGCGTCGGCGCCGCGCGCCCGTCGTTGATCTGCACCGTCGCGCTGGGGCCGGGGCTCGGCGCGCGCGGGGCGGGCGTGTCGGCGTACAGGTGCGGCACGAAGGCGCGCGCGGGGCCGATCACGGTCGCGACGTCGTCGTCGTCGTCGTCGTCCACGGTCACGGCCGCACCGTATCAGGCATCCATCGCCTCGGGGAAAGCCTTGGCGAACGACTCCTTGTCGACCGCCTTCTCGAGCGCGTCGTGCGCGGTGACCATGCCCTCGCGCACCAGCTTGCCGAGCGTGTCGTCCATGCCCTGCATGCCCTCGCCCTTGCCCGACTGGATGTAGCTGCCGATCATCGAGGTCTTGCCCTCGCGGATGATCGAGCCGAGCGCCGAGGAGCCGATCAGGATCTCCTGGACCGCGACGCGCCCGGTGCCGTCGGCGCGCTTCAGGAGCTGCTGCGCGACGACGCCGGAGAGCGAGTCGGCGAGCATCCCGCGGATCTGCGGCTGCTGGTCGGCCGAGACCGCGTTGACGAAGCGGTCGATCGTCCCGGCCGCGCTGTTCGTGTGCACCGTCGCGAACACGAGGATGCCGAAGCTCGCGAGCTGCAGCGACAGCTTCATCGTCTCGGCGCCCCGCAGCTCGCCGACGAGGATGACGTCCGCGTTCTCGCGACCGGCCGATCGGATGGCGTCGACGAACGTCGGCGTGTGCTCGCCGACCTCGCGGTGCGTGACCTGGCAGCTCTTCGACGGGTGCACGAACTCCACTGGATCCTCGATGGTGAGGATGTGCCCGGGGCGCGTCGAGTTGATGTGGTCGACCATCGCCGCCAGCGTCGTCGACTTGCCGCTGCCCGTCGGCCCGGTCACCAGCACGAGCCCCGCGCGCAGCTCGGCGAGCCTGCGGACGCCCTGGGGCACGTTGAGCTGGTCGAGCGTCAGGATCTTCGTCGGGATCGTGCGGAACACCGCGCCCATCCCGGTCGTCTTGCGCAGGTAGTTGCCGCGGAACCTCGCCTTCTGGCCGTACCCGTACGCGAAGTCGAGATCGCGCTCGCGGTCGAAGTGCGCGCGCTGCTCGGGCGTCAGGATCTCGTAGAGCATCCGCTCGATCTCCGCCGCGCCGAGCTCGCGCTGATCGAGGCCGACGAGGTCTCCCTTCGCGCGGATCATCGCGGGGTACCCCACCGCGAGGTGCAGATCGGAGCCGCCTCGCTCGAGCAATTTGTCGAACAGCGCGTCGATCAGGGGCATCCGCTCACTCCTTCTTTCCGAACAGGCCGCCGATGCCGACCTTGGACGCGAGATCGCCGAGCTTGCCCCCCGCGGCGATCGTCGGGGCGGGCGCGGGCTTCGGCGCGGGGGCGGGGGCGGCGGCGCCGGCGGGCGCTCCTCGCAGCACGTTGGCGAGCTCCTTCTTGCTGTCGGCGGCGGCGAGGGCCGTCTCCTCGCTGATCTTGCGCTCCTTGACGAGCGCGGCGAGCGAGTCGTCGAAGCGGATCATCCCGAACGCGCGCCCGCGCTGCACGAGGTTCGGCAGCTGGTAGAGCTTGTTGTCGCGGATCATCGCCCAGAGCGGCGGCGAGCCGCTGATGAGCTCGACGGCCGCGACGAAGTCGTCGCCTGCCACGTTCGGCAGCAGCCGCTGCGCGACGACGAACTTCAGCGCGCCCGCGAGCGTGACGCGCACCTGCTGCTGGTCGGCGGGCGGGAAGAGATCGATCAGGCGATCGATGGTCTTCGCGGCGTTCGGCGTGCTCATGGTCGCGATCACGAGGTGCCCCGTCTCGGCCGCGGTGATGGCGATCTCGACCGTCTCGCGATCCCGCAGCTCGCCGATGACGATGACGTCGGGATCCTCGCGGAGCGACGCCTTCAGCGCGCTCGCGAACGAGCGCGTGTGCGAGCCCACCTCGCGCTGCGACATCAGCGCCTTCTTGCGCGCGTGGACGAACTCGACCGGATCCTCTGCCGTGAGGATGTGGTGCGCCTTCTGCGAGTTGATGACGTCGACGATCGCGGCGAGCGTCGTCGTCTTGCCGTGGCCGTTCGGGCCGGCGATGACGACGAGCCCCTGGTGGTACGTCGTCACCTTCGCGAGCTCCGGCGGGAGCCCGAGCGACGCGAGCGTGGGCATCGGCTCCATCACGAGCCGGAAGCTGCCCTTCCACCCGGAGCGCTGGCGCGAGACGTTCGCGCGGATGCGCCCCGCGCCCGGCAGCTCGACGCCGAGGTCGACGTAGCCCGCCTCCTCGAGGCGCTTCTCCTGCTCGGCCGTGAGGAGCGAGCGGAGCATCGCCTGCACGGCGCTCGCGGGCACCGGCTGCCCGACCGCGCGCAGCTGCCCGGCGAGGCGCACCTGCACGGGCCGATCGCCGACGATGTGCACGTCGCTCGCGCGCTTCGCGCGGGCGTCCGCGAGCACCGCCGTCAGCTCGCCTGCGGGCGCGGTCGTCGTCAGCCGCTCCTCGCGCGCGGGCGCCGGGCTGACGCGCGGGGGCGGCTCGGGCTCGTCGGACACGGGGCGCGCCGCCGCGGTGCCGACGCTGCCGGGGGACGCCGCCCGCTCGAACCTCACCTGCACGCTCCCGTCGCGCCGCGCCGCGCGCACCTGGAACGGCTTGCCGAAGAGCATCAGGCGCGTGACGGGGCTCGAGCCCTCGCCGCGCGGCAAGAGCTCCGCGACCGGAGAGCCGGCGATCACCGCCTCGATCTGCGGCGTCGTGATCGGGCTCTTCGAGAGCGGGTGGTAGCCCTCGCCGACGCGCGCCATCGGCGCCTTGTTGGTCTGGAGCACGACGTCCGAGACGTCGTCCCGCTCGAGGAACCGGAGGAGCTGCGCGAGCTGCGACAAGGGGTCGATGATAAAGGAGCGCGCCCGGCCGTCCAGCCCTCGCGATCGGACAGCGCGCGCAGCCACGCGACGACGGGCGCCGCGGCGGGGACGTCGCGCCGCGTGAGCACGCCCATGTGGTCGGGCGCGTCGGGCCCCGTGATCCCGTGGTGCGTGACGCGCGGCAGGCGCGCCGCGAACGCCCGCCCGCACGCCGGCGCGCAGTTGATCCGATCGCCGTCGCTCGTGATCGCGAGCGCGGGCGCCGTCACGCGCGCGAGGGCCGCCTGGTAGTCGTCGCGCCCGTCGTCGCTCGTCCACGCGTCGTCGCGCCACCAGCGCTCGAACGCGAGCCAGTACCGCAGCGGCTCGTCGTCGCCGCCGACCCCGAGGCGCCGCGCGGGGAACCTCCCGACCGCGCGAGAGACGGCGACCACCGACGCGAGCGTCGCGCGCTTCTTCCAGCGGCGGACGGCCGACGGGTCGAGCGACGGCAGCCAGACGTTCCCCGCGACGAGGACGAGCGCGTCGAGCTCGATGAGGCCGAGGCCGAGCGCCGCCGCCGCCGTGTGCGCGCCGAGCGAGTGCCCCACGAGCGCGACGGGGCCGCCGTGGGCGCGCCGCGCGTGGTCGACGATCGCGGGCACGTCGAACCGCACGAGATCGTCGTAGCTCCAGTCGCCCCCGTCTCCCGCCCGCGGGCCGCTCCCCCCGTGCCCACGAAAATCGAACGAGACCACGCGGAACCCCGCGCCCACGAGCGCCGCGGTGAACCCCCGCCCGAACGTCCGCGCGTCGCACATCATCGCGTGGGCGACGACGACCGTCGCCTGCGCCCGCCCCGCGGGCTCCTCCGTCTTCGAGCGGAGCGACCAGCCGTCCCGGGTGCGCACGTGGGCTTCCATGTTCATTGGAGGATTCCGCTCGAAACCAGCATCTTTCGCGCCGGTTGGGAAGCGTCTCGCTTGACCCGACAGGGGCGCGCGGGTCTCCATGCCGCATGCGCACGTCGCCCCTCGTCCTCACCTTCGCCCTCACGTCGCTCGTCGCCGCGGGCGCCCACGCGGAGGCGCCGATCGTCTCGGGCGCGCGGGCCGCGCTCCTGTCGCAGCGGCCGGCGCTCGGCGCGACGTCGCTCGCGCACCGGGAGACGCTGCCGCTCGCGGGCGGCCGCACGGTCGTGAGGTTTCACCAGACGCATCAGGGGCTGCCGGTGGCCTTCGGCGGCGCCGCGGTGACGCTCGACGCAGGGGGCGCGATCGCGCGCTCGCGGGTGGCGAGGTGGAGCGATCGGCTGCCGGCGGTGACGTCGCCCGTGAAGCTCCCGCACGACGCCGCCCTGGCCGCCGCGGAGCACGCGCGCGTGCCGTTCTCCGCCGCGGACGCGCGCCTCGTGATCTACCCGTCCAACGGCACCCCGCGGCTCGCCTGGGTGGTGTACCGGGGGGTCGTCGAGGGGCCGCTGCCGTTCGCGCCGGTCATCGTCGTCGACGCGGAGGACGGCGCCGTCCTCGCCGCCTACGACGCCGTCTCCCGCGCGAAGAAGGCGAGCGTCTACAAGTTCAACCCCAAGTCGACGCCCGATCTCGTCGAGGTCACCCTCGATCTGCCCGACGGCGCGGCGACCCTCGAGAACGAGCTCATCGTCGCGAAGAACTGCATCGACGAGAAGACGCTCGTCCCCATCAGCGTCTCCGGGTTCAACCTCAGCGTGCACAGCTGCGTGCTGAAGCAGAAGGCGACCGCCGACGCCAACGGAGACTTCCTCGAGCACAAGTTCATCAGTGACACCGAGCCGGAGGACTCGTTCGCCGAGGTCCAGATGTTCCACCACGTGAGCCAGGTGTACCGGTACCTGATGGACCTCGGGATGCCGGAGCTGAAGACCCGCCCCATCCCGACGATCGTGAACCTCCGCATCCCGCAGGGGTTTCAGACGTACGATCTCGCGAAGCTCGGCGATCCCAACCTGCCGCTGCAGCCCTTCGACAACGCGTTCTTCAGCCCGCCGTCGCCGCTGTTCGGCACGGTGTTCCAGGTGACGGGCGCGGCGATGTTCTTCTTCCAGGGCAACCAGGCGGACTTCTCCTACGACGGCGACGTCGCGTTCCACGAGTTCGGCCACGCGATGATCGATCGCACGATCGGCCTCATCGGCCAGTGGCACGCGGACGCGCAGGGAGCCACGGCCGCGCCGGGCAGCATGAACGAGGGCCTCGCCGACTACTTCTCGAGCGCGCTCGCCGGCGATCCCGCCGTCGGTGAGTACGCGAGCAAGGGGCTCGCGACGGGCGGCGCGTCGGCCATCCGCGTCATCGACAACCAGGATCACTGTCTGAAGAACCTCGCCGGGGAGGTGCACGCCGACTCCACGTTCTTCAGCGGCGCGCTGTGGGCGGTGCGCGCGTCGCTCGACCCCACGAAGGCGCGCGACTTCGACGCCGCCCTGATGACGGCGCTCGTCTCCGCGCCGACCGGGGACGTCGGCTTCGAGGACGTCGCCGCGCTGTTCGTCGAGGCGCTGAAGGCGTCCCCCGTCCCCGAGGCCGCGGACGCGCTCACGGCGGAATTCGCGAAGCGCGGCCAGGGGCCCGTGTGCAAGCGCGTCGTCGAGTACGCTGGCAAGCCCGTCGCCTCCGCGCTCACCCAGCTCGGCAACACCTTCGTCGGGGCGGGCAAGCAGTCCGTCGCGGGCCTGGGCTCGAAGGCGCCGTACGCCCCTGGGTTGTTGCAGATCCACGCGCCCGTCACGGGCGCGAAGCTCACCGTCAAGTTCACTGTCATCCAGGCGAGCCAGCCCAACCCCTTCGGCGGCGGCGGGACGCCGTTCACGCCCGCGCTGCTCGTCTCCTTCAAGGCCGACCCGATCTCCTTCACCTACGAGGGCGGGATCGCGTCGACGGCGGGCGATCCCGTGACGCCGACGAAGACCGGCACGACCGCGTACTCGGCCACCGTCGACGTGCCGGCCGGGGCCACGGACGTGCACGTGATGGTCGTCAACCAGGGTGACAACGACGGCAACTACCGCAACGTCGCGCTCACCTTCGAGGGCACCCCGCCCGTCGGCGCGGCGGGCGCGGGCGGGGCCGCGGGCGCCTCTGGCGGCGGTGCGGGCGAGGCGGGCGCCGCGGGCGAGGCGGGGGCCGCGGGCGCGCCTGCCGGCCCGGCCGCGGCCCCCGCGCGCGAGGACGACAGCGGAGGGTGCGGGTGTCGTGTGCCAGGGGCGGCGGCGCGCGACGCGGGGGCGGGCGCAGGGGCGCTCGCGCTGCTCGGCCTCGCGGCCGCGGCGCGTCGGCGCCGGCGCTGACGGGGGCGGGTCATCGACGGATCAACAAGTCTTACGTTCGAGCTCGCGGACGGCGTCAGCGAGGTCGACGCCGCCGAGTGGGACGGCCTCGTCGACGCGGATCGCTGGCCCTTCCTCTCGCACGCCTGGCTCTCGGGGCTGGAGGTGACGGGGCGCGTCGGGGCGGCGCGCGGGTGGCTGCCTCGCCCCGTGCTCGCGCGGCGTAGCGGCGCGCTCGTGGCGGCGGCGCCCGCGTACGTGAAGGGCAACAGCGAGGGCGAGTTCGTCTTCGATCACGCCTGGCACAGGTTCGCCGCGCGGCTCGGCGTCCGCTACCTGCCGAAGCTGCTGGTCGCCGTGCCCTTCACCCCGGCCGCCGGCCCGCGCCTGCTCGTGCGGGCCGGCGAGCCCGCGTCGACGCGCGAGGCGCTCGCCGCGGCGCTGATCGAGGTCGCGCGCGAGCTCGAGCTGTCGGGCGTGCACGCGCTGTTCGTCGGTGACGAGGATCTCGCGGCGCTCGAGGCGGCGGGCTGCGCGGCGCGCCTCGGGGTGCAGTTTCAGTGGCATCGAGGCGCGCGGGAGACGTACGAGGATTGGCTGGCGAGCTTCGACGCCAAGCGTCGCCACCAGATCAAGCGAGAGCGGCGTCTCGTCGCCGAGGCGGGCCTGCGCGTGCGCACGGTGGTGGGGGCCGAGATCGGCGCGCGGGAGCTGGACGCGATGGAGGCCTTCTATCTGTCCACGGTCGCGCGGTTCTCCCCGTGGACGCGCCAGTACCTCGATCGCGCGTTCTTCGCCCACGTCGCCGCCAGCATGCCCGGCGCGCTCGAGCTCGTCCTCGCCGACGACGGCGGGCGCCTCGTGGCCGGCGCCCTGAACCTCCGCGGCACCGACGCGCTCTGGGGCAGGTACTGGGGCGCCACCGAGGAGCGGCCCTACTTGCATTTCGAGGTCTGCTACTACCACTCCATCGAGCGGGCGCTGTCGCTCGGCCTCTCGCGGTTCGAGCCCGGCGCGGGCGGGGAGCACAAGCTGCCCCGCGGGTTCGCCCCGACGCTGACGAAGAGCGCCCACTGGCTGAGGGAGCCGCGATTGTTCGGCCCTGTCAGCGACTTTCTCGAGGAGGAGCGGCGCGCGGTGCGCGCGGAGCTCGACGCTGGTTCGGCCCCTCCCCGGCGCTGAGGCGGTGGTAGCGGTGGCCGCGGCGCTGGGCCCTTGTCACGTCGCCGTGCCGGGGGAGGCCATTGTTGGGATTGTCGGGCATGGAGCGCGCGGAGGCGCGTGATGTTGGGGGCCTCCCCGGCCCCCAAACCCCCCAAACCCCGGGGCCAGAGGGGCTTCTCGGGGGGAGGGGCAGGGGGGCTCGCGCCGGCTCGCGCCCTCTGGACACCCCGGCCAACCCGGCCAACCCCCCTCCCCAACTCCCCCCGAAATCGCGGCCAGGGGCCGCGATTTTCGCCCGGAGGTCGGAGGTGGCTGCTCGGTCTGGTGACTCGGCTGGTGCCTGTGCACCTGGATGGGCAGCGTGGTCCTCGGAGAGCCGCCGTCCCGCTCGCGCGACTTGTGAGGCGCCTCGCTCCGCGCCTACGGGCCCGCCGGCTCTCGCGCGGTGCGACGAGGCGTGGCCCAAACCCACCAAACCCCTGGGCCAGAGGGGCGCCCGTGCCTCGCCGTCACGGCTTGGGGAGCCTCAGGATCTTGCGGAGCGTGGTGATCAAAATGTTCTGATCGTCGACTTGCACGTTCGTGACGGAGTCGCCGATGGCGTCCAGCTCCTGGAAGATGGGCTCCTTCGGCCCGGCGAGGTTCGAGCGCGAGACGCGCCACAGCTGGTGCTTGGTCCCCGCCGGCCGCGCGTCGTCGAAGTCGACGTAGTAGACGTAGCCGGCGTCGTACGTGACGCCGGAGATCTGGGGCGCGAGCACGAACTCGGTCGTGGGGCCCGAGCCATCGGCGTTGTGGTGGAGCAGGTGGTAGATCGGCGTCGGGGTGGTCTCGTAGGTGAGGGCGAAGACATCTGCGCCCGACACGCTCAGGAAGTTGAGCTCGGCCTTCGGGCCGCCGAAGTCCGCCTCCGCGATGACTGGCGTGACGGGGCCCGCCATGTCCTTCGGCGCGGACCAGACGCCGCGCCCCGTGTAGGGGTTGCCGAAGCCTGCGATGGTCGACCAGTAGACGCGGCTGGCGTCGACCGCGACCGCTCGCACCAGGGGCTGGCTGGTGTAGGCTCCGAGCGCCTCGCCCGTGGGCGAGAACCTCCGGACCGCGCCAGCGGAGGCTCTGTCGGCGACGAACGCGTCGACGCCGTCCGTCGCGACCGCCGTCCACGAGGCGGTCGTGGGAGCGAGCAGGCTCGGCGTCGAGCCGAGCACGGGCACGGTCCAGAGCCCGGTGGGCCCGACGAAGAACAGCTCCTTCGCGTTCGCCGCGACGTCATACACCGTGTCGTCGAACACCTTCGTCTTCTGGGTGCCGTCGGGGAGCATGTACCAGAGCTGGTTGGGGATGGCGTCGACGACGTAGTGCACCACTGTCCCGTTGCTCCTCACGTTGCGGAGACTGTGGGAGGGAATCTCGAGGAGCAGCTCCAGGGACGCCGTCGAGCCGCCGGCGCCGCCCGCGGTCGTGCCTCCGCCCTCTCCCCCTGCGCCGCCGGCGGTCGTGCCCCCGGCCTCACCGCCTGCGCCGCCCGCCGTCGACCCTCCCGACTCCCCTCCTGCGCCGCCGGCCGTCGCGCCCGCGGTCGAGCCGCCTGCGCCGCCTGCCGTCTCGCCTCCGGCGCCAGCGTCCGAGCCTCCGCTGCCAGCGGCGCCCCCCGCCCCGCCGACTCCGCCCATGCCGCCGGCCCCCGACGTGCCGCGGGGGCACCCGGTGGAGTCGGCCGTCCAGGTGCCCATGCCCAGCGTGGGGACGCTCCACGTGCCGGAGATGGCGCTGCCAGCGATGGTGCCGGTCGCGGTGCCCGACAGCGGGAACGCGAGCTGGACGCTCGCCCCGGAGACCGTCCCCGCGGCGGCGCCGCTCAGGCTCTCGTTCCACAGCACGGCGCCGGCGGTGGTGCCCGACGTGAACAGGTTGAGCGCGCCGGACACGGGGCCCGCGAACGTCCCGCAGTAGCGGGTGATGGGCGCCACGCCGAGCGCCGCGGTGTTGAACTCGCGCGTCAGGCCGTCTGCGCCCGTGCAGGTGCCCCGGAGGCTGGTGCCAACCAGCGATCCGGTGCAGGTGAAGCTCCCGAGCGCGGACGACGCAGCGCCGCTGAACGTCACGGTCGCGCCGGGCTCGATCGTGCCGCTCAGCGTGATCGGGCCGATGACCGACGACAGGATCAGCGTGCCCGACAGCGAGCGGGGCGAGGTGTCCGCCAGGAGGCGCGAGGACGCGCTGGCGGCGGCGCCGATCTTCAGGTCGATGAGCCCCGTCTCACCTGCGGGGCCCGCCCACACCCCGCTGTAGTCCGTCGCGAGCCCGGGCGTCGTGGCTGGAGCCTGGGACGTCGACGAGTCGCTGGAGCACGCGAGCTGGACGAGCGCAGCGCAGCTGCCGATCAGGACGAGGGTGGAGACGGGGAGGCGACGAGGAGCTCGGATCATCCCTGTCGGATACCACGAGGCCTCGACCCTCTCGCAAGCTCGAAGGAGGAGCGCGGCGTCGAATTGTTCCTTGGAATCCCAAGGGAAAGCGCCAAGAAAATTTCCGCGCTGCGAGTGATGTCGTGCAGCCAACCACGTTCACGGAGCGCACTCGTCCTTCCAGACGGTCTCGCGCAACACATCGCAAACGGCACAGCACTTCAGATAGCCAGCGGAAAACGCGCACCCGATCGCGGTATCGATGGCGCCGCAAAGCAATTGTGGGCAGCAAGCACAAGCCACATTCGGGGGAGCCGGCTGTGAGCTGAAGCATCCCTGAGGGATCCCCTGGCCCTTTTCCGAGAAATGTGAAAAATCGACATGCCGCGGGATCAAGCAGTTGGCCTCCGGAGGTTGTGTGCAGCCGTCCTGAACCAACAGTTCCCTCAGGCATTCGTCGCAGGGCCCGGGTTGCATGCACCCGATCTTGCCACCCACTCCAGCCGAGCCTCCGCCGGCTCCAGCAAGGGAGCCCCCCATGCCACCCGCGGCCGTGCCTGCGGCGCCTCCGCCAGCGCCGGCCAGAGCCGCTGATCCTGCGGCTCCCGAGCCAGAAGCCCCACCCGCACCAGCAGCGCCCGAGCCAGCCCCACTCGTGCTCGTAGCCCCCGAACCCGAAGTCCCACCCTTGCCCGTGCCCGCTGATGCCCCCTGCCCGCCAAGCTGAGAGACGTCGCTCGTGCTTTCCGCGCTACAGGCTAGCCCCCAGACGCAGGGCAACCACAATATTGCCCGCGATCTCAAGGGACCTCGCAGTTGTCGACGTCGGGGTCAGGGAGCGCGAACGCCAGTCGCGAGCTCCACGCCAGCGCGACGCCGACCTGGATTCCAGGTTGCCCCTGACAACCAACGACATTGGTTGGCACAGACCACCACAGGGTGAGGTCGTGGGCGGTGGCCAACTCGTCGGTGTCGGAGATCGAAACGTCGAGGCCTTCGACTGAATCCGCCTTGTCTCATAGGCTCGGCAACCTCCCGGAGCCGCAGTGGCTCACCCACAGATTCTCGCGGTGACACAAAAAATGCGCCGTCGCTCTCCGTTCGCTGGTGTCGATCGACTCACTCCCTCGCCAGCACCACCGCCGTGACCCGCCCGTCCCAGGTCGGCTGCTGGTCGAAGCGCTCCTCGTACGGGCTCGGGCCGAACCTCGCGAGCTCCCGGTACCCTGTCACCTCACGAACCTCCCATGCCTCCTCGTAGGGCCAGATCTTCCCGGCGTCCCGGTGGCTCGCCAGCACGACGAAGTCGGGCCCGAGCGCCTGCGCCTCGGCGGCTGACGCGACGTCCCCCACGAGCTCGACGCCCGGCCGCGCCAGGTACGCGCGCACCGCCCGGTGCCCCCCGAGCGCGATCCCGCCTGCGACGGCGCGCGACAGCGCCACGCGCGCCCGGCCGCCGGGCGGCACCCTCGCCGCGACGAGGTCCAGCGCGAGGACGCGCGGATCCTGGCGCATCCGGTGACAACCGACGGCGTCACGCACGCTCCCGCTCGCCATCGCCACAGCGAGCGCCCAGGGCGCCGCGCGGAGCCAGCTGCCTGTCCAGCGCCGCTCCGCGAGCGACAGCGCCTCGTCGATCGCGAGGCCGAGGCCCACACACAGCACTGGCAACGCGGGCAGGTACATCCGGGTCAGGTACGCGCGGTTGGGCCACGCCATCGCCACCACGACGGCGAGCGCGTGCGCGAGGCCGAGCGCGACGGCCGCGCGGCGCCTGCGGAGCGCCAAGGCGACGCCGAGCGCGCCGGGCACCGAGAACGAGAGGCTCGCCCAGGGGCGCGTGTGAAACGCGTCCGCCAGCACGTACCACAGCGCGGACGCGAGGTGCGCGAGGCCCGGCTCCCGCTCGGCGAAGGGCTTCACGTGCCCCTGCCGGTAGTGGCGCGTGATCCCCTCGATGTGGGACAGCGCGGTGCGCCAGTCATCGCGCACGTGCGGGTTCGTCGCGAGGAACACGAGGAGCACGAGCGGCGCGGTCAGCCCGAGCAGCGCGCGGTGCGCGAGTCCGAGGCGCTCGGCGCGGAGATCGCCCGCCCGCCACAGGCCCGCGGGCTCCGCGAGCGAGAGCGCGGAGAGCGGCAGCACGACGGTGGCGAGGCCCGTCAGCTTGAACCCGAACGCGAGCCCCGCGAACGACACTGACAGCGCCCCCAGCGCCAGCGTCCGCCGCGAGAGGTACCCGGCCGCGAAGGCGAGCGACAGCGTCGAGAGGGCGACGACCGACGTGTCCGTCACGCCGTACCTGCCGTGCCACACGAGCTCGGCGGCCACCGCGAACGCGAGCCCAGCGAACGCCGCCGCGCGCGGCGATCCCAGCGCCCAGCGCGCGGCCAGGTACGCGCCCACGGCGCCCGTCGACGAGATCGTCGCGGCGACGACGCGCGCCACCCAGCGCAGCGACACCTCGTCGGCGTACGGGGCGCCGAGCTGCGGGAGGTGGAGCGCGTGGGCGAGCTTCCAGCCGAGCGCCGTGAGCCGCATCAGCGGCGCGCCATAGAAGTAGTTGGTGGGCACGTCGGTGCCTCGCTCGAGCATCGCCCTCGCGCTGCCCGTGATGAGCACCTCGTCCCAGTGATGAAAGTACGGCAGCCCGAGGCGTAGCCCGAGCGCGCGGAGCGCGAGGGCGAGCGCGAACAGGCCCGCCATCCAGCACAGCTCGCGCCGCCCGAGGGGGGCGCTCTCGGCGTCGAGCCAGCCGGGGCGTCGCATCGGCGCCGCAGCCTCTCACGCGGCGACGCCGCGCGCGAGGGGTCGTGGTATCGCGGCGCGCATGAAGCGCGCAGCCCTGTCGTCCACGTTGCTCCTCGCCGCCGCGTGCGGCTCGTCCCCGCCCGCGCCGCAGGCGCCCGTCGCGGCGCCCTCCGCGTCCGTCGCGACGCCCCCGAAGCCGCCTCCGACGCCCCGCGCGGTCAGCCTCGCCGACGTGGGGCTCGACGCGGGCGCCCTCGACAAGTCGGTGGATCCCTGCGGCGACTTCTACGGCTTCGCGTGCGGCGGCTGGATCGCGAAGACGGAGATCCCCGCCGACAAGCCGCGCTACAGCCGCGGGTTCTCGGAGATCCAGAAGCGCAACGAGCAGGATCTGCGGGACGTGCTCGAGCTCGCGCGGAAGTCTCCCCAGGGCGAGGACGAGAAGAAGCTCGGCGCCTACTACGGCGCGTGCATGGACGAGGAGGCCGCTGACAAGGCGGGCACGCTCGGCCTCGACAGGCTGCGCGCGATCATCCGCGGCGTGCACGATCAGAAGTCCCTGGCGATAGCGATCGCCGATCTCCACAAGGCGCGCGTGTTCGCGCTGTTCGACGTGTCGGACGACCAGGACTACAAGGACGCGACGCGCGTCATCGCCACCCTCGATCAGAACGGCCTGGGCCTGCCCGACCGCGACTACTACACGAAGGACGACGCCAAATCGAAGGAGCTCGTCGCGACGTACACTGGGCACGTCGAGCGCCTGCTCGCGATGGGCGGCGCGGGCAAGCGCGAGGCCCCGAAGGCCGCGGCGCGCATCGTCGCCTTCGAGACCCGGCTGGCGAAGGCGCAGAAGACGAAGGTCGAGCGCCGCGACCCGAAGAGCCTCTACAACAAGATCGACAGGGACGGCCTGAAGCAGCGGGCGCCGAGCTTCGACTGGGATCTGTACTTCAGCGTGCTCGGGTTCGACGGCCTGCGCGACATCAACGTCACGAGCCTCACGTACCTCGACGAGATCGAGCGGGCGGTGAAGACGGAGAAGCCGGAGCTGTGGCGCGAGTACCTCGAGCTCCGCCTGGTGAGCTCGCTCTCCGCGACGCTGCCGAAGCCCTACGTCGACGAGGCGTTCTCGCTCGAGAAGGCGCTCACCGGCCAGGCGACCCAGCGGGCGAGGTGGAAGCGGTGCGTGGACGCGACCGACCGCGCGCTCGGCGAGCTGCTCGCGCAGTCGTTCGTCGCCCGGCGGTTCGGCAAGGACCAGAAGCACGCGGTCGAGGCGATGGTGTTCGCCATCCGCGACGCCTTCGGCGAGGAGGTCTCGCGGCTCGACTGGATGGACGAGAAGACCCAGGCGCGCGCGGTGGAGAAGCTGAAGGCGATGGCGTACCTCATCGGGTACCCGTCGAAGTGGCGAGAGTACACGTTCGCCGTCGAGCAGGGCGCGTACACGAAGACGGAGCTCGCCGCGCGCGAGTTCGAGACGAGGCGCCGGCTGACGAAGGTGGGCAAGCCGCTCGACCGCGAGGAGTGGCAGATGACGCCGCCGACCGTCAACGCCTACTACGACCCGCTGAAGAACCACATGGTGTTCCCCGCCGGCATCCTGCAGCCGCCCTTCTATGGCAACAAGCAGAGCCTCGCGGTCAACGCGGGAGGCATCGGGATGGTCGTCGGGCACGAGCTGACGCACGGGTTCGACGACGAGGGCTCGCAGTTCGCTGGCAACGGCAACCTCGAGAACTGGTGGGCGCCCGAGGTGAAGGGCCGGTTCGAGAAGAAGGCGACGTGCGTCGCCGACCAGTACTCGGCGTACGAGGCGCTGCCCGGCGTGAAGCTCAACGGGCGGCTGACGCTCGGCGAGAACATCGCCGACATCGGCGGCATCAAGCTCGCCTTCCGCGCGTACCGCAAGCTGCGCGCGGACGCGGCGACCGTCGACGTCGCCGACGGGTTCACTGAAGATCAACAATTCTTCCTCGCCGTCGGGCAGGCGTGGTGCTTCAAGGCGAAGGACGAGTGGACGCGGATGGCGGCCTCGGTCGATCCGCACTCGCCGCCCAAGTTCCGCGTCAACGGCGCGCTCTCGGACACGCCCGAGTTCGCGGCCGCGTTCTCGTGCAAGGAGGGCGCGCCGATGCGCCCTGCGAACGCGTGCGTCGTCTGGTAGCGGCGCTCGCGGCGGCGTGGGCGCTCGTCGCCTGCGATCGCGCGCCCGGCGCCGAGCCTCCGCGGGCCGCGCCCTCGGCCCCGCGGCCGCCGATCTCCTCCGCGCAGGCGCCCCGCCCCGGGCTCGTGCGCGTGGAGCTGGTGAAGGGCGGCGCGGCGCCGACCGACGCGCTGCCGTTGATCGTCGCCTTGCACGGCCTCGGCGACGACGCGCAGAATTTCTCCGCGGTGTTCGACGGCCTCGAGGCGCGCGCGCGCGGGGGGGTGCTGCCGGCGCCGACGCGCCACGGCGCGGGGGGGTCGTGGTTCGCGACGCGGCGAGAGGCGGGCGGCGTCACCGCGCCCACGGCGGGCCTCGTCGCCGCGGCAGAGCTCGTCGCCGCCGAGGTGCGCGCGATCGTCGCGGCGCGCCCGACCGCCGGCAAGCCGGTCGTGACGGGGTTCTCGCAGGGCGGGATGCTGTCGTTCACGCTCGCGCTCCGTCACGGCGAGCTGTTCGCGCGCGCGGTGCCGGTCGCGGGCTGGCTGCCCGAGCCGCTGTGGCCCGCGGTGGCGCCGCCCGGCGCCGCACCGATCGTGGCCTTGCACGGCGACGCGGACGACGTCTTGCCGGTCGCGCCGACGCGGGCGGGCGTCGCGCACCTCCGCGGCCTCGGGCTAGAGGTCGAGCTGCGAGAATTCCATGGCGTGCGCCACTCCATCTTGCGGGAGGAGCGCGCCGTGATGTTCGTGGAGTTGTCGCGGTGAGCGCGCGGAGATAGGGCGCAGCGATGTCGACCCGCGGCTCCGGTTCAGCGATCGCCCTCGCGCTCCTCGCGGGCGCGTCCCTCGCCGGGTGCGGCGCGAGGACGCCGCTCCACGGCGATCGCCCGCCGGGCCCGCCCGAGGTCGAGCGCTACTGTGGCGACCACCTCCGCGACGACGACGAGGCGTGCGACGACGGCAACGGCGTCGACACCGACGCGTGCGTCGGGTGCGCGCTCGCGCGGTGCGGCGACGGCGTCGTGTTCGCCGGGGTGGAGGCGTGCGACGACGGCAACACGACCGACGGCGACGGTTGCCAGCACAACTGCGCGCGGCCGACCTGCGGGGACGGCGCGGTCGATCCCGGCGAGGACTGCGACGACGGCGACGACGACGACACCGACGCGTGCCCGTCCACCTGCCTGCGCGCCAAGTGCGGGGACGGGTTCGTGCAGGCGGGGGTCGAACAGTGTGACGTCGGCGCGGCGAACCTGGATCTGCCGTCCTTGTTGCTCACCCAGGGGCCGCTGTCGCGGGCGGTGCGCCCGATCGAGCGAGCCAAGTCGGTCGTCGAGTTCTACGCGTACGCGTCCGCGAGCGGCCACACCGGGCTCGAGGCGAGCGGCGTCAGCCACCTCTTCCTGTACCGCGACTCGACCACGGGCGTGCTCAGCCTGGTCGCCGAGCACGGCGTCGACACGGACGCGACCGGCGCCCCGCAGCCGGAGGCCGCGGTCGGGATGAGCTTCTTTCACTTGCCCTTCGGCGCGGGGATCTCCGTCGTCGATGACAACTCGAACGAGTTCTTCGTCGCGGGGACGGGCGTCGTGCGCGGCGAGTGGACGTTCCACGACAACACCGACGGCGGGGCCATCTCGGGCCTGCCGCTGCCCGGCAGCTGGTCGGTCGACGTCTCGCCGACGTTCACCGCGGGCATCTCGTCCTGGGCCTACGTGGACGGAGATCTGAAGCCGCTCTCGCTCGACCGCGGGGCGCCCGCGCACCTCACCGCGTTCGAGGCGCCGTCGAAGTGCCGCCTGGACTGCACGATCCCTCGCTGCGGGGACGGGCGGATCGACGGCGGCGAGCTCTGCGACGACGGCAACGCGACGGGCGGCGACGGCTGCGCGAGCGACTGCAAGTCGACGAAGTGATCCGGCGGTGACCGCGGGCGGGGCGGGTTGCTGCGCGGCCGATGAGGATCGAGGCGCGCGGGCTGACGAAGGCACCAGAAGGGCTCCCCCATCCGACTCGAACAGTGTTCTCGCGGCGGCCTCAGGGCTGATAGGGCCCTCGCACGCATAGCCCCGGGTGAAACACGGAGACGTGATCGACCGCGCTCGCGCCGGTCGACAGGTCGAGCGCGAGCGCCTGCGATTTCGTGTTGCTCACCGTCGACGTCCACACCGCGGCGACCGCGAGCTCCGGCGGCGTGGGCGAGCCGGTCCGGGTCAGATCCAGCAACGACGCGAGGTCCTTCACCGTCGCCAGCCGCCAGTCGACGAAGCCTCCGATGGTGGACGACTCGCAGTGTCCGATGACGAGGTTCCACTCGTTGGCCGGCGCCTTCGCGGTGCTCCACGCGAGCCCCGTCGAGGTGTCCACGTACACGCCGCCGAGCAGCGGCGACAGGCTGGCCTTGGGTGCGCTGGGGCCGCGCACGCACGAGGCACCATGGAGGAGCGACTTGTCGACGGTGCGCGACAGCGGCGAGCCCCCGCTCGCGATGAGCCACGCGTCCGTCGGGACCGCCGTCGAGGCCTCGGCTGCCCAGAGGAAGGGCTGGAGGTTCGAGAAGGCCGGGTGGCGAGCGGACTGCTCGTTCACCTCGATGAGCTCCCGCGCCGTCGGCAGGCGGAAGCCGCCTCCCAATGCTTGGCAGTGGGAGACCGCGCCGAGCCAGTCGTACGTGGCCGACGCGGGCGCCCGTTCCCACTCGAGCCCGGTGACGCTGTCGAAGAGGACGGAGCCCTTCAGCACGTACGAGGGGGAATTCACCTGAAGCTGCCCCTCCTGCCCGAGATCCCAGGTGAAGATCGCGGGCCCCTCGCAGTTTCCGATGCCGTCCCCCGTGGCGTCGAGGCAGACCCTCTGCGTGGTGTCGGGCACGCCGCCGACGAACGCGCCGCCCCGCACGCAGCGCACCTGCGCGGACGCGCCCGTCGTCAGCGAGCGTACGATCGTCGCCTGACCGGTGGCGAAGTCGACCGCCCAGACCTTCGTGCCGGCCGGCAGCGCGGTCGACGAGAAGTACGTGACCGCCGGCCCCGACAGGGCGGGCGGCACCCCAGCGACACCCGGTCGGTACAGTGACAGCAGCTCCTTCACTGTTGGCAGGCGCCAGTCCTCGTACCCGCCGTCGGTGGCGTTCATGCACTGTGACAGCGCGTCAGACCAGGACGTCACGGGGACGGCGGTCGTCTGCCAGAGCAGCCGCGGGCCCGGGGCGTACGCGACGGACGGATCGTCGGTCGCGTCGACGATCGGGTCGCCCAGGTTCGGACCGAACACGCAGACGGCCTCCTCGTTGAGGCTGGGGTCCTGCAAGCCGACGGAGCCGTCGGCCGCCATCACGAGCGCGAGGGGAGGCGATACGAGCGGGTGCGACGCCCACCGGGGCACGGCCGACAGGAACCCCCCGTTGTACGCCGTCGGAGCGGCGCCGTAGTCGAAGACGCCCGAGAGCTCGGAGATCGTCGGGAGCCGCCCGCCCGCCGCCTGGCACACCGTCGTCGCGAGCCCGAACTGCATCTTTCCCGGCTGGGCCTGCCAGGACAGGCCGGTGACGGGGTCCTGGAAGTAGGGGCCGACCGGGACGGGGGTGGAGACGTTGCGCCGCTCGTTGCCGTCCTGGACCTCGGCGCTGTCGCAGGCGACCTTGGTCCCGAAGAACGCCTCGATGCACGCCGGGGTGACGCTGTCGGGGATCGACCCCGGAGCGGCCAGCGGGGGCGCCGCGGGGGCACCGGCGCTCCCACTCTTCCCTGCAGAGCCGGAGGAGCCGCCCTGGCCCGCTCCGCCCTGCCCGGCGCCGCCTTGTCCACCGCCGGCTTGACCGGCGCCGCCTTGCCCAGCGCCAGCCTGCCCAGCGCCGGCTTGCCCACCGCCGCTTTGACCAGCGCCGCCTTGCCCGGCGCCGGCTTGACCGGCGCCGCCCTGCCCAGCGCCGGCCTGCCCACCGCCGCTCTGACCAGCGCCGGCTTGCCCAGCGCCGCCTTGCCCAGCGCCGCCTTGCCCGGCGCCGCCTTGCCCGGCGCCGCCCTGGCCAGCCCCCGACTGCCCGGCGCCGCTGGCGCCGCTGGCGCCCGCCTGTCCGCCGCCGCCCGCTCCCCCCTGCCCAGCGGCACCGCCGGTGCCGGGCTGCGCCGGTGGCACACAATACAGTCCGCCCGACGCGAGCGGCGCGCACCCCGTCGCGACGTACAGCGCGAGGACACGCCCAGCGTCGAGCGCCGCGCACACGCTGTCGGAGAGCACGACCTTGGCGTTCTTCAGTTGGTACCCGTCCGCGCCCCGGGGCAGCGTGACGCGGAGGCCCGGTGCCGACGCCCACTCGACCGCGACGTTGAAGTCTCCCGCGGGCGCGCCGAACGAGCACGCGACCGGCGTGACGCGCGCAGCGGACGCGAGACACGCCGCCTCGTCGTAGCAGGCGCGGTCGGGCTGGTTCGCGGGGGGAAGCTCCCGATCGTTGCCACCGAACTCGGGGAGCGACGCGGGGTCGACGTCGATGCCGACGCACGTGCCTTGCCTGCAGGTCGTCTCCGCCGTGCAGCTGACGTCGAGGCACGCGACCTCGAGCGACACGCGCAGCACCTTCGACTTTCCCTTCGTGAACGGCAAGCGCGCCCGCCGCTGGATGCGCGCCTTTCCCCCCTGCTGCCCCTCGATCGTCAGCAAGAGCGGCGCTCCCTCGGGCTCCTTCGCGTCGAACGTCAGCGTCCCGGGGAGCCGCAGCTCGCCGGGCAGCGCCCAGGCGTGAGCGAACGCGACTCCCTCCCGGCTCGCCTGGATCGACAGGCCGTCGAGGTCGGCCGGCATGCGAGCCTCCGAGCGCACGGAGAGCACGATGGACGTCGCCGGATCCGCGTCGCACGCGGCCAGCGAGAGCAACGGCAGCACGGTCGCGAGGCGGAGTCGCACGTCGCGATTGTCTCAGACGCGCGCGCGCGGGTCACGCGCTCCGGGGCTCTTGGGTGCTTCTGAGCATGGGTTTCGGGAGCCCTTCGTCGCGAGCGCCGGATTCCTAGCGTCCTTCGGCCGTCTTGGGTGAAACCGTGCTCGACGTGGCACGGCCACGCCTGCGCGCGGATTTCAGCCCAATTCGGCTCG
>JADLFU010000143.1 GCA_020849655.1 Polyangiaceae bacterium | reverse complement strand
CGGGCGCCGCCGCGGGCTCGACGGCCAGCCGCTCGCTCGAGAGCGCGCGCGCCGCGGCGCCCGCGAGCCAGTCGGCGCGGAGCCAGAGGTTGAAGAACCCCGGCCCCGCGAGCTCCACCCGCTCGAGGACGTCGCCCGCGTCGAGCCGGGAGAGGATGGCCTCCGCGACCTTGCGCGGCGGCTGCCCGACGCGCTTCGCGAGGCCCATCGCGACGTTGGCCTGGAGATCGGCTCTGTCGCTCGCGCGCAGCATCGGGTCGGCGTCCCGGTGCTCGTCGCCGAAGGCGGCGGCGATCGCCGCCTGGAAGCGCGGTGCGAGGACGAGCTGCGGATCGACGGCCGTGGTCATGGCCGCGCCGGCTACCAGCACGCCGCGCGCGCGAGAAGGCGTGAAAGTGTAGCTTTTCGACGTCGACGAAAGATCGAGGTCGTGGGAACTTCCCGCGTCGAGGTGACGTCGGAGCCCCCATGCGCGTAGGCCCCTGCGAGGCGAGGCTCGATCTGTACGCGGTGCTCGGCGTGACGAGCGTGGCGACCCAGGCCGAGGTGCGCGCCGCGTACCGGCGCCTCGCCCGCACGACCCACCCCGACCTCGCGGGCGACGCGGCCGCGGAGCGGATGAAGCTCGTGAACCTCGCGGCCGCCATCCTGCTCGATCCGGGGGCGCGCGCCCGCTACGACGCGCTCCGCGCTCCCTCGCCCAGGTGGAACGGCTACTTCCCGCCCGAGCGCCCGTCGTCGCCGCGCCCGTCGAGGCCCGCGTGGACGGGGCCGGTCCGCGCCCCCGCGTCGCTGCGCCGCCCCTCGGCCTCGATGCGGGAGCTCGTGGTCGGCCTCGCGGCGGCGCTCTCGATCACGCTGCTCGGCGCGAGCGTCGCGCACGCCTTCGGGGACGTGGCGACGGTCGCGTCCGGTAAGCGCCCCTCGCCCGTCCAGCGGGTGTCGATGTGGGCGCCGTGATCGCTCAGCCGACGAGCACGGACTTGGCGATCACCATGCGCTGGATCTGGCTCGTCCCCTCGTAGATCTGCAGCACCTTCGCGTCGCGCATCAGCTTCTCGACGGGGTAGTCCTTCACGAACCCGTTGCCGCCGAAGACCTGCACCGCGTCGACCGCGGAGGCCATCGCGCCGTCCGCGCCGAACGCCTTCGAGCACGACGAGGTCAGCGGATCGCGCACGCCGTGGTCGAGCGCCCACGCCGCCTTCATGTAGAGGAGCCGCGTCGCCTGCTCGCGGATCACCATCTCCGCGATCATCGCCTGGACGAGCTGGTGCTGCGCGATCGGCACGCCGAACGTCCTGCGCTCCTTCGCGTACGCCACGCACTCGTCGATGCACCGGCGCATCAGGCCCGTCGCGCCCGCGGCGATGTCGGGTCGCGTCTGGTTGAACGTCTCCATCGCCAGCTTGAAGCCTTGCCCCTCGGGCGCGAGCACGTTCGCGCGAGGCACCTTGACCTCCTCGAGGTGCAAGACGGCGGTGTCGCTCGCGCGCTGGCCGAGCTTGTCCTCCTTCTTGCCGACGCGCAGGCCCGCGCTGTCGCGGTCGACGATGAACGCCGCGATCCCCTTGTGCTTGAGCGCCGGGTCCTTCGTCGCGAACACGACGTAGAACCGCGCGTGGCTCGCGTTCGTGATCCAGCATTTTTGCCCGGTGATCACGAAGTCGTCGCCGTGCTGGGTGAACCTCGTCGACAGCCCCGCGACGTCGCTCCCCGCGCCGGGCTCGCTCGTCGCGTAGCTCGCCATGATGGGCTCCGCGGTGAGCATCCCGAGGTACTTCTTCTTCTGCTCCTCCGTGCCGCCGAGCTTGATGGGCGTGAGCGCGAGCTGGTTGGCGGTGATGCTCGTCTGGATGCCGGTGCAGCCGTAGCCGAGCTCCTCCGTGAGGATCGTGTTCTCGAGCTCGCCCATGCCCGCGCCGCCGTACTCGGGCGGGACGCACGGGTTGACGAGGCCGATCTCCCACGCCGCCTGGAACACGTCCATCGGCAGCTTCGAGTGGTGGTCGCACTCGGCCGCGACCGGGATGATGCGCTCGCGCGCGAAGCGGCGCGCGGTGTCGCGCAGGGCCTTCTGTTCGTCGGAGAGGTTGAAGTCCATCGCCGCGCCAGACCACGGGCCACCCGGCGCGGCAAGGCGCGCGCCCCCACGCCGTGAACCCCCCGCGGCGTCGAGGTCTGTGGCACGATGCCGGCCCCATGGCGGAAGGACGGCTCTCTCGGCAGGAGCTCTCATGGTTGCTCTCGCAGGAGGCCAAGAGCGCGGCCGATCGCATGCGCAAGGGCGTCGGCGGTCAAGCCGAGGCGAGCGTGGCGTTCCCCGCCGAGGTCGCGACGTCGCTCGACCTCGTCGACGACGCCGTGCGCGCGCTCGGCGCCCCGATGCACCACGCGCGCCGGGGCAGGGTGGACGTCGCGGCGCTGCTGCTCGAGCTCGCGCCCGGCGCGCAGCTCGCGCTCGAGCCCGGGAGCGGCACGGCGGTGCAGGCCGATCCCGCCGAGCTCACGCGCGTGATGCAGGTGATGCTGGATCTCGGGACGCACGCCGGCGGCGAGCCCGCCCGCGTGATCCGCGACGGCGCCCGCGTGCGGGTCGGCGTGGCGCTCGGGCCCGACGCCAGCGCCTCGTCGCGCATCGAGCACGCGTGGCTCCACCGGATGGCCGTGCGCCACGGCGGCGAGGTCACGCTCGACGCGGGGATGATCTGGCTCTCGCTGCCCGCCGACGATCCGGCCGATCGCGAGGAGGTCGAGGAGCTCAAGAAGGAGCTGGCCGCGGCGCAGGTGCAGGGAGAGGCGTACGCCCGTGAGCTCGCGTCGATCTTCACCCGCGCGCGCTCGTCGATCCCGCCGCCTCCCGGAGCCGAGCCCTACCTGCTCCTCGCGCGGCTCGCCGGCGAGCTCGCGGCCGAGCTGTCCGCGCTGGCCGAGGCTCACAATCCTGGCAGGCTCCGCGCGCTGTCCGCGTCGCTGTCGAGGTTCGCCGCGCTCGATCCCGACGAGACGAGCGCGGAGGCCGACCCGCTCGCGCTCGGCAAGCACGCGGCGGCGGCGGTCGGCGCGCCGCTCGAGGTGCGCGCGTCGGGCCGGTGCTTCGTCCCGCGGCGCCTCGCCGAGGCGGTCGTCGCGGTCGTCGCGCACGCGGCCGTCGAGCACGGCGAGGCCCCCGCGACGCTCTCGCTCTCGGGGACGGAGCAGGCCCTCGTCGTCTCCTCCGGGCCGCTCGCGTCACGCGCGCCGGCGGCCCGCGCGCTGCTCGAGCTCCTCGTCGCGCGCTGGGGCGGCGCCGTCGCGGACGGAGACGGCGCCGCGCTGGTCGTCACGCTGCCGTCGCGGGAGTGAGCGCGCGGGGCGTCAGTGGTACGTCACGGTGAACAGCACCGACGGCGACGTCACCACCATGTGCCACGCGCGCTCGTCGCCGACCTTCCGCGACGTCGCCGCGCCCGCGGCGCGCGCGGAGACGCCGACGCTCCACTCCTCGCCGACCCACCAGTCATACGAGACGCCGAGCGCCGCGCCCGCGCCGCGCGCGATGTCCTCTCGGTCGAACTTGCCACCCGCCGGATCCATCGCGCGCGACGACGCGAGGCCGAGCGCGCCGTAGACCGAGAGGCCACCTGTCGGGTCGAAGTAGTACGTGAGGAACGGCCCGAGCAGCGTGAGGCTCGGCGTCCCCGAGAGATCGGTCGCGGCCGCGGACGGCGCCGCGCCGCCCGAGCCCTTCGCGAGCGTGACGTCCGAGGCGAGCACGCTCGTGCCCCACGTGCCGCCGCCGAGCACGAGGCGCCGCGAGACGTTCCCGCCGATCATCAGCTCGCTCGCGGTGCCGACGCCCGTCACGGTGCTGTGCGGCTCGTCGTGCCCCATCTTCGCGAAGACCCGCTCCTGGTAGGCGCCGAAGCCCGTCCCGAGCCGCAGGAAGAACCCGTCGTGCAGGTGTCCGCCCGGCCGCACGCGCGGCTCGCGAAGCTCGGCGCCCGCGGTCGCGGTGACCGGCGGCGCTGGGTCGGCGAGGCCGAGCGACGAGATCGCGAGGAGGGCGGCGGCGGCACGTGCGGGGAAATTCATGTCGCTCGAGGTAGCAGCCGTTGGAAGGGAGATCGACGAGAGAAGCGGCGATCTCTATTGCAAATGAAAATCAAAGTGTGTATCGGGAGGCCATGATCTTCAGCAAGTCCTGGTGTGCCCCCATCTGCTCGATCCTCGCCCTGCTCGCGGTCGCCGCGTGCGCCGAAGACGTCGAGACCAGCGCGACTCCTGGCGGAGCGGGCGCTGGCGGCTCGTCCGCGGGCGCTGGCGGCTCGTCCGCTGGCGCAGCCGGGGCGTCTGCGGGCGCGGGCGGATCGTTCGCGGGTGCCGGCGGATCGTCCGCGGGCGCGGGGGGCTCCTCGGCCGGCGCGGGCGGTGCGTCTGCGGGTTCGGGCGGTGCGTCTGCGGGCGCGGGCGGTGCGTCTGCGGGCGCGGGCGGTGCGTCTGCGGGCGCGGGTGGAGCGGCGGGCGCGGGCGGGATCGCGCCGAGCATGAGCCCCGAGGTGATCACGCTCTCCTCGCTCGGCCACGACCGACTGTACGGCGTGGCGTTCGGCGCGGCGGGCGCGGCCTTCGCCGTCGGCACGATCTCCGACACGACCGAGTCGACCGCCGACGTCGCGACGATCGTCGTCAAGCTCGGCGCCGACGGCAAGATCGACAAGAGCTTCGGCACCGACGGCGTCGCGCGCCACAACCTCGCCGTGGGCACGAGCGGCGAGTCGGCGCGGGGGATCGCCGTGCAGGCGGATGGCAAGATCGTGATCGCGGCGACGGTGGAGCACGCGGGCGCGGCCGACGCGCGCGACCGGGACATCGCGGTCGCGCGCCTCACGCCGGACGGCAAGCTCGACGCCACGTTCGGCGCGGGCGGCGTGCTCACGCTGGATCTCTCTCCCGGCGAGGTCGTCGACACCTCGTACACGGCGGACTCCGCGTGGGGCCTGGGTCTCGCGCCCGACGGCAAGATCCTGGTCGCCGCCGCGAAGAAGGCGGACGGGCGTGCGGACCGTGACCACTGCGTCGTGCGCGTGACGGCCGCGGGGGCGCTCGACGCGACGTACGGCGCGGCGGGCCTCGCGTGCGTCGACGTCAACCAGCAGAACGCCGATCCTCGCGGGCTCACGGTGCTCCCCGACGGCGCGGTGCTCGCGTCCGGGTACACGCGCGACGCGGCGAAGGTCGTCTCGCCGGTGGTGTACAAGGTCACGCCCGCGGGGACGCTCGACGCCGGGTTCGGCGTCGGCGGGCTGTTCAGCGAGGTCGTGCTGCCGCACACGACGGAGGCATACGGCGTCGCGCTGCAGGGAGAGCACATCGTCACGGTCGGCTATGGCAAGGGCGCGGACGCCGAGGCGCTCGACTGGGTGTCCCTGCGGCTCACGAAGGACGGCAAGCTCGACAAGTCGTACGGGACCGACGGCGCCGTCCGCGTGGACGCGGCCGGGTTCAACGACAACGGGCGCGCGGTGCTCACGCTCCCGGACGGGCGCGTCCTCCTGGTCGGCAGCGGGCGCTCGAGCGCCGACACGAGCGACGCGATGATCGCCATCCTCACGAAGGACGGCGCGCTCGACGCGACGTTCGGGACCGGCGGCAAGGTCGTGTTCGATCTCGGCGGCACGGGTGATCAGTTCTGGGGCGCGGCGCTGTCGCCGGACGGGAAGCGCTTGCTGGTCGTCGGCGTGAAGGGGAGCAGCGCCACGCACGACGACGTGGCCGTGCTATCCGTCCCGACCCCGTGACGCGCGCTGGCTGGTTTTCGTGCCTGATCCTCTCCGGCCTGCTGCCGCTCGCGGCGGCGTGTGAGCGGACGGAGACGTGGAGCCGCGCGGGGCGCGCGGGCGGGCCCTCGGCGGCGGGTGGGTCGACCAGCGTGCCTCACCCCTCGGGCGGCACGTCCGCGTCTTCGACCCCGACCGAGTACGGGGCGCTCACCGCCGCGACGAGGCACGACGTCGTCGTCGCCGCCGGCGACTGCGCCGTGAAGGTGACCGACGCGGCCGCCGCGGCGCTCGAGGCCCTGTCGTCGTCGAGCGCAGCGCGCGGCGCCGCTCCGTCCGACGCCGGCGCCGTGGCGAAGTCGCAGGCCGACTACCGCGCTGCGCTCGAGGCGTGGTCCGAGGCCGAGGTCGTCAGCTTCGGCCCCGCTGGCGGGAGCGCGTCGTCCGCGGCGCCGACGCCGGGCGGGCAAGACCTCGGGCCCGCGATCTACGGCTGGCCCCTCGTCAGCCGCTGTGAGATCGAGAAGGTGATCGTCTCGCAGGGCTACGCCGCGCCAGGCTTCGCGACGACGACGCTGCTGCCGATGCGCTCGCTCGCCGCGCTCGACTACCTCGCTTTCCATACGGGCGCCGACCAGGCCTGCGGCGCGTCGAGCGCGATCGCGGGGCCGTTCGGCGCGCTCGGGGCCGAGGAGCTCGGGGCGCGCCGCGCGGCGTACGCGGCGGTGGTCGCGGCCGACACGGCGGCTCGCGCGCGCGCGCTGGCGAACCTCTGGAGCCCGAAGGGCGGCAACTTCGTCGCGCAGCTGTCGGGCGCGGGGCAGGGCAGCGGCGTCTACGCGTCCGATCAGCTCGCGCTCAACGCCATCAGCGACGCGATGTTCCACCTCGATCAGCGCGTGAAGGACCGCAAGCTCGGCCAGCCGCTCGGCCTCATCGACTGCGGCAAGGCGACGTGCCCCGAGGCCGTCGAGTCCACGTGGGCCGGGCACTCCCGCGAGTCGCTGCGCCGCAACCTGCTCGGGTTCCGCAGGCTGGCGACCGGCTGCGGCGACGCGGGCGCGGGCGTCGGGTTCGACGATCTGCTGTTCGGGCTCGGGCAGCAGGCGGCGGCCGACCGGCTCCGCTTCGCCGTACAGGACGCGATCGGCGCGATCGACGCCGTTCCGTACGACGATCTCGCGACGGCCCTCACGCAGCAGCCCGCGACGGTGACGGCCGCGCGCGACGCGGTGAAGCGCCTGACGGATTTCCTGAAGAGCGATTTCTTGACGCTGCTCGATCTCGAGCCCCCGAAGTCGCTGGAGGGCGACAATGACTGAGGCGGCCACGCGGTGGGAGCGCCTCCGGGACGCCGCGCTCCAGCCGACCGACGCGGCGGCGCTCGGGGTGTTCCGCGTCGTGCTCGGGCTCATCGGCGTCGTGTCGGTGACGCGCATCTACGCCTACGGGTGGACGCAGGATCTGTTCTTCCGCGCGCGCGTCCAGTTTCGCTACGACGGGTTCGAGTGGCTGCCGTCGCCGACCCCCGCGCTCGTGCACGCGGCGCTGATCACCGTCGCCGTGTGCGGCGCGCTGGTCGCGCTGGGTTTGTTCTACCGCCCGGCGATCGTCGGGTACGCGCTCGCGTTCGTCTACATCGAGACGACCGACGTCACGAACTACCTGAACCACTACTACCTGCTGACCTGGCTCTGCCTGCTCGGCGCGGCGTTGCCGTTGCACCGGGCCTACTCGCTCGACGCGCGGAGGCTCCGCCTCGCGCCGTACGCGCCCGCGTGGTGCACCTGGGCGCTCAGGTTCATGGTCGGCACGGTCTATTTCTACGCGGGGATGGCGAAGTTCAACACCGACTGGCTGCTGCACGCCCAGCCGCTGCAGATCTGGCTGTCGTCGCGCACGGAGACGCCCGTCATCGGCCCGCTGCTCGACCGGGTGTGGGTCGCGTACCTGATGGCGTGGGCGGGGTTCCTCTACGACACGTCCATCGCGTTCTTCCTGCTCGCGCGCCCGACGCGGCCGTACGCGTTCCTCGCGGTCGTGGGCTTCCACGTGGCGACGCGCGCGCTCTTCCCGATCGGGATGTTCCCGTTCATCATGGTCGGCTCGGCGCTCGTGTTCTTCTCGCCGTCGTGGCCGCGCAGGTGGCTCGGCCCGGCGCGTGAGCTCGCTCCGCCGGTGCCCACCGTGTCGCCGCGGTGGTTCGCGGCGGGCGCGGCGGCGTTCTCCCTGTTCGTCGGGTTCCACACGCTGATGCCGCTGCGCTGCCACCTCTACGGCGGCGACGTGGCCTGGCACGAGCAGGGGATGCGCTTCTCCTGGCGCGTGATGCTCCGCGAGAAGAACGGCGCGGTCACCTACCGCGTGCGCGACCTCGCGTCCGGCAGGACCACCGAGGTCAACCCGCGTCGGTACCTCACCGATCGACAGGCGCGCGAGTTCTCGTCGCAGCCCGACCTCATCCTGCAGCTCGCGCGCGTGATCGCCGCCGACCGGCGCGCCGAGGGCGAGCGCGTCGCGGTCTACGCCGACACGCGCGTCTCGTGGAACGGCCGCCCGGGGGCGCCGCTGATCGATCCCGGCGTCGACCTCGCCACGGTCGAGGACGGCGTGGGCCGCGCGTCGTGGATCCTCCCCGCGCCGACGGAGCCCCCCGCGCGCTTCTCCCGCGTCGCCAGCCGATGACACGCCGCCCGCTCCTGTTCGTCACCCTCGCCGCGCTCGCGTCGTCCAGCCTCGCGCTCGCCGCCGATCCGCCGCCCGCCGCGCCAGCTTCCCCTCCGCCAGAGCCCGCGCCGAGCGATCCGCCGTCCGCGCCGCCGCCGCCTCCTCCCTCGAGCGACGTCCTCGTCGTCGGGACGAAGGAGAGCAAGACGGGCGGCTCGGGCCTCATCATCAAGAGCAAGCAGCTCGAGCGCTTCAAGCACGACGATCCCAACCAGGTGCTGATGACGGCGCCCGGCGTGTACGTGCGCCAGGAGGACGGCTACGGCCTGCGCCCGAACATCGGCATGCGCGGCGCGGCCTCCGATCGCAGCAAGAAGGTCACGCTGATGGAGGACGGCGTGCTGTTCGCGCCCGCGCCGTACTCCGCGCCGGCGGCCTACTATTTCCCGATGATCACGCGCATGACCGGCGTGCGCGTGCTGAAGGGCCCGTCGGCCATCCTGTTCGGACCGCACACGGTGGGCGGCGCCGTCGACTTCCTCAGCGCGCCGATCCCGGACGCGAGCCGCGGCATGGTCGACGTCGCGGTCGGCCAGTACGGCTACCGAAAAGCGCACGTCCGCGGCGGCCTCTCCGACGACAAGTGGGGCGCGCTCATCGAGGGCGTGCACCTCTCGTCGACGGGCTGGAAGACGATCGACGTCGTCGGCGGCGACACCGGGTTCACGCGGAACGAGTGGGTCGGCAAGCTGCGCCGCGCGCTGCCCACGCTCGGCGACATGACCCACGAGCTCGAGCTGAAGGCGACGTACTCGAGCGAGGACTCCCACGAGACGTACCTCGGCCTCTCCGACGCCGATTTCCGGGCCAACCCGCAGCGCCGCTACGCCGCCTCGCAGACGGACGAGATGAAGTGGTCGCGGACGGCGTTCGCGCTCACGCACCGGGCGACGATGTCGTCGGGCGTCGAGCTGAGGACGACGCTCTACCGCGCCGACTTCGAGCGCGACTGGAACCGCGTCCAGGGCCTGCGCGGCGGCGAT
This sequence comes from Polyangiaceae bacterium, assembly GCA_020849655.1. GTDB lineage: Bacteria > Myxococcota_A > Polyangia > Polyangiales > Polyangiaceae > JADLFU01. The sequence goes on along the minus strand of JADLFU010000143.1, from coordinate 44,954 downwards.
CTCTATTCGATCCTGAAGCGCCCGACGTCCGAGTTCGACCAGCTCGTGCTCTCGGAGCTGCGCGGCGACTCGGCGACGATCGGCGGCACCGACAGCCTGCTGATCGGCCCCAATCATCGGGAATTTTCGGCCTCTGGCCTGCAGTTCGCGCTCCGCGCGTCGCCCGTCACCGGCCCCATCAAGCACAGGCTCGAGCAAGGGTTTCGGCTGCACCACGACCAGATCGATCGCCTGCACACGCAGCAGGCGTTCGGCCTCGACGGCGGCGCGGTCAACGACCTCGGCTCGGGCGTCGAGACGACGGCGCGCAACCACGCCGAGTCCGACGCGCTCGCCGCGTACGTGATGGACGCGATGACGTGGTCGCGCCTGACGTTGACGGCCGGCGCGCGCATCGAGAGCATCCGCGGTCGATACAACGACGCCTTGACGGGCGATCAGACGCGCATCTCGCAGCGGGTGTTCCTCCCCGGCGTCGGCGCGTTCGTCGCGGCGACCGACGCGCTCGGCGCGTTCGCGAGCGTGCACCAGGGCTTCACCCCCGCGCCGCCGACCGATCAGACCGCGGTCCGCCCCGAGCGCAGCACGAACACCGAGGTCGGCGTGCGGTACGCGCCGAGGCGCTTTCGCGCGGAGATCATCGGGTTCTGGAACGCCTACCAGAACCTCACCAGCGTCTGCTCCTTCTCGAGCGGCTGCGCGCAGGACGGGGTCGATCGCCAGTACGACGCGGGCAAGGCGCGCATCCGCGGCGTCGAGGTGTACGTCGAGAGCGAGCTGCGCGCGGGGCGCGGCTGGACGGTCCCGGGGCGCCTCGCGTACACGTACACGGACGCGAGGTTCCTCACGTCGTTCCAGTCGGGCGATCCGACGTTCGGCACCGTGCGCTACGGCGACTACCTGCCGTATGTCCCGAAGCAGCAGCTCTCCGCGTCCATCGGCGCAGAGCGCAGGCAGGTGGGCGTCAACGTCGCGCTCCTGATGGTCGGGCAGATGCGCGAGAAGGCGGGGCAGGGCGTCGCCACCCCGGACGTCGTCACCGACAGGCTGGTGCAGCTCGACGCGTCCGCGTACTACCGGCTCGCGCGCGGCGTGTCGCTCTACGTCAACGGCCGCAACCTGACGAACCAGCGCGCCCTCGTCGCGCGGCGCCCCCTCGGCGCGCGCCCCAACGCGCCGCTGATGGTGCAGAGCGGCGTGAAGGCCGACTTCTGAGCCGCGGCGCGCCGCCCACGGCGCGCTTCGCTCGGCCCGGGTCAGCTAAGAACGACGCGTGGAACAGCGGCACGCGCAGCTCCTCGCGCTGCGTGACGCCGTACATCCGCTGCTCGACCGCGGTGTAGACGGGGCGCAGCTCGACCGCGGGCACCCCGACCCGGACGCCCTCGGGCTGCAGCTGCAGCACCGAGGTCGGCAGCGCGGCGCGACGAAGCGCGGGCGACTGCAGCGTCGGCGGCGGCACGTACGTGCGCGCGGCGAGGTGGATGGGCGCGCGGCGCGGGCCCTCGCTGGTGCGCTTCGCGGGGTCGGCGACCGGCTCGTCCTTCGGGCCGGTGTCCTCCTGGTAGTCGGCCGGCGGGCGGTACGCGGTCGCGTTCAGCGCGACGATCGCGGCGGGGATGGCGAGCGCCACGCCGCCCGCGAGCATGTAGAGCGGCACCTTGCGATCGGCGCTCTGCTCGATGAAGTACCCGCCGACGCCGCCGGCCGCCGCGCCCACGAGGATGCCCGCGCCGTACGCCCACTGCTGCTGCACGCCCGCGAGCGCTTCGACGCCGACCACGAGCTCGGCGCCCAGCATCGCGCCGCCCGCGATGCCCTTGCCCGAGCCGGACGACGCGCCGTCCGCGCGCGCGATCGACGGGGCGGCGACGACGCCGAGCGCGAGCGTCGAGGCGAACAGGGAGCGAGCGGCGGTCTTGCGGATCGACATGGTGGTGGTGCCTCCCCCGAAGCGGGATTTGCCGTCTTTTCGCACAGGTTCAGGGGTCATGCACCGATTTTCGGTGCCGCGCGGGCGTCGTTCGTTCAGCGGCGCGGCGCGGGCCATCCGTGGTAGGCGCGGCGAGCATGGAGCCCACCCAGGCCATCGAGGAAGCGCTCGACTCGTTCGGCCGGCAGTACCTCGCCGCGTTCGCGGCCGCGAGCACCGAGCAGGCGCTGCGGGACGAGCGGGCGCAGCTGCTCGGCAAGAAGGGCGCGCTCACCGAGGCGCTGAAGCTGATGGGCAAGGTGCCGGCGGCCGATCGCAAGCGCATCGGCGAGCGGGTGAACGCCGAGAAGGCGGCCGTCGACGCGGCGTTCGACGAGCGGCTCCGCGCGCTCCACGCCGAGGCGCGCGCGCGCGAGCTCACCGCGCGGCCGTACGATCTCTCGCTGCCGGGGCGCGCGCCGGCGCGCGGGCACCGCCACCCGATCTCGCTCGTGATCGACGATCTGCTCGGGATCTTCCGCGACCTCGGCTTCGTCGTCGTCGAGGGCCCGCTGGTCGAGCTCGAGGAGAACAACTTCACGAAGCTCGCGTTCCCGCCCGATCACCCCGCGACCGACATGCAGGACACGTTCTGGGTCGACGTCGCCGGCGCGCCGCCGGGCGCCCGCACGCTCCTGCGCACGCACACGAGCAGCGTGCAGGTGCGCGAGATGTCGCGGCGCACGCCGCCGATGGCCATCGTCAGCCCGGGCGCCGTCTTTCGCCGCGATGACGACGCGACGCACTCGCCGATGTTCCACCAGGTCGAGGGGTTCCTCGTCGATCGCGGCGTGTCGATGGCCGATCTCCGGGGCGTGCTCGCGGCCTTCGCCGAGCGGCTCTTCGGGCCCGGCACGAAGACCCGCCTGCGGCCGAGCTACTTCCCGTTCGTCGAGCCGGGCGCCGAGGTCGACCTCAGCTGCGCGCTCTGCGCGGGCTCGGGCTGCCGCGTCTGCAAGGGCACCGGGTGGCTCGAGGTGCTCGGCTGCGGGATGATCCACCCCGAGGTGTTCACCCACTGCGGCATCGATCCCGAGGAGACCACCGGCTTCGCGTTCGGCCTCGGCGTCGAGCGGCTGGCCATGATGCGCTACGGCGTCCCCGACCTCCGGCTGATGTTCGAGAACGATCCGCGCTTTCTCGCGCAGTTTTGAGGCTTGCCAGCCGCCCGCCGCGCGGGTGAAGTCGTGGGATGGACGATCAGAAGGAGCTGCTCGCGCGCGGCCGCGAGCTGTACGAGGCGCGCGACCACTTCAACGCAGAGCCGGTGCTCGCGCAGCTGGAGCAGGCGGGCACGACGTTCGCCGACGTGTACGACATGCTCGGCGTGATCGCGCACCAGCGCGGGGATCTCGCGATGGCCGAGGCGCGGTTCCGCAAGGCGGTCGAGCTGAACCCCGGCTACACCGACGCGCTCCTGAACCTCGCCGTCACGCTGAACGAGCTGCGCAAGTACGACGAGGCGCGGCAGATCTTCGAGCGGCTCGGGAAGAAGACCTCGACGAACGACGCCGTGATCGAGACGTTCGCGCGCGGCAAGATCGCGAACATGCACGCAGAGCTCGCGCAGGCGTACGCCGATCTCGGGCACCTGAACGAGGCGATCGAGCAGATGGAGAAGGCCGTGCGGCTCTGCCCGAGCTTCTCCGATCTCCGCGTGAAGCTCGCGATGTTCTACCGCGACGCCGGCCGCCACGAGTACGCGCGCCTCGAGCTGCAGGCCGCGGTCGACGCGAGCCCGCGCTTCGTCCGCGCGCACATCCTGCTCGGCGCGACCCAGCTCGCGCTCGGCGACAAGTCCTCCGCGCGCCAGAGCTGGGAGGAGGCGCTCTCCATCGAGCCCGAGAGCGTGCGCGCCGCGTCGTACCTGAAGATGCTCGACGAGAGCTCGAAGTGAAGACGCTGCTCGCAGGCTCGCTCGTCGTGCACGCGGCGGGCGGCGCGGATCGCGACGGCGGTGGAGACGGCCCGGCCGTGCTGCTCTGCCACGGCTTCGGCGCGCCCGGCGCGGATCTCGTCAGCCTCCACCGCGTGATCGACGCGGGGCCGGGCGTCCGCTGGTTCTTCCCCGAGGCGCCGCACGAGCTCGACGGGCCGATGTCGGGCGGGCGCGCGTGGTGGCACATCGACATGATGGCGCTGCAGCTCGCGATGATGCGGGGGGAGCTCCGGGATCTCGAGCGCGAGACGCCCGACGGGCTCGCGCACGCCCGCGCGGCGCTCGAGTCCTGTGTCGACGCGCTCGTCGCGGACCACGGCGTCGATCCGGCGCGCCTCATCATCGGCGGCTTCTCGCAGGGCGCGATGCTCACGACCGAGGTCGCGCTGCTCGGCGAACGATCGTTCGCCGGCCTCGCGGTGCTCTCCGGCACGCTCCTCTCGAGGGAGCGCTGGGCCGAGGGCGCGGCCGCGCGAGGCGGCGCGCTCCACGTGATGCAGAGCCACGGCCGGCGTGACCCGGTGCTGCCGTTCTCGGGCGCCGAGGCGCTGCACCGGACGCTCGTCGAGCGCGGCGTCGACGCGACGTTCACGCCGTTCGGGGGGCAGCACGAGATCCCCCAGCTCGTGTGCGACGAGCTGGGGAGGTTCGTCCGTCGGCGCGTGGCGTGACGCCGGCGGTCCCCTGGGGCAACGGGGCCAGCGAGATCAGGGGAGCACGCGCACCTTCGTGATGCAGCTCATCTGCAGCGTGCAGCCCGAGCAGCTGAGCTGAGCGGGATCGGCGGTGCAGATGTCTCCGCCCGACGTCTGCCCGACGCAGGAGTAGCGGAGCCCCTCGTTCACGTAGCCGGAGTCCATGTTGCCGCTCGACGTGTCCGTGTACGTCTCCGTGCAGGTGAAGTCGGAGAGCGAGCCAGCGCAGCCGGTGGGGATGTTCCAGCCGGTGGACGCGACGAATTTTCTCGAGTCCGTGACCCACGAGACGAGGTCGGTCCCGTTGTAGTGTCCGGTCGTCCAGTCCGACTTCGTCTCGGTCATCGTCACCTTCGGCGCGCTCATGAGCAGGCCCGCGGCGAAGATCTGGTACCTCGCGGAGATGACCACGTTGGGGCCGTTGGAGGAGAAATCCGAGTCGCCCCGGTCGAGAGACAGCGGCCAGAGCTGGATGTCGGGGTTGCCCGGCGCGACGCAGACGCGATCGATGCAGGCGTTGCCGCCGTCGACGACGCCGTCGCAGTCGTTGTCGAGGTTGTCGCAGTAGCCCGCCGTCGCGCCGGACGCCCCCTCCTCGTTGAAGCCACCAGGCCGGGCGGCGCCGGAGGTGTCGTTGCAGTCGGTGGTCGACGTCGCCGCGCAGCTCGACTTGGGCTTCCAGCCCTGCCCGGCGGGCGGCTTCTGCGCGGCGGGCGCGCTCGCGTTCGTGCAGTACATCGTGCAGCCCGACAGCAGGCAGTATGTGTCGCCGTCGTAGTCCTTGCAGTGCTCCACGCGCGAGTCAGGGACGGTGCAGGCGCTCCACTGGCCCCCGGCGCACGTCTGCGAGCCGTCGAGGCACACCCCGCACTGCTGGGTGTTGCCGTCCGTACAGTTGCAGGTGATCCCGTTGTCGACCTGGCCGTCGCAGTCGTTGTCCTTGGCGTCGCAGGTCTCGGTGGTCGATGTGACGTCGCCCGTGCAGGTGGAGTCCCACACGCCAGCGCTCGTGCACTGCTGGACCCCCTCCTTGCACTCGCCGACCGCCGACCCGCAGGGGCGGAACGATCCAGGCTCGCACACGCTGCCGCACGACAGCGTCAGGTCTCCGTCGACCACGAGGCTGTCATCCGGCGTGGCGTTGCAGTTCTGATCGCCGCCGCAGCGGTTCGGCTGCGCGCCGATCCCGGGGTTCCACACGCGGTCGACAGGCCGCCGCGAGAACGAGGCGCTCTGCCAGTCGAGCCGGAGGCCGAACGCGCCCGCCACGTCGTAGGCCTCGACCACGATGGCGTGCTCCCCGGCCGTCAACGTCGTCGCGCCGCTCGCGAACTCGCCGGTCGCCTGGGCGCCGAACTGGTCGATGACGGTCGCGCCATCGACCCGCACCCGCGCCGCCGCGTCGGTCAGCACCAGCGTGAAGGTGTGGTCGCCGGCCGTCTCCACGACCAGCGTCCCCTCGTACCGCGTCGCGAAGCCGTCTCGGCCGACGGCGGTGGAGACGCCGCCGGTCCCGAACGACAGATCGACCACGTTCACGCTGGTCAGTGTCTGCGTCGCGCCGCCGTTCGAAGCCGGGATCCCGGTCGTCGTGTTGAAGAAGTAGTAGCCGCTCCAGCCGGGCGGCTTCACGCCGTACGCCCGCGGCGTCGACGCGGGGCCGTCCCACGCGGCCGGGAACGTCGTGCCGTCCTTGTCGTTGCAGTCGGTCGGCGGCAAGACAGCGGGCTTCCACCGCTCGGGGCAGGGCACCGACGCGCCGGGGCAGTTGGTGACGCTGTTGCCGGGGTTGTCACACTGGGTGAGCGCGGCCGATCCCTGCGGCGCGTGGCTGTCGCCGTCCTCGTCGTATGACCACTGAGGAGTGCTGGCGGCGTTGTCGTCGACCTGCGAATTGCAGTCATTGTCCTTGCCGTCGCACACCTCGGCCTTGCCGGGGTAGCGCGCGCCGTCGCCGTCGTCGCAGTCGTCCGCGACCAGGTTGGTCTTCCAGCGCCCGGGGCAGGCGGCCACCGCGCCTGGCCCGCAGTTGGCGACGTCGAGGCCTGGGTTCGCGCACTGCGTCTTCGACCCCATCGACGCGTCGCCGTGGTTGTCACCGTCGGCGTCGTAGAACCAGGTGGCGTCGTCGGCCGCGTTCTCGTCGACGCCGCCGTTGCAATTGTTGTCGTAGCCGTCGCAGATCTCGGTCGCGCCGGGGAACACGCTCGCCACCGAGTCGTCGCAGTCGTCGTTGGGGAGCGCGGTCTTCCATTTGGCTGGGTCGCAGCTGGGGCACGCGGGGGGCGCCACGGGGGCGCTGCAGGACTTGATGCCTGCCAGCGACTTGTCGCCGTGGTTGTCGTCGTCCGCGTCGTAGTACCGGACGACCTGGCCGGTGACGCTGGGGTCGGCGTCGTCGATCGCGCCGTCACAGTCGTCGTCGATCCCGTTGCAGACCTCGATGGAGATGGGGTTGACCTCGAGCTTCGTGTCGTCGCAGTCGGTGGAGGGGAGGTTGCCGAGCTTCCACTTGGCGGGATCACAGGTGGGACACTCCTCCGGCGGCTTCGTGGGCACGACGCACGCCTGCACCTTCTTGTAGCCCTTCGCGGCGAACAGATCATCGTCGCCGTCGTACGACCAGTAGGGGGCGTCGGCCGGCGTGCCCTCGTCGGTCGATCCGTCGCAGTCATCGTCGAGGCTGTTGCACGACTCGGTGATGGGGCCGACGGTCCCGCCGCAGGGCCCCCACTTGCCGTCGCTGCCGCAGGTCTTCGAGCCTGCCTTGCAGGCGCCGACGGGCTTGCCGCCGGGGAAGGCGACCGGCTGCCCGTTCGAGAGCTCGCTGCACGACGCGACGTCGCCGGGCGTGCAGGTGCACGTCGCGCCGTTCGTGAGCTTCTGGTCGTCGTTGGTGCCGCTGCAGTCCTGGTCGACTCCGTCGCAGCGGTCGGGGTGTCCGTCGCCCTTGGGGCCGTCCCACCCGTCGGGGCTCACGGTCGCCTCGGCGTCGTTGCAGTCGCCGCCCACCTCGATGACGCTGCTCGGCGTCGCGGAGACGCACTTCGCCGCGCGGTGCCCGTCTCCGTCGACGTCCCTCGCGCGGAACCGGCACGCGCCCCCCTCGCAGAACGCCTGCGCGCAGCCCGCGGGGGTCGTCGCTGGCACCTTCGCGTCGCAGTCCGAGTCGATCTGGCACTGCCCCGCGCCGCCGGCGCCTGCCTTGCCAGCGTTGCCGCCGGCGCCCGAGGCGCTGCCGCCCGCACCAGCCTTGCTGCCGCCGGCTCCTGCCGCGCCGCCGGCGTCGCCGCCCGCGCCTGCCTTGCCGCCGCCGACACCGGCCGCTCCGGCGATCCCGCCGCCCGCGCCCGCGGCGGTCGAGCCCCCCTTGCCGGCTGTCGTCGAGCCCCCGCTACCGGCCGTCGGCGATCCGGCCTTGCCGCCGCTCGACGAGCCCGCCGCCCCTCCGCCCGCGCCTGCGGCGCCCGCGGGGGGCGTCGCTGCGTCGTCCGAGCTGCCGCCGCACGCGGCGGTGAACGCGACCGAGACCACGAGACCAAGACCGAGACCGAGACCCAAGCTGCGCATGTGTGTGCCTCCCCGGCGCTGATAGCGCCGAGCACGCCCTTATCATGTCGCGGCGGATCTTGCGATGGGTGGCGACGGCGCGACGAGCGTCGGCTACGTTCGACCGCGATGAAGCGCCTCGTCCTCGGCGCGCTCGCGGCGCTGTCGCTGTCGTCGCTGCCGGGCTGCCCGTCCAACATGTGCCTGCTGACCGTGAACGGCCAGTGCAAGGTGTCGTCGTGCGGCAGCCGCGAGGTGTTCCACGACGCGCAGAGGCGCTGCGTCTGCGCGCAGGGCTACCTCGCGCTCGGCGGCCAGTGCCTGACGCAGCTCGAGGCCAACAAGCACTGCGGCAAGGGCGGCATGTTCACCGCCAACGGCTGCGCGCCCATCGCGTGCGTCGCCGGGTTCGTCGTCGATCTCGAGAACGACACCTGCGTCCCGAAGAGCAGCGTCGACCGCGCCGCGGGCGTCGGTCCGGGCCAGACGCTCGGGTGCGCGCCGGGCACGGCGCTCGTCGTGACGCACGGCCAGAGCTCGTGCGTGCCCGTCGAGCAGACCTGCGCGAAGGACGAGGCGTGGAGCGGCGCCGCGTGCGTCAAGCTCCCCACGTGCCCGCCCGGGCAGGACCTCGACCGGCAGTCGATGACGTGCGCGGTCGTCTCCCGGCCGCCGACGGGCGGCGACGAGCTCGGCACGGTCGACGTCGTGCAGTGGTCGCGCTCGAATTTCGGCGCTCCGGGCGGGACGGGCAGCCCGGGGCTGTGCGGGCCACTCGCGCGGAAGCCCCTCACGTTCGGCGTCATGCCCGGCGGCAGCATCCGGGTGCTCGTGTCGATCGGGCTCGACTTCCCCGACGGCACGGTGCCCACCGTGAAGATCGAGACCGCCGGGCTCGTCGAGGCCAGCCGGCAGCCCGTCACCCCGGCGGGCGCCGCGGAGATCGCCGCCGCGGTCGAGACGCTCACGTCGACGCTCCGCGCGCAGAGGGCGAAGGCGTCGGCGCCCCGCGTCTCGACGCAGGTCTCGTGCCTTATCGTGAACGCCGCCCCGCCCGTCGCCGTCCCCTCCACCGGCGGGGCGTGAGCGGCGTCAGCAGACCCGCACGCCCGTGATCTTCACCCGTCGGGAGAGCGGCACCACGAACTCCGTGATCACCCGCTGGAACCTCACCCAGCGCGCGTGACAGGTGCGCAGCGGGAGCCACTTGCTCTCGACGACGCCGAGCTTCACGCAGATGCGACCGTCCTCGCAGCGGGTGACGAGCGCGTCCTCGCTGATGCGGTCGAGGTCGAGCTGCAGCGCGCGCCGGTCGGCCGTCGCGCCGTCGTCGCGGTACCCGGGGGCGGCGTCGTCGACCGCGATCTCGAGCTCGTCCGTCAGCCCTACGAGCAGCGCGTTGACGTTGTCGACCGCGAACGGGAGCGAGGCGAGCCAGGTGACGACCTGCTCGCGCGCCCCCCGCAGCGTCGCCGACAGGCCGAGCGCGATCGCCACCGGCGCGAGCGCGAGCAGACCGAGGGCGACCGTGACCGGCGAACGCAGCGCCCCGTCGCTCGCCTGGCGCACGAGCAGCACGACGGGCAGCGCCGAGAGCGCCGACGCGAGCGCGATGTCGGTGAGGTAGCCGTAGGGCGACGTGGCCGCGTTCATCGAGCGCGAGAACCGCGTCGCGACGCTCTCGTCGGCGCGCTGGCGAGGATCAACGATCATCCGTCACGAGCCGCGCGACGACCATCACCACCGCCGCGGCGACGAGCAACCCCGCGACGTACGTCAGCCTGATGGGGCCGACCGCGAGCAGCCCGCCGACCATCGCGACGTAGATCTGCTCGAGGAGCATCAGCAGCAGGCCCGAGCCGCCGAGGATGAAGGGGATCTTCAGCTTCGCGGCGGCGGACTGCCTCGGCACCACCCGCAGCGGCTGGGGCTCGAGCTTGGGGAACTGCCCCGACGCGCCCGCAGGGGCCACGCGCGGCGTGGGGAGCGGCTCGCCGCCCGTGAGGCGCAGCGGCGGCGCGTCCTTCGCCTTGTCGGCGTTCTTCTTCAGGTCGACGGCGATCTCGATGGCGCCGTCCTCCTCGTCGTCGAAGTCGGGCCCCTTGACGGGCGCGGCTGGCGCGGAGGCTGGAGCTGCCTCGCGCTCGCCGGACGGTCGCCGCGGCGGAGGAGTCGGCGGCGGCGCGGACATGTCGATGTCAGGAATGTTCGGCAGCACGAGCGGCGCGGCGGGCGCCGGGGCGCGGACGCTCGGGGCGGGAGAGGAGCCGGGCGGAGGCGCGGAGCTCGCCGCTGCGCGCGCGTCGCCCGCGTCGAGCGTCGGCGCGAACTTGTCGACGCGCGGCGGGGGTCGCGTCGAGAGGCGCTCCTCGCTCGGGCCGCCAGCGCCTCCGTCCACGCGCGCGTCGCGGCGCATCGAGCCCGCGATGGTCGGCGTCGCCGACACCTCGAGGCCGAGCGAGCTCTCGAGCGCGTCCCAGAACGATCCCGCGTCGAGGTAGCGCTTGCGCGGATCGACCGCGAGCGCGCCGAGGAACACCGACTCCACCTCGTCGCTGACCTCGAGCCCCTCCGTCCTCGGCGACGGCCGGCGCGCCTCGTCGCACGCCGTTCCCATCATCGCGGCGGTGTCGCCGTCGATCACCGCGCGGCCGAGGCACAGCTCGAGCAGCGTGAGCGCGAGGCCGAAGACGTCGGTCCACGGGCCCGTCTGCCCGTAGCGCTTCGGCAGCCACTGCTCGGGCGCGCCGTAGCCGGGCGTGAACGCGGTCATCGCGTCGCCCTGCGACAGCCGGCCGGCGACCTGCGACGCGACGCTGCGCGCCTTCGCGATGCCGAAGTCGAAGATCTTCACCACCTCCTCGCCGTTGACCCGCGCGAGGAAGATGTTGTCGGGCTTCAGATCGCGGTGGACGATCGAGATCGCCCCGCCCTCGGCCGGGAAGTGGTGCGCGCGGGCGAGCGCGCGCGCGACCGGGGTCAACAGGCGCACCGCGCGCTTCATCGTCAGCGGCGGCCGGCCCTCGGCGTCGCGCCGCGCGATCAGCTGGTCGAGCCCCTCGCCCTCGAGCCACTCGAGCGCCATGAACGGCACGAAGCGGTTGTCCGGCGTGACGAGCTGGTCGACGTGCAGCGGCCGGACGACCGACGGGATGCTCGCCGAGAGCCGGAACAGCAGCGCCGCCTCCTCGCGAAACTTCGCCAGGAACTCCTGCTGGTGCGCGGCCGACAGCTGCTGCGGCATCTTCAGGCATTTCAGCGCGACCGGCGCCTGGAACGCGTCGTGGTGCGCGCGGTACACGACGCCGAAGCCGCCTTCGGCGACGACCGCCTCGACGCGGTAAGCTCCCGCTTGCACCGTCCCGACGATGCCGAAGTGGTCCTCGGCCATTGCGGCGGGCACCGTAGCAACGTTTACCTTTGGGGGAAAACTACGATCCGCCGCGCGCGGTGATGCGGTACGAGACAGCCTCGATGCGCGCGCGCGACGTCGAGGCTCGGGGCGAGGCGGCGAGGGGCTTCCTCGCCGAGTTCGCGACGACCGATCCGCGGACGCTCGGCCTCTTTCGCGTGCTGTTCGGCGCGCTCCTGCTCGTCGATCTGTACCGGCGCGTGCCCGACGTCGCCCTCTTCTACTCGAACGACGGGATGCTCCCGAACCACGGCTCGATCTTCCGGCCGATGAGCGCCCACCTGTTCAGCCTGTACCACGCGTTCGGGACGCCCGGAGAGGTGCGGTTCGCGTTCGCGCTGACGGCGATCGTCTACCTGCTCTACGCGGTCGGGTACCGCACGAAGCTGATGCAGGTGCTCGCGCTCCTCTGCGTGTCGAGCCTGCACAGCCGCAACATCATGCTGGAGAACGGCGGCGACGTCGTGATGAACCTCCTCGCGCTCTGGACGGTGTTCCTGCCGCTCGGGCGCAGGTTCTCCGTCGACGCGCTCCGCCGCTCGCTCGCGGAGCGCCCCGAGTCGCGCCCGTCCGACCTCGCGGGGCCGCGGCCGCCGGCCGACACCCGGCCCGTGGTCTCGCTCGCGTTCGCCGCGCTCGTGCTCAACCTGGTCGTCATCTACCACTTCAACGTCGTCCACAAAGATGGGGCGCCGTGGCGCGACCTGACCGCCGTGCACTACGTGTTCTGGACGGACAGGCTCCTCGAGCCGACGGGGCTGTGGCTGCGCCTGCGCGCGCCGCTCGAGCTGTACCAGGCGCTCACCGTGTGGGCGCTCGTGCTCGAGCGCGGCATCACGATCTTGCTCGTCTCGCCGCTGTGGCTGCGCTCGTGCCGCCGGGTCGCCGCGTTCATGGTGCTGGTGCTGCACCTCGGGCTGGAGAGCGTGGGGAACTACGGCCTCTTCGCGTTCGCGATGATGCTCCACGCCGTGCTGCTGCTCGGCCCCGAGGACTGGGAAGCGCTCGCCGCGAGGATGCGGGCGCGCCTGCCGTCGCGGACGGTGCTGTACGACGCGTCGTGCGGGGTGTGCTTCCAGCTCGCGCGCGTGCTCGCGCGCCTCGACCACCTGGGCAAGGTCTCGCTCCGCCCGAGCGACGACGAAGCCGCCCTACCGCCGGGCCTCGACCCCGCGATGACGGAGCGCACGCTCGTCGTGGTGCGGCCCGACGGCGCGTACTTCACCGAGGCCCAGGCGGTGCGACAGACCCTCGTCGCGCTCCCGTACGGCGTCGTCGCCGCGAAGGTGCTCGAGTTGCCGCTCGTCTCCGGCCTCGCCCGGCGCGGATACGAGCGCTTCGCGGCGCGTCGCCGGGAGATCTCGGTGGCGCTCGGCCTCGGCGCGTGTGGGCTCCCCCCGGTCGGAGGAGACGTGGCGAGGGAGGCGCCGCGGCGCCCAGAGCCGCTGCTCGGCGCGCGCGCGACCGGGGCGCTCACGACCGCGGCGGTCGCCGTGATGATGCTCGCGTCCGCGTCGCAGATCGTCGCCGAGAACCGTGGCCTGCCGTGGTGGGTGCCGCGCCCGGCCTCGCAGCCGAAGGTGCTCGCCGCGATCGCGCAGTACCCGCGCATGTTCCAGGGCTGGAGCATGTTCGCGCCGGTGCCCCCGTTCGAGGATGGGTGCCTGGTCGTCGACGGCGTCACCGCCGACGGGCGGCACATCGATCCGCTCCGCGACGGGGGGCCGGTCGATTTCTCGCTGCCGCCGGTCGAGCGAGGGTTCCTCGTCAGCCAGCTCTGGTTCGAGCTCCACGACCGCATGCGCCGCGACGTCAACGCGCGCTACCGCGACCACCTGCGCGACTATCTCTTCCGCTGGCACGAGCTCGAGGGGCGCCAGCGGGACCGCCTCGTGTCGTTCGAGCTCTCGTGGGTGTCGCGTCCTATCCAGCCGCCCGGGATCGTGCGGCGCGAGCCCACGCGGCGCCAGAAGCTCATGGAGGCGCGGGCACCCGGCCTCGACGCGCGGTAGTCAGCGCTCGGAGAGCGGCGCCGGCGGGTCGACGGTCGGCGCGCGCGTCGAGATGGTGTCGTCCTCGATGATCGACGGCGACGAGTGGCGCGGGGCCGTGTCCTCGACGAGCCGGATCAGCACGACCGTGATGTTGTCCTCGCCGCCGTTCGCGTTCGCGTTGTCGATGAGCTTGCGCGCGCCCGACTGGATGTCGTCGTCGAACACGAGGCGACGGATGTCGTCGTCCTGGAGCATGCCGTTCAGGCCGTCGGAGCAGAGCACGTACGTGTCACCCAGCCTGGGCTCGTCGGACTGCAGGTCGACGACGACGTCGCGCTGCATGCCGAGCGCGCGGGTGATGACGTTCTTCGGGAGCTCGGCGCGCTGATCGTCGGTCAGGTCCGGCATCGCGAGCAGGTAGTCGTTGAGCAGCGAGTGGTCGCGCGTGAGCAGCTTGATCTCGCCCTCGCGCACGCGGTAGCAGCGGCTGTCGCCGACGTGCCCGACGAACAGGCGGTTCTTCGAGCTCGAGTACATCGCGCCGACCACGGTGGTGCCCATCCCGTGGCAGTCGCGGGAGCGCTCGCTCTTGTCGAGGATCTGGCGGTTGGCGACGCGGATGCCGGTGACGAGGCGGTTCTCCTCCTCGGTCAGGCTCGTGTCGAAGTGGAAGGGCCAGGTGACGTCCTCGCTCGCCGTCGATCGGAAGAACTCGGCGATCGTCTCCGTCGCGAGCTTGCTGGCGACGTCGCCCGCGCGGTGGCCGCCCATGCCGTCGGCCACGATGAAGAGGCTGAAATCATCGAGGACCACGAACGAGTCTTCGTTGTGCTCGCGTTGCATCCCCCGGTCGGTCAGACCGTAGGCGACGGCGCGGAGGCGTGGGGAGTCGGGCATGCGGGCGTCTCGGACCTTGCTGCGCGAGTGGACTACGGTGTCACGCGAGAAACTTCACTGTCAAGCGGCGCGCGGCCTCACACGTCGAGGATGTCCTTCTCCTTCGCGCCGACGAGAGAGTCGACCTGCTTCGTGCCGTCGGCGACCAGATCCTCCGCCTTCTTCTTCGCGCGGTCGACCTCGTCCTCGCTCGCCTCGCCGTCCTTCGCGAGATCGCCGAGCAGCTCGAGCGCGTCGCGGCGGGCGTTGCGCACGGCCACCTTCGCCTCCTCGCCCTGCTTCTTCGCGAGCTTCACGAGCTCCTTGCGGCGCTCCTCCGTCAGCGCCGGCACCGGGACGCGGATGAGGTCGCCGTCGGGCTGGGGGTTCAGCCCGAGCTCCGCCTCGCGGATCGCCTTCTCGACGAGCTTGATGGCCGTCTTGTCCCACGGCTTGACGGTGAGCAGCCGGGGCTCGGGGACGTTGATGGACGCCATCTGCGAGAGCTGCGTCGGCGTGCCGTAGTAGTCGACCCGCACGCTGTCGAGCATCGCCGCGGCGGCCCGCCCGGTGCGCACCTTCGCGAGCTCGCGCTTCAGCGCCTCGTGCGCCTTGCCGATGGAGGCGCGCAGATCCTGGTGGACGTCTTCGATCATGCCCATGGGAACGGGCGGGACCGTACACCGTCGGGTGGATCGTGGGTAGGCTTGCGTGCGTGCCTCTCTCGTCGCGCGTGGCCGCCTCGCTCGTCTCGGCGTCGCTCCTCTTCGGCGCGTGCGCCGGCGCCCCGCCGCGCCCCGTCGCGATCGACGCCGGCCCGGTCGGCTCGTCGAGCGCGCGCGCGCCGACCCGGGACGGCGACTACGCGAACGCCGTCCGGTCGCAGGCCGTGTGGGACGCGCTCGCGTTCCGGTCGCCCACCGCCGCGCTCCCGGGCACCGAGGTCGTGAAGATCGTCCACGATCGAAGCGACGGGCAGACCTATTTCCTGCAGAGCGAGCGCTGGCCGATCCACTATTTTTTCGCGCGGAGGTTCCTCTCGACGGCCGCGCACCCCGTGGGCGACGAGGTGGTGTTCAACCGGCGCGAGTACCACCGGCCCGACCGGCGGTTCGTGCTCGGGTCGCTCAGCCGCTACCCGGGCGACGTGTGGGCCTTCGAGCTGTACGCGGGAGACGAGCTGTCGCTCGACGAGACGGCGAGGGCGTTCCAGCTCGTGCGCGACCGCGTCTTCTTCTCGCGCGAGCTGCGCTATCGCCCGGTGCCGCTCGCGCACGACGGTGATCCGCGGACGCGCGCGCTCCTGCCGGTGGTCGAGTCGAGCGAGCTGTTCTCGAAGGTCACGTTCCAGCCGCTCGAGCTCGGGACGGCGTACGGCTACGTGCGGGTGTTCCCGCCGGGGAGGGTGCCAGCGGCGGGGGAGCTGCGGCCCTTCGATCTGGTCGTGCTCGGCACGCTGCCCGAGGATCTGCCGGTCGTCGCGGGCGTGATCTCGGAGGAGATCCAGGCGCCGCTCGGGCACATCAACGTGCTCTGCCACAACCGCAAGACCCCGAACCTCTACGCGAAGGCGGCGACGTCCCGCGACGACGTGCGCGGGCTCGAGGGCAAGCTCGCGAAGCTCGTGGTGACGCCGCTCGGGTTCACGCTGACGCCCGCGACGCAGGCGGAGGCGGAGGCGGGGTGGGAGCGATCGCGCCCGAAGGAGATCACGCGGCCGGCGCGCGACGATCGGGACGTCGGGATGCCGGGGCTCGAGGCGCTCACGCTCGGCGACGTCCCCCGCGTCGGCGCGAAGGCGGCGCAGCTGGGCCTCGTCACGCAGCTCGGGCGCGGGAGGTTCCGCGTGCCCAGGGGCTTCGCGCTGCCGATGAGCGCGTACGCGGAGTTCCTGAGGGCGAACGGCCTCGATCGCCGCGTCGAGGCGATGCTACGGGAGCCCGCGTTCGCGCGTGATCCGGCCGCGCGCAAGCGCGCCCTCGACGACCTGCGCGCCGCGATGGAGGCCGCGCCGGTGCCGGCGTCGATCGTCGACGGGCTGTCCCGCCGGATCGCCGAGACGCTCCCGCCCGGCAAGGTGCGCCTGCGCTCGTCGACCAACAGCGAGGATCTGCCGGGGTTCAACGGCGCGGGCCTCTACCGCTCGACGCGCGTCGATCCGGCCGATCGCGCGGACGTGGAGCGGGGGCTGAAGAAGGTGTGGTCGAGCGTGTGGCTGCTCGGCGCCGAGGAGGAGCGCCGCTACTACCGCATCGACTCGGCGACCGTCGGCATGGCCATCCTCGTGCAGGAGAGCGTCGACGACGACGTCATCAACGGCGTCGCGATCACGGCGAACCCCTTCAGCCAGGGGCAGCCGGGGTTCTTCGTGAACGCGCAGCTCTCCCGGGGAGAGGGCAGCGTGACGGGCGCCCGCGGCAACGAGATCCCCGAGCAGGTGATGCTCTACCACTACGAGGACGGCAACGGCGTCGAGCGCATGAGCGCGTCGTCACGGGCCGGGGGCAGGCCGCTCCTCTCGGCGGAGGATCTGACGCGCCTGCGCGCGGCGCTCGCCGCCATCCACGAGGGGTTCACCGGCGACACCTACGGCATGAGCGGCAAGGCCGCCGACGTCGAGTTCTTGATCGCCGGGCCCCGCCGCGAGGTCGTGATCGTGCAGGCGCGGCCGTACCAGGTCGAGTGGGTGAAGGAGCGGCGCTGGCTCGACGACAGCGGGCAGCCCCTCGCGCCGCGCCCCCGCTGACGCCGGGAACCGTGTAGGATCGGCGTTCGTACATGGGAGAACCCCTCCGCGCCCGGTCGTTCGCGGCTACGCACGTGGGCCGTCGCCGCTCGACCAACCAGGACGCCTTCCTCGCCGACGACGGGCTCGGCCTCTACGTCGTCGCCGACGGGATGGGCGGGCACGCCGCCGGCGAGGTCGCGAGCCAGGAGGCCGTCGAGACGATCTACGGGATGGTGAAGAAGGGGCTCGCGTCGATGCCCGAGCTGCGCGGCCCGGCGACCGACGACCGCGTGCGCGCCGCGTGCCGCATGGCCGAGGGCGCCATCCAGGCCGCGACGTACATCGTGTTCGCGATGGCCGAGCTCGATCGCAACAAGTCCGGCATGGGCACGACCATCACGAGCCTGATCATGCTCGGCCACTACGCGATCTTCGGCCAGGTGGGCGACAGCCGCATCTACCGCGTCCGCGGCGACGAGGTCTCGCAGATCACGGAGGATCACACCCTCGTCGGCTGGCAGCTGAAGCAGGGCCTCATCACGCAGGAGGAGGCCGACCGCTCGCCGCACCGCAACGTCATCACGCGCGCCGTCGGCAACCGCGACTACGTGCAGGTCGACACCGGGATCGTCGAGCTCGTGGCGGGAGACTGCTACCTGCTCTGCAGCGACGGCCTCCACGGGTACCTGCGGCAGGAGGAGATCCCCGCGCTGCTGCGCGCCCCCTCCGAGGACACCCCGCTCACGCTGATGGATCTCGCGAACTCGCGCGGCGGTCGCGACAACATCACCGCGATCGTCATCGAGGCGTACTGAGCTCAGCATGGGTTTCGGCCGCCTCGGGTGAACCCGTGCTCGACGTGGCACGGCCACGCCTGCGCGCGGTTTGAGCCCAATCCGGCTCGACTTCCGATTCGGACTCCGGCACTCGCGGTTCGGGCTCCCGAAATCCACGCTGATCCGTCAGCGCTCGCGCGGTCGGCCTCCTCGCCGGGGGGCTGCGCGCGCTCTCGGCGTGGGCGAGGGGAGCCGCGCCGCGACCGCGCGCGCGACGGCGGCCGGTGACGCGCCCGTCGTGTCGACCACCACGTCCGCCGCCGCGTAGAGCGGCGCGCGCTGGGACCACAGCGAGCGCAGCTGGTCCATCGCGCGGGGGTTCTCGCGCATCGGGCGCGCGTCGCCCTGGGCGACGACCCGGCGCCAGTGGTCCTCCGGCGTCGCCTTCAGCCAGACCGTCACGCAGGCGCGCGCGAGCGCCTCGTAGAGCTCCGGCTGGGTGACGAGCGAGCCGCCCGTCGCGACGACGAAATCGCCGTCGTCCGCGAGCAGCCGGGCGAGCGCCTGGCGCTCGGTGTCGTGAAAATAGGCCTCGCCGTGCACCTCGAAGATCGCAGCGAGCGGCATCCCGGCCTGCTCCTCCACGAGGCCGTCGAGCTCGACGAACGGGACGCCGCGCGCCCGCGCGAGCCGCGCCCCGACGGCGCTCTTGCCCGCGCCTCGGATCCCGAGCAGCGCCACGCGGCCCCCGCGGCGCCCGCCCGCCGCGCCGCCGAGCGCCCGGGCCAGGCGCAACAGCTCGCGGGCCTCTCCTGCCGTGCGCCCCTGGAGCACCTCGCGCGCGAGCGCGACGGCCGGATCGTCGTCGTCGGACGTGCCGCCCACGAGCGCGCCGACGCTGACGCCGAGCGCGCGCGCGACCGCCGCCAGCCGCTCCAGCGACACGTTGCCTGCGCCCGCCTCGATCTGCCCGAGGAACCGCAGGCTCAGCCCCGTGCGGTCGGCGAGCGCGGCCTGCGTGAGCCCGGCCCCCGCGCGCAGCTCGCGCACGCGGCGCCCGACGTCCACCAGCAGGCGGTCTTGCATCCGATGTGCATTATATTGCGTACCAAGGGAGCGCCAGCGAAAGTTGTGCAATATATTGCTTGATGACGCGCAAGGGGTTCGGTAGACGAGCCCCCATGACGGCGACGTTCACGTTCGAGACGCACCCGGATCGGTACCGCCACTGGAGGCTCACGTTCGACGGCGACGTCGCGCGCCTCGCGATGGCGGTGGACGAGGAGGGCGGGCTCGTCCCCGGCTACGTGCTGAAGCTGAACAGCTACGATCTCGGCGTCGACATCGAGCTCGCCGACGCGCTCACGCGCCTGCGCTTCGAGCACCCCGAGGTCCGCGCGTGCGTCGTGACGAGCGACAACCCGAAGGTGTTCTGCGCCGGCGCGAACATCACGATGCTCGGCGCGTCGACGCACGCGTGGAAGGTCAACTTCTGCAAGTTCACGAACGAGACGCGCCTCTCGATCGAGGACGCGAGCGCGCGCTCGGGCCTCAGGTTCGTCGCCGCCCTCAACGGCACGACGGCGGGCGGCGGGTACGAGCTCGCGCTCGCGTGCGACGACATCGTGCTCGTGGACGACGGCAACAGCGCCGTGTCGCTCCCGGAGGTGCCGCTGCTCGGCGTCCTGCCGGGCACCGGCGGGCTCACGCGGGTCGTCGACAAGCGCAAGGTGCGCCGCGATCGCGCCGACGTGTTCTGCACGG
Organism: Polyangiaceae bacterium; assembly: GCA_020849655.1. GTDB lineage: Bacteria > Myxococcota_A > Polyangia > Polyangiales > Polyangiaceae > JADLFU01. The sequence continues at coordinate 25,249 of JADLFU010000143.1, read as the reverse complement.
TCGCGGAGGGCATCAAGGGCAAGCGGGCGGTCGAGTGGGGTCTCGTCGACGCCCTCGCGCCGCGCAGCCGCTTCGACGCCGCGGTCGCCGAGCGCGCGAAGAGGCTCGCCGCGGCGTCGCCCGCGAAGGGGGGGCCCGGCGTGGAGCTCGAGCCGCTGTCTCCGAGGGTCGGCGAGGGGTCGCTCGAGTACACGTGGGTGTCGGCCAGGATCGACGAGAAGCAGCGCACCGCCACCGTCACCGTCCGGGGGCCGAGCGGCCCGCAGCCGAGGACGGGCGAGCAGATCCAGGCGGCGGGATCGTCGCAGTGGTCGCTCCGCGCGTTCCGCGAGCTCGACGACGCCATCCTGCGCCTGCGGTTCCACCACCTGTCGGTCGGCCTCTTGATCCTGAAGACCGAGGGCGATCTCGAGGTCGTCCGCGAGAGCGACGAGGGGCTCGCGGCGTCGAAGGATCACTGGCTGGCGAACGAGATCCTCGCGCTGCAGTCGCGGGTGCTCCGCCGCGTCGAGACGAGCGCGAAGAGCCTCTTCGCCGTCGTCGAGCCGGGCAGCTGCTTCGCGGGCGTCCTGCTCGAGCTCGCGCTCGCGAGCGACCGCGTCTACATGCTGGCCGATCCGGCTCGCCCGGTGCACGTCGCCGTCTCGTCCGCGAACGCGGGCGCGCACCCGATGTCGAGCGGCCAGTCCCGCCTGCACAGCCGGTTCCTCGCCGATCCGTCGCGCGCGACGCGCCTCCTCCAGCAGCGCGCGCCGCTCGACACCGAGGCCGCCGACGAGGCCGGGTTGGTGACCCTCGCGCCCGACGATCTCGACTGGGACGACGAGCTGCGCGTCGCCGTCGAGGAGCGCGTGAGCCTGTCGCCCGACGCGCTCACGGGCATGGAAGCGTCGCTGCGCTTCGCGGGCCCGGAGAGCTGCGACACGAAGATCTTCGGGCGCCTGTCCGCCTGGCAGAACTGGATCTTCCAGCGCCCGAACGCCGTCGGCGAGACCGGCGCGCTCTCGCTGTACGGCAAGCCCACCCGCCCCGTGTTCGACACCCGCCGCTGCTGAACCACGCCCTGGAGCCCCGCATGTCCCTCGACGACAAGATCCCGAACAACGTCAGCCTCTCCTCCGACAAGCGCCTGATGCGCGCGCTCGAGACCTGGCAGCCCGACTTCATCAGCTGGTGGAACGACATGGGCCCCGCCGGGTTCCAGGAGGATCAGGTCTACCTGCGCACGGCCATCAGCGTCGATCCGTCGGGCTGGGCGCACTACGACTACGTGAAGATGCCCGACTACCGGTGGGGCATTTTCCTCGCCCCGCCCGAGCAGGACCGCACCATCGGGTTCGGCGATCACATCGGCGAGGCCGTCTGGCAGGACGTGCCGGGCGAGCTGCGCAACATCCTGCGGCGCATCATCGTCACGCAGGCCGACACCGAGCCCGCGAGCGTGGAGCAGCAGCGGCACCTCGGGAAGAGCGCGCCGTCGCTGTACGATCTGCGCAACCTGTTCCAGGTCAACGTCGAGGAGGGGCGGCACCTGTGGGCGATGGTGCACCTGCTCCACCAGTTCTTCGGGCGAGACGGCCGCGAGGAGGCCGAGCAGCTGCTGCTGCGGCGCTCCGGCAATCCTGACAAGCCTCGCATCCTGTCGACGTTCAACGAGGACACGAGCGACTGGCTCTCGTTCTTCTGCTTCACGATGTTCACCGACCGCGACGGCAAGTACCAGCTCGCGTCGCTCGCCGAGTCGGGCTTCGATCCGCTGTCCAGGGCGACGCGGTTCATGCTCACCGAGGAGGCGTTCCACCTGTTCGTCGGCGAGACGGGCCTCGACCGCGTCGCCAGGCGCTCGGCCCAGCTGACGAAGCTCGACCCGAACGGCGACGCGCGCGCGCAGGGCGGCGTCGATCTCCCGACGCTGCAGAAGTACATCAACTTCTGGTTCTCGAGCGCGGTCGAGCTGTTCGGCGGCGAGATCTCGAACAACGCGGCCGACTTCTTCGGCACCGGGCTGAAGGGCCGCTACAAGGAGGAGAAGCAGGCCGAGCACACGGCGCTCAAGGACGTCTACCTGATGGACGTGGTCGAGGACGGCGCCGTGAAGAAGCAGGAGGTCGCGCTCCGCAACGCCATCAACGAGGTGCTGCGCGACGAGTACGTCGCCGACTGCGAGCGCGCGGTCCGCAAGTGGAACCGCACCCTCGCCGCGGAGGGGGTCACGTTCGAGCTGTCGCTGCCCGATCGCAAGTTCAACCGATCGATGGGCATCTACGCCGGGCTCGCCTTCGATCCCGCCGGGCGGCTCATCACGAAGGAGCAGCTCGAGGCGCGCCGCGGGGAGTGGCTGCCGACGGCGGAGGACCGCGCGTACGTGAAGAGCCTGATGAAGCCCGCGGTCGAGCCCGGCGCGTGCGCGCACTGGATCTCGCCGCCGGCGAAGGGCGTGGAGGGCACGCCGCTCGAGTTCGAGTACGTGAAGGGCGAGGGCGTCGACCGCGTCCGGCGGGGGGTGGCGTGATGCTGCGCCTGAAGAGCCTCGTCGGCGGGCGGTGGGTCGAGGGGCAGGGCGCGCACGCCGCGCTCGTGAACCCCACGACCGAGGAGCCCGTCGCCGAGGCGAGCACGGCGGGGATCGACATGGGCGAGGCGCTCGCGTTCGCGACCGAGCGCGGCGGCCCGGCGCTCCGCGCGATGACGTTCGCCGAGCGCGGCGAGCTCTTGCGGGCGGCCAGCAAGGCGGTCCACGCGGCGCGCGAGGAGCTGATCGAGATCGGCATCGCGAACGCCGGCAACACGCGCGGCGACGCGAAGTTCGACGTCGACGGCGCGTCGGGCACGCTGATGGCCTACGCGGATCTCGGCAAGGAGCTCGGCGACGCGAGCTACTTCGCCGAGGGCGAGCCGATCGCGTTCGGGCGCTCGTCCAGGCTGAGCGGCCAGCACGTGCTCGTGCCGCGCGAGGGCGTCGCGGTGCACGTCAACGCCTTCAATTTCCCCGCGTGGGGGCTCGCGGAGAAGCTCGCGGGCGCCTGGCTCGCCGGGGTGCCGGTGATCGCGAAGCCGGCCACGGCGACCGCCTGGATGACGGCGCGGCTCGTCGAGCGCCTCGACGAGGCGAAGATCCTGCCGCCGGGTGCGCTGTCGCTGCTCGTGGGCTCCGCGGGCGATCTGCTGGCTCGCCTCGGGCCGCAGGACGCGCTCGCGTTCACGGGCGGCAGCGCGACAGGGACGAAGCTGCGCGGCGGCGACAACATGCTCTCGATGGCCGTGCGCGTGAACGTCGAGGCCGACAGCCTGAACGCGGCCGTGCTCGGGCCCGACGTCACGCGCGGCAGCGAGACGTACGAGCTCTTCCTCGCCGACGTGGTGCGCGACGCGACGCAGAAGGCGGGGCAGAAGTGCACCGCCATCCGCCGCGTGCTCGTGCCGGCCGCGATGCTCGGCGCGGTGCGCGAGGATCTCGCCGACCGGCTGTCGTCGATCGTCGTCGGCGATCCCTCGAGCGACACGACGCAGACCGGGCCCGTCGCGACGCGCGACCAGCTGCGCGACGTCCGCGCGGGCATCGACAAGCTCGCCTCGGCCGGGAGCGTCGAGGTCGTCGTCGGGGGCTCGTCGCGCCCGAAGCTCGACGCGGCGCTCGGCGACCGGGGCTTCTTCGTCGCGCCCACGCTGCTGCTCGCGAAGGCCGCGCGCGCGGCCGGCGCCGTGCACGACCACGAGGTGTTCGGGCCCTCGACGACGCTGATGCCGTACGACGGCACCGCCGCGGACGCTGTTGGGATTGTGCGCCTCGGGCAGGGCGGGCTCGTCACCAGCGTCTACACCGACGACAAGGCGTGGGCGAAGGCCGCCGCGCTCGGGCTCGCCCCGCACCACGGCCGCGTGTACATCGGCTCGGCCAAGATGGCGGGCGCGTCGCTCGGCCCCGGCACCGTGCTGCCTCAGATGGTGCACGGCGGCCCCGGTCGCGCGGGCGGCGGCGAGGAGCTGGGCGGCCTCCGCGGGCTGTCGCTGTACCTGCAGCGGACGGCGATCCAGGGCTACGGCCCGCTGGTCGACGGCCTCGTCGCCGGCGCGAAGCGGGTGTGAGCTTCGCGCGTCGGCTAGGGCGTCGCGGCCGGGAATGTGCGAAGACGGGGCCGCGTGACGTCCCCCCGAATCGCACTCTGTCTGACCGGCGGCGGCCTGACCGGCGCGATGTACCAGATCGCCGCGCTCGCCGCGCTCGAGGACGCCGTCGACGGCTTCTCTGCGAGCGGGTGCGCGGCCTACGTCGGCGTCGGCGCCGGAGCGCCCATCGCGGCGGCGCTCGCGGGCGGCGCGAGCGTGCAGCGGCTCTACCGCACCTTCCTCGATCCCGCGGACGACTACTTCCCGCTCCAGCGGGGCCACCTGCTGAAGATGGATCTCGACGAGTGGCGCCGCACGATCACGAGCGCGCTGTCGGCCATCCGCGCGGGCGCGCTGGCGCTCGCGTCGCGCCCGCCCGAGCGCGGCGATCTCCTGGAGCAGCTCGACAGGTTCAACGACTCGCTGCCGGCCGGCGTCTTCACGCTCGACGCGTTCGAGCACCTGCTCGAGGAGGCGTTCTTTCGCCGCGACGTCCCGAACCAATTCCGCGCGATGCCGCGCGCGCTGCGCGTGCCCGCGTACGATCTCGACTCGGGCGAGCGCGTCGTGTTCGGGGCCCCGGGCGCCCCCGACGTGCCGGTCGCGCGCGCCTGCGCGGCGTCGATGGCGACGCCGCCCTTCTACTCCCCCGTGCGCATCGGAGATCGTCACTACCTGTCCGGCTCGGTGGGCGCCGTCGCGCACGTCGACGTCGCGCTCGCGGAGGGCGTCGACGCCGTCATCGTCGTGAACCCGCTCGTGACGATCCGCGCGCCCGGCGCGGTGCCGACGGGGCACGGTCCGCGCCACAGCCTGCGCGACAAGGGGCTCATCTGGATCCACGAGCAGGCCTCGCGCATCGCCGCGGCGCGCCGGTTCGACGAGCGCCTCGGCCTGCTCGGGGAGGCCGCGTCGCGGATCGTCGTGATCGCCCCGCGGCCCGAGGAGACCCCGCTCTTCTTGAACCACCCGGGCAGCGCGCGGAGCCGACGCGGCCTGCTCGAGGCCGTGTACCGCGGCACCCGCGCGCGGCTGCCCGAGACCCTCTCGAGCGCGCCCGCGGTCGCCTCGCTCCTGCCGCTGTCGTCGCGGGAGGCGCCGCGGTGAAGGCGGCGAGGCCGCTCGTGCTCGTCGCGGCGATCGCGCTCGCCGGGTGCTCGAAGAGCTACCGCGTGGGCGACCGCGTCCTCGTCGACTGGGACGGCGCCGACTACCCGGCGGCGGTCGTCGCCGTCGAGGGGCCCGCTCGCTACAAGGTGCACTTCGAGGGCTACGAGCAGATGTGGGACGAGAGCGTCCCGTTGCTGCGCATCCGCCGGAAGATCCACGACACCGACCGCATCCAGGTGCCGCCGCCCCCCGCCAAGGTGCGCGCGCGCATGGCCGCCGGGAACAAGCAGAGCCAGAGCACCTTCAAGGTCGGCGACCGCGTGAAGGTCGACTGGAAGGGCGCCTACTACCCGGCGGTCATCATGCTCGTGCTCGGCAGCGAGCGGTACCGCGTGCACTACGAGGGCTACGACGCCAACTGGGAGGAGAACGTCGACGGCACCCGCATCCTGCGGAAGTGAACCCAGTCGCCACGATGCGACAGCTCGACGAGGTGGGGAGGAGGCTGCCCTCTGCGCGACGTCTTCGGCGCTCTGCCGAGGCGTGACGATCCGTCAGGTGCCCGCGGGAGTGACCACCCCACGCGAGATCGTGCTCGTGGCGGACGATGATCGAGAACCCACGATCCCGTCGAGCGCGGCCTGCAGAACCCATGTGAGGCCCCTGGCTCTGGCGCGCGCACCGAGAGGGTGCCCATCGGCTGCGCGCGCGGAGTTGAGGCTGAGTTGTCACGCCGATGTCACACCGCGCGGGGACAAGCCCTCTCGAGCCAGGTCCCATGCGCCACGCCGCCTCGTACCTCTTTGCCGCCGCCGCTCTCACCGCTGCTTGCTCGAGGTCCGCGCCGAGGCCGCCGCCGATCAAGGCAGACGGATCCAGCACCGTGTACCCGATCAGCGAGGCCGTCGCCGAGGAGTGGAAGAAGGTCCACCCGACCCAGGTCACCGTCGGGATCTCGGGCACCGGCGGCGGGTTCAAGCGGTTCTGCGCGCGGGAGACAGACATCTCCGATGCGTCGCGGCCGATCAAGAAGACCGAGGTCGACCTCTGCGCGAAGAACGGCGTCGAGTACGTCGAGTTGCCCCTCGCGTTCGACGGGATCGCCGTGGTCGTGCACCCGAAGAACGCCTGGGTCGACCGGCTGACGACGTCCGAGCTGAAGACCATGTGGGAGCCCGCCGCGCAGGGCAGGGTCAAGCGGTGGAGCGACGTCCGCAAGGGCTGGCCCGAGAAGGAACTGCGCCTGTTCGGCGCGGGTGTCGACTCGGGTACGTACGACTACTTCACCGAGGCGATCATTCACGAGGAGCGCGCGAGCCGGGGCGACTTCACGTCGAGCGAGGACGACAACGTGCTCGTGTCAGGCGTCGCCGGCGACGAGCTCGCGCTCGGGTTCTTCGGGCTCGCGTACTACGAGCACAACCGGGACAAGCTGAAGGTCGTCCCGATCGACGACGACAAGGCTGACAACGGCGCGGGGCCGATCTCGCCGTCCGCGACGACGGTGCGCGACGGCACGTACCAGCCGCTGTCTAGGCCCATCTTCATCTACGTGTCGAAGCGCTCGCTGGAGCGCGCGGACGTCGCCGAGTTCGTGCAGTTCTACCTGCGCGAGGGGCAGAAGAAGCTCATCGCCGAGGTCGGCTACATCCCGCTCCCGGAGCGTGCGTACCCGCTGCTCGCGGCGCGCGTCGACCGCCGGGTGACAGGCTCGCTGTTCCAGGGCAAGGGCTCGCAGGTCGGCGTGTCGATCGAGGCGATGCTCGAGCGTCAGCAAGGGGCGGGCAGGTGAGCGGCGGCCACGCGGATCTGTTCGCCAAGCGTCCGCTGTCCGAGCGGGTCGCCTCCGGGCTGCTGCTCGCAACGGCGCTCGTCTCGGTGCTCACGACCGTGGGGATCGTCGTCGTGCTGCTGAAGCAGTCGCTCTCGTTCTTCCGCGCGGTCCCGCTCGCGGCCTTCCTCGGTGACACCCAGTGGACGCCGCTGTTCGCCGACAAGCACTTCGGCATCTGGCCGCTTCTGTCAGGCACGCTGCTGACGACGGCCATCGCGGTCGCGGTCGGGCTCCCGCTGGGCGTTCTGGCCGCGATCTGCCTCGCCGAGTTTGCGTCGCCGCGCGCGCGCCGCGTGCTGAAGCCCGTCGTCGAGGTGCTGGCCGGCGTGCCGACGGTCGTCTACGGCACCTTCGCCCTCACCGTCGTCACCCCGCTGCTGCAGCGCGTGGTCCCGGGGCTCTCTGGCTTCAACGCGCTCGGCGCCGGCATCGTGATGGGCATCATGATCTTCCCGATCATCGCGTCGATCAGCGAAGACGCGCTCTCCTCCGTCCCCCCGACGCTGCGGGAGGCGGCCCTCGCGCTCGGGGGCAGCCGCGTCACGACCATCGTGAAGGTCGTCGTGCCGTCCGCGTTCTCGGGCATCACCGCGGCCGTGATCCTCGCCGTCTCACGCGCGGTCGGCGAGACGATGATCGTCGCCGTCGCGGCGGGGCAGCAGCCCCGGCTGACGCTCGACCCGCGCGTCCCCATCGAGACGATGACCGCCTACATCGTGCAGGTGAGCCTCGGCGACACCCCGAGCGGGACGCTCGAATACCAGACCATCTTCGCCGTCGGCTTGTCGCTGTTCCTGCTCACGCTCGCGCTGAACGTGATCTCGCAGAGAGTTCGCGGCGTCGTCACCGGAGCGGCGCGACGATGAGCCAGGAGTCCTTGCCCGTGACCGCGCCTCCCCGCGCCTCGGGGATCCCGCGCGCGGGCGAGCTCGAGGGCGTCCGGCCGGCGCGTCACGCGCTCTTCCTCGCCCTGTGCGTGCTCGCGCTGATCGTACCGCTCGCGGTGCTCGGCCTCCTGCTGGCGTCGGCGCTCCACGTGTCGGCGCCGCGGCTCGGATGGGAGTTCCTCACGGGGTATCCGTCGCGGCACGCCACCTCCGCCGGCATCCTCCCCGCGCTCGCGGGCAGCGCGGCCCTGCTGACGCTCACCGCCGGGCTCGCCGTACCGCTGGGCGTGGGCGCCGCCATCTACCTCGAGGAGTACGCTCGCCCGAATCGCCTGACGTCTCTCATCGAGGTCAATATCTCGAACCTCGCGGGCGTGCCCTCGATCCTGTACGGCCTGCTCGGTCTGGAGGTGTTCGTCCGCGCGCTCGGGCTCGGGCGCAGCCTGATCTCGGGAGCGGCGACGCTCGCGCTGCTGGTGCTGCCGATGGTGATCATGACCTCCCGAGAGGCGCTCCGCACGGTGCCCAGCTCGCTGCGCGAGGCGTGCTACGCGCTCGGCGCGGACCGCTGGACGACCCTTCGCTGCGTCATCCTGCCTTCGTGCCTGCCCGGGATCCTCACCGGCGTGATTCTCTCGCTGGCGCGCGCAGTAGGGGAGACCGCGCCGCTCGTGACGATCGGCGCGCTGACCTACGTCGCGGTGCTGCCCGACTCGCTCGGCAGCGCCTTCACCGCGATCCCCATCCAGATCTTCAACTGGGTCTCGCGCCCGCAGGCCGAGTTCCGCGCGAACGCTGCGGCGGGCGTCGTCGTGCTCCTCGCGCTGACGGGCGCGCTCAACGGTCTCTGCATCTGGCTCCGCGTCCGGCTGGGGAGACGCGCGTGACCGCGGCGCGAGAGGGCCGGGGGGCGCGGCCGGTGAAGATGGCCGCCGCTGGCGTGCGCGCCTGGTTCGGCGACTCGCTGGCGGTGAAGGGCATCTCGCTCGACCTCCACGAGCGCGAGGTCACCGCCATCATCGGCCCGTCCGGCTGCGGAAAATCCACCTTCGTGCGCTGCCTCAACCGCATGCACGAGGTCATCCCCGGCGCGCGCGTCGACGGGGAGGTCACCCTCGACGGCAAGGATGTCTACGCGCCGGGCGTCAACCCGGTGATGCTGCGGCGCCGCGTCGGCATGGTGTTCCAGAAGCCGAATCCGTTCCCCACGATGTCGATCCGCGACAACGTCCTCGCGGGCTTGCGGCTCGTCGGGCAGCGGCCCGATCGGCCCGCGGAGCTCGTCGAGACCTGCCTGCGCCAGGCCGCGCTCTGGGACGAGGTGAAGGACACGCTCGACAGGTCCGGGGTCAGCCTGTCGGGCGGCCAGCAGCAGCGCCTGTGCGTCGCGCGATGCCTCGCGCTCGCGCCGGACGTCATCCTGATGGACGAGCCGTGCTCCGCGCTCGACCCCATCGCGACCGCGAAGATCGAGGAGCTGATCCACGAGCTCTCGGAGCGGTACACGATCGCGATCGTGACCCATAACATGCAGCAGGCGGCGCGTGTCTCGGACACGACCGCGTTCCTCTACCAAGGCGAGCTCGTCGAGCACGACCTGACGGATCGCCTGTTCACGAAGCCGCGGCACCAGCGCACCGAGGACTACATCAGCGGGAGGTTCGGGTGAGCGCGCCCGCGATGGGGCACACCGACCACGCCTTCGAGAGCGAGCTCGCCGAGGTACGCGACCACGTCCTGCTGATGGGCGCGCATGTCGAGGGGCTCATCTCGGCGAGCATGCGCGCGCTGGTCGAGCGAGACAGCGATCTCTCGCACGCGACGCTGGAGTCAGACCGCGAGATCGACGAGCTGGAGCTCTCGTCGACGAGCTGTGCCTGCGGGTGCTCGCGCGGCGCCAGCCCGTCGCGTCCGACCTTCGGTTCATCGCGACGTCGCTGAAGATCGTCACCGATCTCGAGCGCATGGCCGACCTCGGCGTCAACATCTGCGAGCGCGCGATGGAGCTGAACGAAGAGGCGCCGCTCCGACCCTACGGCGACCTCGTGAGCATGGCCGACGTCGCGCACGAGATGGTGCGCGAGGCGCTCGACGCCTTCGTCGAGCGAGACGCCGCGCGCGCCCGGCGTGTGCTCCTGCGCGACGACGCGCTCGACGCGCAGTACGATCAGACGTCCCGCGAGCTGCTGACGTACATGATGGAGGATCCGGGCAACATCTACCGCGCCACCCGCATCCAGTCGGTGGCGAGGTACCTCGAGCGCATCGGCGACCGCGCGACGAACGTCGCCGAGATGGTGGTGTTCATGGTCGACGGGGAGGATATCCGCCACGCCCGTCGCCACGACCCGCCGCGGCCGCGCTGACGCGCGGAGATCGCTTGACGTCGGCGCCTCACCTCGCGCCAATGCGCAGGTGACCCTCGCACTCGAGAAGCAGCCGATCGAAGACGTCGCCCGCGAGCTCGGCCTGTCCGCCGCCGATTTCGCCGTGTGGGGCCGTGACAAGGCGAAGATCGAGCTCTCCGCGTTCGACGGCCCGGCGCGTGGCGCGGGGCGCCTCATCCTGGTCTCCGCGATCAACCCCACGCCTGCGGGCGAGGGCAAGACGACGACCGCGGTCGGCCTCGCGATGGCGATGCGCCGACGCGGCGCGAAGGTCGCCCTGTGCCTGCGCGAGCCGTCGCTCGGCCCGGTGTTCGGCGTGAAGGGCGGCGGCACCGGCGGCGGCAAGGCGACGCTCGTCCCCGCGGACGACATCAACCTGCATTTCACCGGCGACATCCACGCGATCACGAGCGCGCACAACCTGCTCTCGGCGATCGTGGACAACGCGCTGCACTTTCGGCTCGAGGTCGGCGACAAGGGCCCGCTCGATCCGCGGCGTATCCGCTGGGGCCGCGCGCTCGACATGAACGATCGCAGCCTGCGCGACGTCGTCGTCGGGCTCGGCGGCGTCAACGGCGGCGTGCCGCGCGAGGCGCGCTTCGACATCACCGCGGCGAGTGAGGTCATGGCGATCGTCGCGCTCTCCGCGAGCCACGCCGACCTCGAGGCGCGCCTAGGCGCCATCCTCGTCGGCGAGACGACCAAGAAGGAGCCCGTGTTCGCGCGCGAGCTCGGCGCCGCGGGCGCGATGACGGCGCTCCTGCGCGACGCGCTGCTCCCCAACCTGGTGCAGACGGCCGAGGGCGGGCCCGCGATCGTGCACGCCGGCCCGTTCGGGAACATCGCCCACGGCTGCAACTCCGTGCTCGCGACGCGCCTCGGGCTGCACCTCGCCGACTACACCGTGACCGAGGCGGGGTTCGGGCTCGACCTCGGCGGGGAGAAATTCCTCGACATCAAGTGCCGCGTGGCGGGCGTGTTCCCGCGGGCGCTCGTGCTGGTGGCGACGTTGCGCGCGCTGAAGATGCACGGCGGCGCGCCCGTGAAGCTGGCCTCGCAGCCGAACGCGGAGGCGCTGCTCGGCGGCGTCGAGCACCTGTCGAAGCACCTCGAGACCGCCGCGGCGTTCGGCCTGCCGGTCGTCGTCGCGATCAACCGCTTCCCGGACGACCGCGACGACGAGCTCTCGCTCGTGTCGGAGCACGTCTCGCGCATGGGCGCGACGCTCGCGCTCGCCGACGTGTTCGCGCGGGGAGGGGAGGGCGGCCTCGAGCTCGCCGACACGGTCAGGCGCGTCGTCGACGCGACCGACGGAGCGCCGCCCGCCCCGAGGTTCATCTACGCGCTCGAGGCGGCGATCCCCGACAAGATCAGGGCGATCGCGCGCGCCGTCTACGGCGCCGATGACGTCGCGTTCGCCGGCACCGCGCGCGCGGACATCGCCCGCATCGAGGCGCTCGGGTTCTCGGGCGTGCCCATCTGCATGGCGAAGACGCACCTCTCTCTCTCGGACGATCCGTCGCGCCCCGGGCGGCCTCGCGGCTTCACGCTCACCGTGCGCGAGGTGCGGCTCTCCGCCGGCGCGGGCTTCGCGGTGGCGCTCACCGGCGAGATCATGACGATGCCAGGCCTGCCGCGCGAGCCCGCCGCGTCGCGCGTCAAGCTCCTCCCCGACGGTCGCATCGTCGGGCTCATGCAGAACGAGTGACCAGCATGCGACCCTTCGAGGCTCGCCGCGCCGGCGTGCTGCTCCACCCGACGTCGCTGCCCGGCCCGCACGGCTCGGGCGATCTCGGGTCCGAGGCCCACGCGTTCATCGACTGGCTCGCCGACGCGGGCCAGAGCTACTGGCAGATGCTGCCCGTGGTCCCGCCGGCTGGAGGGCACTCTCCGTACCAGTCGTCGTCGGCGTTCGCGGGGGATCCCGGCCTCGTCGCGCTCGCCGACCTGCCGGGCCTCCCGTCGACGCCGGCGCCCCGGCTGCCCGTCGATCGCGTCGACTTCGCCGCGACCGCCGCGTTTCGGTCCGAGGTGCGGAGGCGCAGCTTCGAGCAGGCGCGCGGCGCCGACGGGCTCGAGCCCTTCCTCGCGTACTGTGCGCGAGAGGCCGCGTGGCTGGAGGACTACGCCCTCTACGCGGCGCTGAAGCAGGAGCACGGCGGCGCGGCGTGGACGGCCTTCCCCACGCCGCTCCGCGATCGCGAGCCGCGCGCCCTCTCGGCCGCGCGCGAGCGCCTGATGCCTTCCATCCGGGCGCACCAGTACGACCAGTACTTGTTCGATACGCAGTGGGCGGCCCTGCGCGCCCACGCTCGCGAGCGCGGCGTCTCCCTCATCGGCGATCTGCCGATCTTCGTCGGCCACGACAGCGCGGACGTCTGGCAGCACCGCCAGCTCTTCCAGCTCGACGCCGACGGCGAGCCCACGGTCGTCGCCGGCGTCCCCCCCGACTATTTCAGCGAGGACGGCCAGCGCTGGGGCAACGCCCTCTACGACTGGGCCGCGCACGAGCGTGACGGCTTCGCGTGGTGGCGGGCGCGCTTCCGCTCCATCCTCGCGCGCTTCGACGCCGTCCGCGTCGATCACTTCATCGGGTTCCACCGCACCTGGGCGATCCCGCGCGCCGCGGCGACCGCCCGCGCCGGGCGCTACGAGCCGAGCCCGGGCGCGGCCCTGTTCGACGCCGTGATCTCCGCGCTCGGGCCGCTCCCGGTGATCGCGGAGGATCTCGGCGTCGTCACGCCCGAGGTGACGGCGCTCCGCCAGCGGTACGGGTTTCCGGGGATGCAGGTGCTCGAGTTCTCGTTCAACCCCGGCGTCGACGCGCGCGACACGCTGCCCCACGCGTGCGGGGTCGACACCGTCGTCTACACCGGCACGCACGACAACGACACCGTCGAGGGCTGGCTCGCCGATCTCCACCGCAGGGCAGCGCGCGACGACGCCGCCCGCGAGCAGCTCGACTACGTGCGCGCGTACCTCGACCGCGCTCGGCCGACGGCGTGGGATCTCGTCCGCCTCGCCCACGCCTCCCACGCGCGCTCCGCGATCGTCCCGCTCCAGGATCTGCTCGGGCAGGGCGCCGAGGCCCGGATGAACACCCCCGGGACGACGGACGGCAACTGGTCGTACCGAGCGCTCCCCGGCCAGATCGACGCCGCGCTCGGGGCGAGGCTCCGCTCGCTGACGTCCACTTTCGCGCGCACGCCCGCCTGAACGAGCATTTTTTTTCGCTTCCAGGCTCCAGAAAAAACGAATATCACGCCGGTCGGGTTGAAGTTCCGGGGACCAAACCCGTCCAAGGGACGAACTACCGAGGCGCTCCACCACGGGGGCGCCGACCTGTTGAGGAGGACTCTACTCATGACGCGTAACCTTCATTCGGCTGTTTCGATGGCTCTCTTCGTCGGCGCGCTCGCCGGCTGTCAGGCTTCGGCCTCGATGAACGCCGGTGGTGGTACGACGCCCCCGCCGCCCCCGCCGCCGCCCCCGGCGACCACCGCGGCGCCGCCGCCGCCCGCCGACCCGCCCCCCGCCGAGAAGAAGGGCTTCAAGGGCGACGTCAACGGCAGCCGCGTGAACATCCCCGGCCACATCGTCTACGACACGGGCAAGTCGACCATCAAGCCCGAGTCCGAGCCGACGCTGACGCAGCTGAAGCAGTTCCTGCTCGACAACACGCAGGTGACGACGCTCCGCATCGAGGGCCACACCGACAGCGACGGCGACGACGCGATGAACCTGAAGCTCTCTGGCGAGCGCGCCCTCGCGTGCGTCAACTGGCTCGTGAAGAACGGCATCGACCGCGGCCGCCTCATCGCGGTGGGCTTCGGCGAGACGAAGCCGGTCGGCCCGAACGACACCCCGGCCAACAAGGAGCAGAACCGCCGCACCGAGTTCCACATCGCCGGCCTCAACGGCAAGGGCTCGTTCCTCGGTCGCCCGGCGGACGGCGGCGGCACCGTCTTCAAGTTATCGAAGCGGACTCCGTCCGAGAGAGGGCGCGCCTCGAGGCGTGCCCTCTTTGCTTTTGTCCGGCGGGCGGGTATGGCCGCGCGCCGTGCAGAAGCTCCTCGCCGCCGCGCTGCTGTGCCTCTCCGGGTGCCGGAACGACGCCGTCCGCGAGTGGACGCCTGCCGACCACGATCTCCCTCCGAACGCGGCCGCGGCGCCGAGCCGCCCGTCACAGTCCTCCGCGAGCGTCGACGCCCAGGCGGAGATGGTCGAGCTCACCTGGCAGCGCCAGTGCGCGTCGTGCCACGGCCGAGAGGGCAGGGGAGACGGTCCCCAGGGCGCGCAGACCCAGGCCGCCAACCTCACCGACGCGGCCTGGCAGGCGCGCACCTCCGACGCGCAGATGTCGGCGGCGATCACCGGCGGCAAGGGGAGGATGCCGCGCTTCGAGCTGCCCCCGCCGCTCGTCGACGGGCTCGTCAAGCGCATCCGGGCCAGGCGCGCGCCGTGAGCCTGGCGCTCCAGCGTCGCCTCGCCGGCGCCTGCCTCCTCCTCGGCCTGCTCGTGGCGCTCCTGGTCGCGCGGAGCTCGTGGCCTTTCGAGCGGGAGGTTGTCCTGAAATTTCGAGGAGATCGATCCGATCTTCGAGCGATGGAGATCAAGTTCGTGACGTCCACGAGGGAGGAGGTCGCGGGGGCTCGCTGGGCGTTCCCCGGGGGAGCGCCGCCCGCCGTGACGATGCGCCCCAGCCTCGTCAGGGGCGTCTGGGAGGCCTCCGCACGCCTCGAGCGCTCTGACAAAACGATCACGGTCCCCGTCCGCGTGGAGATCGGCGAAGGCCGCGCGACCGCAGAAATTCCGCTGGATTGAGCGCCTGGCGCTGCAGGAATCCGGGAACACTGAACGAGCGTTGCCCTGATGAAGCGTTTTTCACTTGTATAGGTGCCGCGCTCTGACTACTTCGCGGCTCCCACGGACCGACGGTCCGTCCCCTCTCGGCGGCGCGCCAGGTCACCGACTCAGTTTCTTGGCCCTTCGTACCGCTTGTGGCAGCTTATCTTACATGTAGGCCGAAGTGGCCGCCTGAGCACCGGCGAGCCCCTTCGTCCCGACAAAGACCACACTCGGAGGTTCTATGAAGAAGCTGAGTCCTTGGTGTCTGGCAGCGCTCGCGACCATGGCGCCACTCGGTGTACTGGGGGGGATCACCGGTGCTTTCGTCGCTCACGCAGCCATCCTTGCCGTAACCGTCGGTATCTTCTTCGCGACCCTGTCGCTCGGCCGAACGCCCCCGAGGGCCACCGGCACCCCGCTCCCGGAAGCCCACCTTCAGCTCCCGCCCTCCTGACCGGCCGGAGCCCAACCGCGACACCGACGCTCCAGCCAGAGCGCCGGAGAGCCCCGAGACCGACGCTCACGCCGCGTCGCCGGAGGCGACCTCAAGCCGCGAGCGGCACACCGCGTCGCGCGGCCACAGTGACGGTCGCGCGCTCGCGGGCGAGGTCGCCGTCGCGGTGCCGCAGCCAGATCGCGTGCCGAAACGCCTGGGCCGCGTCCTCCCTCCGCCCGGCGTCGGCGAGGCGCGCCGCGTACAGCGTCCAGGCGGAGGCGCAGTCTTCCTCGAGCAGGCAGGCTTGCCGCAGCGCCGTCAGCTCCTTCTTGCGCTCCCCCTTGCGGTGGAGGCGCCGCGCCTGTGCGACCAGGGTCAAGAAGCGTTCGTGGACGACTGCGGTGGACATCTGGGGCCTCGTGTCGGTGTTCTCTTCGACGTCTGACGGGACGGCAAAGTTCCTCGCAGCCGCCCTTGCGAGCGCGATGCCAACCCGTGAATGCCGTGGCGCGACGAGGACGCGGGGGCCCTCGCGTGATCCCGCCGTCGCGGTGCGGCGCGCGCGAACCTCCTCCGAGCCTCCCAAGACACGCGCCCGCGGCGCTGTCACAGGTTGCGTCGCATGGCCGCCCGGACGTCGCGACTTCCCGCGTTCTACAAGATCACCATCCCGGAGCGCCGCGAGGCCGTCGCCGAGGCCACCGGCGTCCCGACGGCGGAGCTCGAGGCCGCCCTCGACGCCGGGGGGCTCGACGGCGAGGTGGCCGACAAGTTCGTCGAGAACGTCCTCGGCACGTACGCGCTCCCGCTGGGCGTCGCGCTGAACGTCCGGGTCAACGGCGAGGATTTCGTCGCGCCGATGGTGGTCGAGGAGCCGAGCGTGGTCGCCGCGGCGTCGAACGCCGCGAAGATGGTCCGTGAGGGCGGGGGCTTCCACGCGGAGGCCGATCCGCCCGTCATGACGAGCCAGATCCAGGTGTACGATGTCGCGGACGTGACCTCGGCGCGTGACCGCCTGCTCGCCGCGGCGGACGATCTCCTCTCCCTCGCGCGGGCGGCGGTGCCGGGCCTGGTCGAGCGAGGAGGAGGGCCGGTCGATCTCGAGGTGCGCGCGCTGTCGAGCGACATGCTGGTCGTGCACGTCCACGTCGACTGCCGCGACGCGATGGGCGCGAACCTCGTCAACACCATCGCCGAGGCCGTCGGCGACCGGGTCGCGTCGCTCGCGCGCGGCAAGCTCGGCCTGCGCATCCTCTCGAACCTCTGCGATCGCCGCCGCGTGCGCGTGTCGTGCCTCGTGCCGGCGCGGGCGCTCGCGACCGAGACGCTCGCGGGCGAGCTCGTCGTCGACGGCGTGGTCAACGCGTCGCGCTTCGCCGAGCTCGATCCGTACCGCGCGGCGACCCACAACAAGGGCATCATGAACGGCGTCGACGCGGTCGTGATCGCGACGGGCAACGACTGGCGCGCCGTCGAGGCGGGCGCGCACGCGTTCGCCACGCGCTCGGGGCGGTACGCCCCGCTCGCCACCTGGAGGCGGGTCGAGCGGGACGACGAAGTCTGTCTGCGGGGCGAGCTCGAGCTGCCGCTCGCGCTCGGCACCGTGGGCGGCACGCTGCGTGTCCACCCCGCGGCGCGGCTGTCGCTGCGGCTGATGGGCGTCGGGTCGGCGCGCGCGCTCGCGATGGTCGCGGCGTCGGTCGGCCTCGCGTCCAACCTCTCGGCGCTGCGCGCGCTCGCGACGGACGGCATCCAGCGGGGGCACATGGCCCTGCACGCGAGGAGCGTCGCGCTCGCGGCGGGCGCCTCGGGCCCGGAGGTCGAGCGCGTCGCGACCCTGATCGTCGAGGCGCGGGAGATCACGCTCGAGGGCGCGACCCGCGCGCTCGGCGTCCTGCGCGGCGCGGCGGCCTCGCCGCTGCACCGCTGACGGCCCTGCGACGCACGCCGGGCCCGCTCAGGTCTCCATCGGGCCCTCGGCGCGCCCGTTGATGAACTGCTGGATGATGGGATCGGGCGTGCTGCGGAAGTCGGCCTTCGTCCCCAGCAGCTTCACCTGGCCCTGGTAGAGCATCACGATGCGGTCGGCGATCGAGAAGATGCTGACGAGATCGTGCGACACGACGATGCTCGTGACGCCGACCGTGTCGGACAGCTCGCGGATGAGGTGGTCGACGCGCCGCGCGCTCACCGGATCGAGGCTGGTCGTCGGCTCGTCGAAGAGCACGTAGCTCGGATCGAGCGTGAGCGCGCGCGCGATGGCGACGCGCTTGCGCATGCCGTCGCCGAGCTCGGAGGGGAACCTGTCGGCGAACTCGCGCATGTGCACCTGCGTGAGCCGCTGCAGCGCGTCGGCGCGGGCCTCCTTGTCGGTCATGCCCTTGTGCTTCTTCAGCGGCAGCATGACGTTCTCGATGCACGACATGCTGTCGAAGAGCGTCGAGTGCTGGAACACCATCGCGCACTTCTTCCGCACCGGGTACATGCGGGCCTCGTCGAACCGGCTGACCTCCTCGCCGTCCAGGTAGATCTCGCCGTCGTCGGGGTAGAGGAGGCCGATGAGGTGCTTGATGAGCACGCTCTTGCCGACGCCCGACGCGCCGATGATGAAGAACACCTCGCCGTCCTGCACGTCGAAGCTGACGCCCTTCAGCACCGACTTCGGGCCGAACGACTTCTTGACGTTGCGGAACGAGATCACCCTAGAGGCTGAAGCTGACGAAGTAGTCGAGGACGAAGATCCCCGCGGCGCTCGCGACGACCGTCGCGTTGACGGCGCGACCGACGCCCGGCGCGCCGCCCTGCACCGACAGGCCGTAGTGGCACGAGGCGAGCGACATCACGATGCCGAACACGACGCTCTTCACGAGGCCCACGCCGACGTCCGAGAGGGTCAGCAGCCCCGACGTCAGGCCGTTGTAGAAGACGCGCGGCTCGACGTCGAGCAGGCCGTACCCCGCGTACGCGGCGCCGAAGAGCGCGAGCGCGTCGGCGTACAAGGTGGCGAGGAACAACGTCGTCACGAACGCGATCACCCGCGGCGTGATGAGGAACCCGATGGGATCGATCGCGAGCGCGCGCAGCGCGTCGATCTGCTCGGTCACGACCATCGTGCCGAGCTCCGCCGTGTTGTTCGCGCCGACGCGTCCGGACAGCATCAGCGCCGTCAAGAGCGGGCCGATCTCGCGCAGCGTGCCGAACCCGGCCGCCCAGCCGAGCAGCCCCTGCGCGGCGTAGCGCTTCACGATGGGCGCCGCCTGGATGACCATGATGCCGCCCGTGAACAGCGACGTCACGATCACGATGGGGATCGATTTGACGCCCATCTTGTAGAGGTTTCGCATCAGCTCCTGCCGGTCGAACTGCAGGCGCAGCAGGCGGGAGAGCACCTTGAAGAGCAGCAGGGTCATCCCGCCCGCCGTCTGGGCCATCTCGAGCAGGCCCTCGCCGAGGCCGTGCAACAACCCTGGGGACGGGGCGGGATCGGCGGAGGACGCGGCGGACAAGGCGCCCGCATGTATACCCGAACCTCCCCCGAGAGGAAGTTGCGGCAGGCTCGGTTTGGGGTCTAGGTAGGCCCTGCCCGTGGCCAAGCTCCAGCTCCTCCTCGTCGACGCGGATCCGAGAAGCGTGCGGGTGCTCGAGGTCAGCCTCCGCAACGCGGGCTACGTCGTCTCGACGGCGTCGGACGGGCAGGAGGCGTGGGAGCGCCTCGAGCTGTCCGCGCCCGACCTCGTGATCGCCGATACGCGCCTCCCGACGCTCGACGGCCACGCGCTCGTGAAGAAGATGAAGGAGTCGCCCGAGCTCGCGGCGGTGCCCGTCGTCTTCCTCACCAGCCAGCGCACCGTCGAGGACAAGATCCGCGGCCTCGAGCTCGGCGTCGAGGACTACCTCACGAAGCCGATCTTCGTGCGCGATCTGCTCGCCCGGGTGAACCTCCTGCTCGCGCGGAGGACGGCCGAGGGGCTCGCGAACAGCAAGGTCGGCAGCCGCACGAGGTTCTCGGGATCGCTCGAGGACATGGCCGTGATCGATCTGCTGCAGACCTTCGAGGTCAGCCGCAAGACGGGCTTCGTCCTGCTCACGCACGAGGAGCAGTCGGCGAAGGTGTTCTTCCGCGAGGGCAAGGTCATCGACGCCGAGCTGTCGCGGCTGCGCGGCGAGGAGGCCGTCTACCGCACCCTGCTGTGGAACGACGGCCAGTTCGAGGTCCACTTCACGCAGATCAACAACGAGGACATCATCGAGACCTCGACGCAGGGCCTGCTGATGGAAGGCATGCGCCGCGTCGACGAGTGGGGGAGGCTGCTCGAGCAGCTGCCGCCGCTCGTCACCGTGTTCGAGGTCGACCACGCCGCGCTGCTCGAGCGGCTGCCGGAGATCCCCGACGAGCTGAACGGCATCCTGCGGCTGTTCAACGGCCAGCGCACGCTGCTGCAGGTCGTCGACGCGTCGCCCTTCGAGGACCTCTCCACGCTGACGACGATCTCGAAGCTCTACTTCGAGGGGCTGCTCACGATCCTCGAGCGGAGCGAGGAGGACGACAGCAGCTCGGCCATCGTCCCTTCGATCGAGGAGCCGCCGCGCGCCGAGCCCGAGCCGCGCCCGTCCAGGCCCCCGATGCGCGCGAGCGTCCCGCCCGAGGCGTTCTCCACCGAGGCGCCGCAGCTGAGCGACCTGGGGCCCTCGACCCGCCTCGAGACGCCGCAGGCGAAGCGCGACGTCGTGTCGTCCGTCGAGGCGCCGTCGACGCTCGACGAGACGCCGATGGCGAAGCGCGCCTCCGACCACCCGCTCCCCGCGACGCCCCCTCCGCAGCTGGGCGAGGAGGCCCCGTCGACGGTGGCCGCGACGCCCCTCGCGAAGCAGTCCGACGAGGAGCTCTCCGCGCCCATCCACACCATCCCCGGGCTGGGTGAGCCGGGCCCTCCGCTGCCCGACGCGCCCCCGGCGGACAGGACGTCGAAGGACGGTCGGACGACGCAGCCGCTCAGCGTCCCGCCCGAGGTGGCCGCGGCGGCGCTGCCGGAGGCCGCGACGGAGCCCGTGGCCCTGTCGAAGAAGAAGCCTCGCCAGGCGCGCACGATGCCGTCCGGTGATCTGAAGGCGGCGGCAGCGCACGCGCAGGGCGTCACCGGCCCCTCGGGCACGCAGATCATCGACACGAGCGCGCTTCCGGCGAGCCTCTCCGCGTCCTCCGAGGTCACGGAGCCCGCGCCTGCGCCGGCGTCGACGGCGAAGGAGAAGGCGTCCGCGCCGGCCTCGACGGGCAAGGAGAGGGCGGCGGCCCCGGTGTCAGCGGGCAGGCAGCGAGCAGCGGCGCCCGCGTCGGTGGGCAAGCAGAAGGCCGCCGCGCACGAGGAGAGCGAGATCTCCGGCGCCTTCTTCGACGCCGCCCGGGAGCCCGCGCACGTCGACGCGTTCGACGATCTGCACGAGGAGTCGCGGCCCGACCCGGCGATGCTCCGCCAGCGCGAGGCGCGGAGGAAGCAGCTGACGAACGTCGTCTGGATCGCGCTGGCGGCGGCTGTGTGTCTCGTTGGGTTCGCGCTGTGGCGCTCGAAGACGGCCGAGCCGCCCGCGCCGCCCCCGGTTGCGGCCGTGACGCCGACGCGCGCGCCCGAGCGCGCGACCGCGACCGCACCTGCCACCACGCACGCCGCGCCGCCCGCGTCGGTCCCCACCACGCCCGCGCCCCCTGCGTCGTCGAGCGCGCCTCCCACGCCGAGCGCGGCGCCGACGTCGAGCGCCGAGGTCGATCCGGCGAAGGCCAAGGAGCACGCGAAGCGCGCGCTCGGGCTGCTCGAGCGCGGCAAGTTCCCCGACGCGATCGAAGCCGCGAAGCTCGCGGTGGCGGCCGATCCCCGCGACGCCAACGGGTACCTCTACTGGGGCACGGCGCTCCTCAGCCTCGGCAAGCGCCCGGAGTCCGTGGAGGTGTTCACCCGCTGCGTCGAGCTGGCCAAGACGGGCCCGATGCACGAGTGCAGGCCCTTCGCGCCCAAGGCGAAGCCGCTGCCCTGAGCCGCGATGAACCCCTGGATCTTCGGGCGGCGCGCGGACCTCGCGGTCTTCGTAGGCCCGACGCTCGCCGGGCTCGCGCTCGCCGCGCTCGTCCCGCTCGGCGTGGTGTCCCCCGGCAAGCTCCCGACGTGGGCGTGGGTCGCGCTCGTCGTGTCGGTCGACGTCGCCCACGTCCACTCGACGCTGTTTCGCACGTACCTCGACGCGGAGGAGCTGCGGCGTCGCCCGCTCCTCTACGCGCTCGTGCCCGCCGCGTGCCTCGCCGCGGGCGTCGCCTTGTACCTGGCGGGCTCGGCGGTGTTCTGGCGCGTGCTCGCCTACGTCGCCGTGTTTCACTTCGTGCGTCAGCAGGCGGGGTGGGTCGCGATCTACCGCGCGAAGTCGGGCCCCTCGACGCCGCTCGACCGCGCGCTCGACGACGCGGCGATCTACCTCTCGACCGCTGTCCCGCTGCTCGCGTGGCACGCGTCGTTGCCGAGGCCGTTCGCGTGGTTCGTCGAGGGGGACTTCGTCTCTATCCCGGCGCCGCGGATCGTCGTGGTCGCCGGGTGGGTGTCGCTCGCGATCACGCTCGCGGCGTGGGGCGTGAGGCAGCTGTGGCGCGCGCGCGCCGGGCTCCCGGTGAGCGCCGGGAAGGTCGCGGTCGTCACGTCGACCGCCGTCTCGTGGGTCGTCGGCATCGAGCTGGTCGATCACGATCTGGGCTTCACGGCGCTGAACGTGCTGCCGCACGGCGTGCCTTATTTCGTGCTGCTCCACGCGTACGCGACGGCCAGGTCGGGCACGCGGCCCCGATCGCTCGTCGCCGCGATCAGCCGCCGGGGCGTGGTCGCGTTCGTCGGCGTGCTGCTCGTGATCGCAGTCGTGGAGGAGGCCGCCTGGGACCGGCTCGTCTGGCGTGACCACGCGGAGCTGTTCGGCTGGCTGCCCGAGCTGGACGCCTCGTCGGCGCTCTGGCTGATCGTGCCGGCGCTCACCTTGCCGCAGTCGGTGCACTACGTGCTGGACGCCGTCCTCTGGCGTCGCGGCGCCACCGGCCCCGAGCAGGCGCAGGCGCTCGGGTTCGCTGCTACGGTGCGCTGACGGCGCTGGCTCGTGTCCGCGCCGCGGAGGCGACACCATGAGCGACGCGCACGAATCACCGACCTGCCCGCGCTGCGGCGCCCCGCAGAAGCCCGGGTATGCGCTCTGCCCGTTCTGCCGGGCCGCGTACTCCGAGCAGGCGGCGCGGCACGCCATCCCGTGCAAGAAATGCGGCGAGCTGTCCGCGTGGGGGCAGAGCCGGTGCGTCCGCTGCCGCGAGTGGATCGTCGTGCAGTGCCTCTTCTGCAACAACGTCTCCCCTCACACCGTCTCCGGCTGCCTCGCGTGCGGCGAGGCGTTCCAGGGGATGCAGGCGCGCAAGGCCGCGCGAGACGCCGAGGTCTCCCGGCAGCGCACGCTGCAGACCGTCGGCGCGTGGGGCCCCGTCGGCGCGTCGTTCCTCGGCTCCGTCGCCGGCGCCTACCTCGGCTCGGGCGGGCACCACCACCACGAGCACCACGACTGGCAGGACGACGGCGCGACCGGCTCGTACGACGCGGGAGGCGACGACGGCGGATCGGTGTTCGAGTCGGTCTCGGACGCGTTCTCGTCGAGCGACGGCGGCGGCTGGTTCGACTGACCGCGCCGAGCGGGGCCGCCGCGCGCTCGCCTGTCTCATTTCGGGGTGCCTGGCAAGCCAGGTTTGTTCAGTGAACGGAATTGCCGTGAACATTCGCGCCGTTCGGGGCGTGCCTCTCCGCCTGCGCCTCCTTCGTGGCGCAAGAAGCCCTGGACGAACGTCTAGCACCACTAGTAAAGGTGTCTCCCTCGCCGCACGGACACCACAGGTTGTGGAGTGCGTGGGGAGAGACCCTCGACAAGCCTGGGGACAACCTGGGGGGCGTCCTCCGGTGGAGGGGGTTTTCAGGCGTCGAGGGTGGCGCGGTTCCGTCTCTTGTTCAGTGCTTTCTTCAGCGCGCGACCCCGTGGTCGCTCCCCGGACGGGATGCCCGAGGCGCGGGGCGGTGGTCGGATGGTGGCAATTCTCAGCGGGCTCCGAGGCCCGGATTCGAGGGCGGCGATGGCACAGTCGGTCGGTTACAAGGCGAGCAACGGCAAGATGGCGCAGAGCAAGGCGACGAAGTCGAGGCGGGCGGCGCGGGGCGTGGAGATCGCCCGGCGCTTCACGCGGGCGGGCGTCGATCCGCTGGACGAGGTCACCTACGAGCGGCGCTCGAGCGTGATCACGAACCCGGACGGCTCGATCGTGTTCAAGATGGAGGGCGCCGAGATCCCCGCTGGCTGGTCGCAGCTCGCGACCGACATCGTCGTCTCGAAGTACTTCCGCAAGGCGGGCCTGCACGGCAAGAAGGAGGAGGGCGAGACGTCGGTGCGCGAGGTCGTCGTGCGGCTCGCGAAGACGATCCGAGAGGCGGGCGAGGCGCAGGGCGGCTACTTCGCCTCGAAGAGGGACGCCGACACGTTCGAGGCGGAGCTCTCGTACATGCTCGTGCACCAGATCGGCGCGTTCAACAGCCCGGTCTGGTTCAACTGCGGCCTCTTCCACCGCTATGGCATCGAGGGCCAGGGCGGCAACTGGGGCTGGGACGCCGCGACCGACGCCATCCTCGAGACGGAGAACGCGTACGGCCGCCCGCAGTGCTCGGCGTGCTTCATCCAGAAGGTCGACGATGATCTGATGAGCATCTACGAGCTCGTGAAGAGCGAGGCGCGCCTCTTCAAGTACGGCTCGGGCACGGGGTCGAACTTCAGCGCCATCCGCGGCAGGCAGGAGAAGCTCTCCGGCGGCGGCACGAGCTCGGGGCTGATGAGCTTCCTCGAGGTGTTCGATCGCGCGGCGGGCGCGACGAAGTCGGGCGGCACCACGCGCCGCGCCGCGAAGATGGTCTGCCTCGACATGGATCACCCCGAGATCCACGATTTCATCGGCTGGAAGATCCGCGAGGAGAAGAAGGCGCAGGCCCTGATCGCCGCGGGCTACCCGTCCGATTTCAACGGTGACGCGTACCACACCGTCAGCGGCCAGAACTCCAACAACTCGGTGCGGATCACCGACGAGTTCATGCGCGCCGTCGAGGCCGACGGGAAGTGGCAGACCCGCGCCCGCACGACCGGCGCCGTCGTCGACACCTACGACGCGCGCGCGCTCTGGGATCTCGTCGCGGAGGCCGCGTGGGGCTGCGCCGATCCGGGCGTGCAGTACGACTCGACCATCAACCGCTGGCACACGTGCCCGAACACCGACCGCATCAACGCGTCGAACCCGTGCTCGGAGTACATGTTCCTCGACGACTCGGCGTGCAACCTCGCCAGCCTGAACCTCACGAAGTTCCTCTCCGACGACGGGGCGTTCGACGTCGATGGGTACCGCCACGCGAGCCGCGTGTTCTTCGTCGCGCAGGAGATCCTCGTCGATTTCTCCGCCTACCCGACGAAGCGCATCGGCATCAACTCGCACCAGTACCGCCCGCTCGGGCTCGGCTACGCGAACCTCGGCACCATGCTGATGCTGCAGGGCATCCCGTACGACTCGCACGAGGGCCGGTCGATCGCCGCGGCGATCACGGCG
>JADLFU010000142.1 GCA_020849655.1 Polyangiaceae bacterium | reverse complement strand
GGCCGCGCGCGCGTGGGCGTGATGGGCCTGAGCTTCGCCGGCGGCCTGTCCTTGATGCTCGCGGCGTCGCACCCCGAGCACGTCGCGTTCGCCGTGTCGGTCGGCGGGCACCACGACCTGCCGCGCGTGCTCAGGTTCCTCGTGACGAACGAGATCGAGGCGCCGGAGGGCCGCCTGCGCCGCCCCGCGCACGACTACGGCCTGCTGGTGTTCGCGCAGGGGCACTCAGAGCGCTTGTTCCCGACCGACGCCGCCCGCGCGCGGCAGGTGCTGCGGCGCTGGTTGCAGGGCGATCCCGAGGGCGCGAGGCGCGACGCCCAGGCGCTCGAGCCCGCCGCGCGCGCGACGATGGAGCGCCTCGTGCGGCACGATCAGGCGGCGCTCGCGCCTCGGGTCGAGGCGATCCTCGCGGACGAGGCGGAGCGCGGGCTCGCGGCGTCTCCTCGCGGCAAGCTCGGCGCGCTCACCCGGCCGGTGTTCTTGCTGCACGGCGCCGAGGACGACGTCGTGCCGGCGAGCGAG
Organism: Polyangiaceae bacterium; assembly: GCA_020849655.1. GTDB lineage: Bacteria > Myxococcota_A > Polyangia > Polyangiales > Polyangiaceae > JADLFU01. The sequence continues at coordinate 62,060 of JADLFU010000142.1, read as the reverse complement.
GCGCGCTGGATCTGGTCCGAGCTGCCGTCGCGCGCGCGGGGCGCCCTGCTCGTCAGCCCGTCCCTCGGGCACGTCGAGCTGAAGGGGGCGCCGCGGATCGCGGACGAGGCCGCGCTCGTCGAGTTCATGTCGGGCGTCCTGCGCGCCGCGTGGGACGAGCCCCGAGCTACACGCCGATGAAGAGGCGATGCGCGAAGTTTCGCTCGAGCTTCAGCTTCAGCACCTTCTCGGCGGCCGTCTCGATGTCGTACTCGATGCGCTTGAACTCGAACCGCTTCGTCTCGGTGTCGAACACGGTGAAGCTCGCCCGGTTGTCGTAGTCGCGCGGCTGGCCGACGGAGCCGACGCTGACGATGTACTTGCGGTCGGGCTCGAGCGTGAAGTCGACGTCGGGCAGCTCCTCGACGCCCGTGCGGGAGAGCGAAAAAACCTTGCACAGGTGCGAGTGCCCGATCAGCGTGATGTGGCCGAGCTCGTCCCACACGCCGAGGCACTCGCGCGCCTGCTCGGGCGCGAAGATGTACTCGAACTCCTCGAGGCGCACCGGAGAGCCGTGGCAGAGCAGGACGTCGGCGTCGGGCACGCGGTACGAGTAGGGCAGCCCGCGCAGCCACGCCATGTTGTCGGCGCTGAGCAGGCCCGCGTGCGTGTCGAGCGCCTGCCGCGCGGCCTCGTAGTAGTACGAGTAGTCCATGCGGCCCGCGACCGCGGCGTCGTGGTTGCCGAGGATGGTGACCCTCGCGAGCCCGCGCACGATCTCGGTGCACTCGTTCGGTGAGCCGCCGTAGCCGACCGTGTCGCCGAGGCAGTAGTAGACGTCGATCTTCTCCGATCGATAGGCCTCGAGGACGGCAGAGAGCGCCTCGTAGTTCGCGTGGGTATCGGAGAAGACGCCTAGGCGCATACTCGGGAGCGGCAGCATACACGCACTTTTCGCGCTGTGGCCATTTGCCCTGGGCAAATCGTCGGGCTACTGCGCGCCGATGCCCGCCGCCGCCCCGCCCGACGTGGCTGAGCTCTCCCGCGCCTGCGTCGAGTACGTGGAGCGCGCGCTCGGCGTCACCCTCGACGCCACGAGCGACACGCTGCCCGTGCTCGATCACTACCTCATCGAGGCGCGGCGCGTCGACCGCCCCGAGGCGCAGGAGCTCGTCGCGCGCGCGGCGGCCGCGTACTTCGGCGAGGTGCTGCGCGGTCGCTTCGACTGCTGGTGGGCGTGCGTCGGCGACGACGTCGCGACCTACGAGCTGCGCTTCGGGCCGGTGTACCTCTCCGTGCAGCCCTACGCGCTCGCGGCGACGGCGCTCGGCCTCGGGTCCGACGAGGAGCGCGAGCTCGCGGGGCTCGTGATCGACGAGGACGAGCTCGAGATCATCGGCGCGCACCTCGCCTCGCTGCCGCCCGTTCCGGAGGACGAGTTCGCGCGGCTGACGACGCGCTTCGACGTGCTCGAGATCGTCGTCGACCAGCTGAAGGCCCGCGCCGTCGCGCGCGACCAGGGCGACGTGTTCTTCGAGGACGCCGACTACACGGACGCCTGACGCGCGCGGCCGCCGTCCCGAGGTGGGAGGCGGCCGCGAGCGCGCCGGCGACGCTCTGCGGCTCAGGCGCCGATCGCGACGCCGATCTGCTTGCGGAGCGCGAAGTACTTCGCCGACACGCTGAACGTCAGCAGCTCCTTCACCTTCTCGGCGGCCGACAGATCCCCGGGCGCCTGGGGCTCTTGCTGCAGCACCTTGCGCGCGACCTCGAGGTCGCCGCAGAGCACGAGCCCGGCCCGCGCCGAGGTGAGATCGACGCCGTGGATCCACTTCTTCAGGTTCGCCTTCGCGCCCTGGTCGAAGAACGCCTTCACGGCGCTCTTCAGCGCGTCGACGTGGGCCGGCGCCATCTTCGACGCGAGCACCTGCGCGACGGGCATCACCTGCCCCGCCTGCGCCGGGGGCAGCGCGAAGTCGGGCCGCGCGATCTTGATGCCCGCGTACAGCAGGATCTCGAGCTCGGTCTGCGTCCCGAAGATCGTCTTGATGAAGAACTCCGTCCGGTACATCGACAGCGTCCTGCCGCAGACGAACATCAGATCGATCGGCTGCGCGCCCGAGAGCACGCCCTGCCCCGCGACGACCGCCGGGGGCACCGCGACCGCGTGCGCGACGCCGCCCGCGATGTCGCTGCGGACGAAGAGCTGCGGCACGTTCGGGATGGAGAGCACCTGCGCCGCCCAGCCGAAGGTCTTCGCGAAGGTCACCGTCGAGGACGCCGGGTCCTGCTTGAACTTCGGATCGAGGTTCGGCAGCTTGTTCTGGCGCTTCAGATCGTCGTACTTCGCGGCGAGCGCGGCGCTCGCGAGCGCCTCGAAGATCTTCGAGATGGGGTTCATCACGTCCTCGTGGAAGAGGCCGCGCACCCACGCGTTGTGGTCGAGCTTCGCCTTGACCTTGGGCAGATCCTGCGGCTTGTAGTCCGCGTAGAACTGCTTCTCCTCCTCGTCCGCCTTGCGGAGGAACGCCAGCGCCGCCGACATGCACCACGCCTCGTCGTAGGCCTGCTTCGTGAGGTAGAGGCGGTAGAGCGCGCGGTACGGCTCGACCCGCGTCGCGTCGCGCTTCAGCATCTCCTCCTGCTGCTCGACGGCCTCCTCGATCTGGCCGTTCAGCTCGAACAGCTCGGCGAGGATCTGGCGCTCGACCAGCTCGTCCTTCTTCGACAAGGCGAGCTTGAACGCCTCGATCGCCTGCGCCGGATCCTTCAGGCGGTCGCGGTAGATGAGCCCGAGCGCGTGCGCGAGCCCGTACTCGACGTCGTTCGCGCCGCGGTCCTTCACGCGGAACAGCATCTTGCGGTACGCGCGCTCGAGGCCCTTCCAGTCCTTGTCGGCCGCGTAGATCTTCTCGATGCGGACGAAGGGCTCGAAGTTGTCGGGGTTCAGATCGAGCGCCTCGTTGAACATCTCGATCGCCTTGCCCGTGTCCTTCTCGAAGTCGCGGTAGAGCTGGCCGAGCGTGAACTTGTAGCGGCTCTTGCGGAGCGGATCGGTGTCGAGCGACTCGATCTCCTGGATCGTGTCGATCATCTTCCCGAAGTTCTGCGTGCCCTGATAGAGCGGCAGCAGGCGGTTGAGCAGCTTCTGGTCGTCGGGGCGGAGATCCTTCGCCTCCTCGAGCGCCTCGACGGCCTTCGCGAGGTTCTTCTCGCTCTTCTCCCAGACGTCGGCGATCTCGAGCAGGATGTTGAACCGCTCGTCGCCGTCCATCACGTTGTCGAGGATCTGGCGCTTGTACTCGGCGACCTGCTTCCAGTCCTTGACGTCGCCGTAGATGCTGACGAGCGCCTCGAGCGTGTCTCGGTGGCCGCTGACGACGCCGAGCGCCTTCTCGAAGTTGTTGATCGCCTGCTTCGCCTGGCCCTGCTCGCGCTTGATGCACCCGAGCTTGAAGTAGACCTCCGCGCGCGCGTCGACCTCCTCCTCGCCGAGCGACGTCAGCACCTTCTGGAAGTTGGTGAGCGCGCCCGCCCAGTCCTTCAGGCGGAAGTTGACGTCCGCGAGGCCGCGGATGGTCTCCTGGTCGGTGAGATCGAGCTGGAGCGCCTGCTGGTACGACTTCAGCGCCTTCTCGTCGTTGCCGTTCGCCGCCGCGATCTTGGCCGCGGTGTTCCACAGGCGGTGCTGCTCGCCTCGGTCGCGCTTGCCGGCCTTCTTCACGAGCATGTCGGCGAGCGGCTCGGCCTCGGCGAACCTGCCCTGCGTGAAGTACTCGTCCATCAGCGGGAGCGCGGCCTCCTCGCTGTCGCCGTCCGCCTGCAGCGCGAGCTCGTACGCCTGCACCGCGAGCTCGTGCTCGCCGAGCATCTCGTCGCGCAGCTTGCCGAGCTCGACGAGGAGCTTGGCGCGCACGCGCGGCGTCGGCGTGTTCATCTGCTCCTGATCGAGGTAGCGGGCCGCGCGATCCCAGTCGGCCGAGTCGATCGCGATCTGCCGCAGCGCCGCCAGCGTCGGCAGGTGCGACGGGTCGAGGTCGAGCGCCATCTCGTAGCGCTGCTCGGCCTGCCCGCGATCGCCGAGCTTCTCGTCGAGCGCCTTGCCGATGCGGTAGTACATCTCCACGCGCTGCGCGCCGTCGCCCGTCAGGTCGGCGACGCGGGTCATGAAGTCGATCGACGACGCGATGTCGCCCTGCTTCTCGTACAGCTTGCCGAGCGCCTCGAGCGCGGGGACGTTCGACTCGTCGAGGTCGACGATGTTGCGGTACGCGTCGATCGCGTGGTCGACGTCGGCGACCTCGTCCGCGTAGACGAGCGCGATCTTGCCGTAGAGCTCGACCTTCTTCTGCCGGTCGAGCGTGGCCTGGATGTGACGCTCGTACGTGTTGATGAGATCGTGCCACTGGCGCAGCCGCCCGTAGGCGCGCGCGAGGCCCTCGAGCGACGGCTCGTGGTTCGGGTCGATCTCGATGACCTGCTCGAGCCGCTGCGCCTGCACGTCGGCCTTCAGGAACTGCTCCTCCATCACGGAGGCGATCTTGAAGAGCGTCTCGATGCGCTCGCGCTCGCTCGGCACGACGTCGAGCTGGATCTCGAGCACGCCGACGTACTCCTGCCACTGGCCGAGCGCCGCGTAGGTGCGCTCGAGGCCGCGCATCGCGGTGAGGTTCGAGGCGTCGGCGTCGAGCACCTCCTTGTAGAGCCGCGCGGCGTCCTCGGCCTTGCCGAGCTTCGCCTCGTAGAGACCCGCCGCGCGCAGCTTCGTGTGGGAGATCTTCTCGGGATCGCTCAGGCCGAACACCTTCTGCGAGAGCGTCCTCGCGAGGTCCTCGTTCATGTCGCGCTCGGAGTAGAACTTCTCGAGCGAGTCGAGCGCCGGCACGTAGTGCGGGTCGACGTCGAGCGCCTGCTTGTAGTACCCGAGCGCCTGGTCGGGCTGCCCCATGTTGTGGAACAGCAGATCGCCGAGATCGGTCAGCACCGTCTTGCGATCGGTGTCGATGACGGCGACGTCCTTCGCGCGCATCAGCATCTGGCCCGCCTGCTGCCACTGCGCGTTCTTCTTGAAGAGGCTCGCGCTCTGCCGCAGGACGGCGACGTTGTTCGGGTCGAGCTTGACGACCTCGGCGAAGTTCGCCTGCGCGTAGTCGGCGCGGCCGAGATCCTCGCCGTACCACTTGCCGAGGCGCAGGTAGAGCGTGATCTTCGCGCGGCGATCGGCCTGCTGCTGCACCCAGGTGTTCGCGTTCTGGAGCAGCTCGCCCCAGCGCCCGGTCGCCTGCGCCATGCGCTCGAGGTACCGCGACGTCTCGTCGTCCTCGAAGTCCTCGGCGAACGCGTTGAGCAAGGCGTCGAACGCCTGGCCCTTGTCGTTGAGCTTCTCCTCGAACACGCGCGCGATCTTGCGCAGCAGATCGCTCTTCTCGGCGACCTCCTCACGGGTGTCGAGCCGCCCGAGGTAGAGCTCGATCAAGGGCTCCCAGCGCCCCGCCACCGTGTGCAGCTCCTCGAGCGCGAGGAACGCCTGGTCGTGCGTCGCGTCGATGCCGAGGATCTTCTCGAACGCGAGCCGACCGCCGTCGCGATCCTCCAGGTTGTGCTCCCAGAGCCCCGCGACCTCGAGCAGCTCGCGGACCTTCTCCGCCGGGTCCTCGAGCGCGTCGGCGCGCTGGAGCTTGACGTTGACGACGTCCTGCCAGCGCTCGTCGGCGCGGTAGATGGCCTCGAGCGCGTTCATCGCCTCGAAGTCCGACGGGTCGACCTCGAGGAGCTTCGTCCACGCGTCGGCGGCGTCGTACGGCTGCGCGAGCGTCTCGCCGTACGTCTTGCCGAGCTCGCGGAACACGGCCTTCTGCTCGTCGGCCTCGATGGCCGCGGCGGCGCGCTCGATGATCTGGTGCAGCGCGAGCACGAGCTCGTTCGCGTCGCCCTGCTTGCGCCGGATCTCGGCGATCGCGCGCAAGGCGTCGACGTTCGCGTAGTCGACCTCGAGCACGCGGGTCCAGTCCTCGAGGGCCTGGTCGTCGCGGCCGAGCTTCTCGGTGAACGTGCGCGCGCGGCGGGTCAGCGCCGAGACGCGGACGTCGTCGTCGGGGGCGATGTACGCTTGGCGGTCGAGCACGTCGCAGAACTCCGCCCAGAGCTGCTCGCGCTCGTAGAGATCCGCGAGGCCGGCGAGCGCCTCGGGATCCTCGCCGCGCACGTCGAGCACGCGCTTCCACGTGTCGATCGCCCGGGTCACCTGGCCGAGCTTCTCGGCGAGCAGGCGGGCCATCTTCGCGCGGACGTCGGCCTCCTCGACGTCGCCGACGGCGTTCTCGAGCTGACGCTCGTGGACGCCCAGGAGCTCGGCGTGCGCGCCCTTCTGCTCGTAGAGGCGCTCGAGCGCGGCGATGGCCGGCTCGTGCTGCTTGTCGAGCTCGTCGAAGATCCGGCGGTACGCGCGGATGGCGTCGTCGGGCTTCGCGAGCTTCTCCTCGTACGTCTCGCCGAGGCGCGCGTAGAGGTCGACGAGGTCCGGCGCGTCCTCGGTCGCCTTCACGCGCTGCTCGAGCACCTCGGCGAGCTCGGGCCACTTCTCCTGTGCGAGCGAGATGCGGTCGAGGTTCGACAGCGCCTCGACGTCGAGCGCGCGGACGCCGAGCACGTAGCGGTACGTGTCCTCCGCCCTCGCGACGTCCCCGAGCTCCTCCTCGAACACGCGCGCGAGGCGCTTGCCGATGGCCGCGAGCGTCGCGTCGTCCTGGCTGACGCCGGTGATGTCGGCGTACGCGTTCGCGACGCGCTCCCAGCCGCCGTCGACGGCGCCTGCGAGGCGCTCGGCCTCTTCGCCCGATTTCTCGTCGAGCGGGGCCTCCTTCAGCGCGCGGACGTAGACGTCGAGCGCGGCCGCAGCGTCGAGCAGCTTCTCCTCGCCGAGCTCGGCGATGCGGTAGTACATCGCGAGCCGATCGGCTCCGTCGGTCAGGTGCGCGAGCTGCGCCTCGTGGACCTTCAGCAGCTTCTCCCACTCGCCCGCGGCCTGGTAGAGCGGCTCCAGCGTCTCGCCGATCTCCACCTGGCTCACGCCCCCGGCGAACAGGCCCTCGAGGGCGGCGAGCGTCTGCTCGTGCTCGGGCGCCGCGCCGAGGATCTCGCGGTACGCGGCGATCGCGCCGGGCACGTCCTGGAGGCGCAGCTGACGCAGCTGACCGAGGCGGTACTTGAACTCCAGGATCTCGTCGGGCGACTGCCCGATCTCCGCCTCGCGCCCGAGCACCTCGGCGAGGTCGGCCCAGCGCTCGGTCATCGAGAAGAGGCGATCGAGCGCGCGGACGGCGCTCTGGTTCTCGGGATCGGCGGCGAGCACGCGCCGGTAGCGCGCGACCGCGGAGTCGACGTCCTCGATCTGTACCTCGTAGATCTGCGCCACGCGCAGCCCGAGCTCGACGAGGCGCTCGGGCGTGTCGGCGAGGCGGTCGAGCTCGACGTCGTACAGCCGCGCGACGCTCACCCACTGCTCGATCGCCGCGCCGATCCGCTCGAGCGACAGGAGCGTGTCCTCGTTCGAGTTCTCGATGGGCAGCGCGAGCGCGTAGGTCTGGAACGCGTTCTTCAGATCGCCGAGGCTGTCCTCGTAGAGCCGCGCGATGCGGTGCAGCAGCTCGACCTTCCGGTACGGATCGTCCGCGTGCTTGACCTGCACATCGAGGGCGCTGATGAGCTTGGCCCAGTCGCCCGAGGCCTCGTAGACCGGCTCGAGCACGAGCGCGGCGGGCAGCGGATCCTCGGCGGTGGTCTTCAGCCCCTCGAGCGCCGCGAGCGTCGGTTCGTGGTCGGGCGCCTGCTGCAGGATCTCGCGGTACAGCTCGACGGCGCGGTTCGGATCGCCGAGGTGCTTCTCGTAGAGCTCCGCGATGCGGTACTGGTACGAGATCCCCTCGGCCGGATCGTTGCAGAGCTCGGCCTCGTGCTGGAGCACGGCGAGCAGCTCGGGCCAGTTCTTCGACGCCTGGTACAGGACGTCGAGGCGCCCCAGCGCGACGAGATCGTCCGGGTCGAGCTCGAGCACGCGCTGGTAGACGTCGGTCGCGCGCGCGACGTCGGAGAGCTCGCGCTCGTAGACGGCGCCCTCCTCGTAGTAGATGCGCTTCTTCTCGTCCGGGTCGGAGACGAGATCGACCTTCTTCGTGTAGACGCCGAGCAGCTCCTCCCAGCGCGACAGCGACAGGTAGAGCTTGATCAAGGCGTCGATGCTGCGCATGTCCTCGGGGTCGATCTCGAGCACCTTGCCGTAGACCGCGATCGCCGGGTCGGGGCGCGAGAGCACGTCCTCCTCGATGGAGGCGGCCTGGTAGAGCGCGTTCTTCTTCTGGTCGACGTCGTCGACGATCTCCGCCTTGCGCTGCAGGATGAGCCCGAGGTCGGCGTAGCGCTCCGTCTGGCGGAACAGGCGCTCGAGGCTCTCTGCGGCGTCGAGGTTCACCGGATCGATCGAGAGCACCTTGCGGTAGTGCGCGACCGCGCTCTCGACGTTGCCGAGGTCGGACTCGTACACGCGCGCGCTCATCGCGAAGAGCGCGGTGCCGACGGCGGGATCCTCCTGCTTGTCGGCGAGCGACTCGTAGACGCCGGCGAGGTCCTGGAACCGCCCCGTCGCGCGCGCGAGCCTGTCGAGCCCCGCGATCGTGTCGGGCGCGGACGGATCGACCGCGAGCGCGCGCGCGAGCGTGTCGAACGCGGCGTTCAGATCGCCGGCGGCGTCCTCGTGGAGCTGCGCGACCTGGTGCAACAGCTCGACCTGGCGGCTCGGCGTGTCGCTGCGGCGCACCTGCACCTCGTGCACGCCGATCAGCTTCGCGAAATCGCCGGACTGCCTGTACAGCGGCTCGAGGATCTCGGCGATGTCGACCTCGTGGCGCTCGTCCTTCCCGAGCCGCTCGAGCGCCGCGAGCGCCTGCGCGTTCGCCGGATCGCGATCGAGCACCTGCCGGTGGATGTCGATCGCCATCTCCGTCTGGCTCATCCGCGTCTCGCGCAGATCGGCGAGGCGCAGCATGAACCCGAGCTGCGCGTCGTCCGCGTCCGCGAGGCGCAGCTGCGCCTCGAGGTTGTCGGCGAGCTCGGCCCACATGCTCTGCCGCGTGAACAGCGCGTCGAGCGCCGTCAGCGCGACCTGGCTCGTCTCGTCGCTCGACAGCACCTCCCGGTACGCCGCGATCGCCTGATCGGGCTGCGCGAGCTTCTCCTCGTAGACGGCGGCCATCTGGCCGTAGAGCTCCTCGCGCTCTCGCGTGTCGCCGGTCAGCTCGATGCGGCGGCGGAACACGCTGACGAGATCGGTCCAACGCTCCGTGCGGCGGTAGAGCGCGTCGAGCGCGGCGAGGCCCTCCGCGTCGTTCGGATCGAGCGCGAGCACCTGGCCGTAGCGCTCCGCGGCCGCGTCGATGCGCTCGAGGTGCTCGTTGATGCGGCCGAGCCGCAGCCAGTACTCGCGCGCCAGCGTCGGGTCCGCGAGGCCCTGCGCGATCTCGAACAGCACCGCGTCGAGCTTGTCCCACGCGTTCGCCTGGCGCGCCCAGTTCTCGAGCTCGCCGCGAGACTCCGTGCTGGCCGGGTCGTCCTTCAGCGCCCGCGCGGACGAGTCGAACGCCCGGCCGAGATCGCCGAGGCATCCGGCCGCCGTGCGCGCCACCTTGCGCAGCAGGCCCACGCGCGCGTCGACGTCACCCTCGTGCTTCGCGAGGATCTCGAGCGCCTGGATCAGCTTCTCCCACTCCTCACGCGCCTCGTAGATCGGCTCGAGGATGGACGCCGCCTCGGGGGCGAGCTCCGCGTGCGCGAGCAGCGCCTCGAGCGCCGAGCGAGCGCCCTCGTGAGAGGCGTCGAGCGAGAGGATCTCGCGGTAGTTGCCAAGCGCGCCCGACGGATCGCTCATGTGCTGCTCGAGCGTGCGGCCGAGGCGGTACTTGAGATCGATGAGCTCCGCGTCGGTGGCCTCGAGCTCGATGCGTCGCCGGAGCACGTCGACGTACTCCGTCCACGCGGACGTCTCGCCGAACAGCTTGTCGAGCGCGCGGAGCGCCGCGGCGTCGGCCGGATCCTCCTCGAGCACGGCGTTGTAGGTCGCGATGGCCTTCGCGGTGTCGGACAGCTCGGACTCGTACAGGCGCGCGATGCCGAACAGCGTCTCTCGCTTGTCCTCGAACGACGTCGCGAGCTCGCGCTTCTTGTCGTAGATCGAGAGCAGCTCGTCGAACTTCTTCGTCTGCCGGTAGAGGCGCTCGAGCGCGGTGATGGCGTCGAGGTTCTCGTTGTCGGCGTCGTACACCGCGCGGAACTCGGCGAGCGCGTCGTCCACGCGGCCCACCTCGTCGACGAGGATGCGCCCGAGCCGCAGCCGGAGCGCGATGCCGAGGTCGCGCTCGGCGTTCGTGTCGGCGTCGGCGATGGCGCCGCGGTACGCGGTGATGAGATCGTCCCAGCGCCCGGTGGCCTTCGCGAGGCGCTCGGCGTCCTCGCGGCAGGTGTCGTCGCCGGCCGAGATCCCGAAGGCGGAGAGGTAGCGATCGAACGCCTTCGCGCCGTCCTTCAGCTTCGTCTCGTAGAGCGCCGCGACCTCGCGGAACAGCTCGAGGCGGTCGAACGGATCCTGCTCGTGCGCGAGCTTGACCTCGATCGCGGTCGCCAGGCCCTTCGCGTTCTGCGCGTGCTGGTAGATCGGGATGAGCGCCTCGGCGGCGGCGAGGTGCTGCGGATCGAGGTCGAGCACCTTCTCGTAGCTCTTCGCGGCGCGATCGGCCTTCTGCTTCTTGTCGGCCCAGAGCTCGGCGATCTTCATCAGCATGCCGATCTTCGCGGCGGCCTCGGTCTCCTTGGCCTCCTGGCTCTCGAGCACGCGGATGAACTCGTCCCACTTGCCGCTCTCGGCGTAGAACACCTCGAGGTCGTCCCACTTGCCGAGCGCGAGGTACTTCTTCTTCAGCGCCTCCTGCGCGCGCCGGTCGTTCGGGTCGAGCGCGAGGAGCGCGCGCCACGCGCGGACGGCGCCCTCGTCGTCGTTGAGCTTGTCGCCGTAGTGCTGCGCGAGCTTCGTGAGGATCGCGGCGCGGTTCGCGTTGTCGTGCGTGGTCTCGACCTGGCGCTCGAGCACCCTCACGAGCGGCTCGAACTCGCGCGCCTTCTCGTACAGGCTCGCGAGGTTGTGCAGCGCCTCTGCGTTGCCGTCGTCGGCGTCGAGGACGGTCTTCCAGAGCTCGATGTTCACCTCGGGCTTGCGGACGCGCTCGCTCGCGAGGCGCGCCATCTCGAGGAACCTCGTGAGCTTGGCGCCGCCCGGCGGCAGCCGCTCCGCCTCGCGGCGCTGCAGGCCGAGCAGCTTCTCCCAGTCGCGGCGCTTCTCGTACTGCTCGGTGAGGTACTTCGTGCCGGCGCCGTGCTCCGCGTCGAGCTCGAGCAGCGACTCGTAGACCTTCACCGCCTCCGAGTGGTTCGCGAAGCGCGTGACGTACATCTCGGCAGCCTTGCCGAGGAGCTCGATCTTCTCGGCGTCGTCCGGGACGGCGTGCGCGAGCGCGACCAGCGTCTTGACGTACTCGTTGTAGCGCTTCGCGCCCTCCTGCTTCGCGAGGTCCGCGCGGAGCTTCGCGATCTCGCCCTCGGAGCCAGCGGCGGGCGGCACCGACGGCGCAGGGGCGGCCGCCGCGGCCTCGACGACGGGCGGAGGCGGCGTCGGCTCGGCCACCGCGGCGGGCGCCGGCGTCGGCTCGGCCACGGGCGGCGGCGGCGGCGGCTCGGCCGCTGCGACGGGCGGCGGCGGCGTCGGCTCGGCCACCGCGGCGGGCGCCGGAGCGGCGGAGAGCGACTCGCCGATCTGCAGCTCGAACGCCTTGACGCTCGGGTGCTCGGGCGCCTCGGCGGCGAGCGCGGTGAAGAGCTGCCGCGCGCGGATGAGGTTGCCCACCTGGCGCCACTGCACGACGGCCGACTGCCCGACGAAGAACAGGCGCAACGATCCCGTGGAGCGCTCCGCGGCCGAGTCGGCGAGCGCCGCGACCTTCTCCCAGTTGCCGTCCTTCGTGCCCCAGACCTCGCGGAAGAACGCGAACGCGGCCTCGCTCGGCTCCGCGGCGAGCGACACCTCGAGGAACCTCGCGGCGTTCTCGAGGTTCTGGTGCCGCGTGATCCATCGCGAGCCGACGTGGAGCGCGGCGACAGCCTTCTGGTGCCCCTCGAGCGCGCCGAGCACGGTCGCCTGCTCGCTCGCGAGATCGGCGGTGCGCTGTGCGTCGGTGAGCAGCCCCTCGTAGAGCGCGGCGGCCGCGCGATCGGACGGGTCGGCGGCGTACGCCTTCGCGAGCAGGCCCTCGACCTCGCTCGGGGCGAACCTCCTCGCGACGCGCGCCGCGCGCACGAACAGCGCCGCACGGTCGGACGCGGTGGTCGCGTCGTTCGCGGCGCGCAGCAACAGGGCGATGCGCTCCTGCCACGTGCCGTCGGTCGCCTGCGAGTCCTCGAGGCGCTCGCGCGCGTCGTCGAGGGAGCCGCCGGAGGCGCCGAGCGCCTTCGCGTAGCGCTGCGCGGCGCCGTCGTAGTCGCCGCCGTCCGAAATCACGTCGCCGAGCTCGACGAGCAGCGCCGGCGCCTGCGCGCCCTCGCCCGCGACCTTCAGCTCCATCTCGAGGAGCTTCTGCACCATGTTCAGCTTGCCGAGCGACCAGTACACGCCGCGCGCCTCGGCGAGCGCCTCGACGAGCTGGGGGCTCGCCTTGAAGGCGTCCTGGAACAGCTTCAGCCCCTTCGCGGACTGGAGCAGCTTCTGGGACTGCACCCGCCCGAGCTGCAGCAAGAGCTTCGCCTTCTCGGCCGCGTTCCCTTCGGAGGCGACCGCGCGCTCCAGCTCCTCCACCAGGCCCTGCCAATCACGATTCGCTTCCAGAAGATTGAGCCGCTCTGCGAGATCCATGGACTGTCCTTGCTGTTTTCGACTGCTGGCCGGACGACTACTGCGAGGGGTGCTGCTTGACGCGCGGCGCGCGCGCCGGTCGGACGCTCAGCCTGGGCCGCCGAGGCCCTGGAGCAGCGTCTGCGACTGGTCGCACTGGGCCTTGAACTTCGCCGCCTTCGGGCCCTTGCACGTGCGCTGGTTGAACACCTTCAGCATCTGCAGCGCCTTGTCCTTCTTCGGCGGGTTCATCACGGCGTAGGTGCTGCCGAGGTTGAAGAGCAGCTCCGGGTGCGTGCCGTCGGTGTCGGCCTCCTTGGCCTTCTCGAGCGACGCGACCGCGCTCGCGATGTCGCCCTTCGCCTGGTACGCGCTCGCCTGCAGCACGAAGAGCGTCACGTAGCCGGGCGCGCCGGGCTTGCCGAACGAGATGCCCTCCTTCGTCACCGCGAGCACCTGATCGAGGTAGCCGAGGTTGTTGTACAGCTCCGCGAGGGGCCCGTAGAAGATCAGCTCCTTCGGGTTGTGCTGGACGGCCTTCGTCCAGTTCTCGAGGGCGCGCTGCTCGTCGTCGGTCTGCAGGTAGACCTCGCCGAGGTTGAAGTAACAATCCTCATAATTCGGATCCAGCTTGATGCACATCTCGAGCGGATCCTTCGCCTCGTCCCAGCTCGTCGGGCCCTTCTCGGCCTGCATGCGCAGCGCCTTGCCGCGCTTGTAGAAGAACGTCGCGTTCTTCGGCTGCAGCCGCGTCGCCGTCGCCATCGTCGAGGCCACCTTGTCCCAGGCCTCCTTCTTCTCGTACGCGTTGCCGAGCTTGTGGAAGATGAGGGCGTTGGTCGGATCGAGCTTCGTCGCCTGCTCGTACTTCGAGATGGCGCCCTCGATGTCCACCTTGGCGAGGCCGTCGCCCTCGTTCGCGAGGTTGATGGCCTCGATGTCGTTGCGGTTGCACGCGGCCAGCGAGAGCGTGAGCGTGACGGCGAGCGAGGTCTTTCCGAGTAGCGAATTCATCGGCGTTTTCTTGGCTGGGTTCGTGGTTTCGGAGGCGCGCCGCGCGAGCGTCGCGTGGCGTCGCGAGGCCGCGGCAGAGGCTAAGGGACGACTCGCGAAGACCGCCGTGCGCGAGGCTCGCGCGACTCCACGAGCGGCGGCAGAATAGACGCCACGCGAAAGAGAAGTCCAGGGGTCGCGACCTCACGCGGCAACAAAGCGTGACGTCGAAAAAATGCGCCTGAGACGCTCGGGCGGCGAGCGCGTTCGGCCCCACAAAAGCGGACGCGCCGGGAGCGTGCTCCCGGCGCGTCGTGGTCGCTCGCGCGGCGGTCAGCCGCCCGGCGAGAAGGAGATCGGGTAGACGACCGTCACGATGCCGCCCTCGGGCTGCGGGAACGAGAGCCCGGAGAACGAGCGGACGACGCAGCTCACGACCGCCGAGTCCGGCAGATCCGACCCGCCGTTGCCCACGTTCGCCACGGCTCCGTCGCGACCGATGACGAAGCGCACGGACACGCGCCCGGCGAGCGACGGGTTGTTCTTCAGGCCGTTCTCGTAGCAGAGACGGAAGCGACCGAAGTTCTGCCGGACGATGCGCTGGATGACCTCGGCGGGGAGGCGCCCGCTCACCGTCGTCGCGCCCATGCGCACCTGCGGCGGCTTCGCCTTGTGATCGCCGCCGAGGCGCCCGTGCCCGGACCCGAAGCCCGAGCCGGAGCCCGTGCCCGAGCCGTGGCCGAGGGTGCCGATCGACCCGAGGCCGATGCCCTCGCCGCGACCGCCGCCGCCCTCGCCGATGCCCGACAGACCCAGGCCGCCGGCGCCGAACGCCTCGCCGATGTCCGCGCCCCACATGTTGCCCCGCGCGCTGAGCGCGTCGGTGCCCTGCGAGTCGTCGCGGCCCCACGGCGCGGTCGGCGCGTTGGGATCGCCCGCAGCGCCGGTGTTCAGGAGGCCGATGATGCCGAACTCGGCCGCCTCACGCAGCGCAGCCTGCCGCGCGATGTGGGGATCGGGGTTGTCCTTCGGGCCCTGGACGGCGTAGCGCTTGTTCGTCGCGGAGGTGTTGGGGTTGCCCATCGAGCCCTCGTCGCCCTTCGCGCGGGTGCCCGTGCCGCCCTCCTTGTTGTCGGCCTGCGGCGTCGTGACGTCCTCCGGCGGCTTCTCCTCCTGCTCGCGCTCGGCGGCCGCCTTCAGGAACTGCTGCATCAGGATCTGCTGCTCCTTGCGGTTCTCCTCGTCGTCCGCGCCGGACATCTTCGGCTTGAAGAACGCGAAGCCCGCGAGCATGCCCGCGTGCACGAGGAACGACATCCCGACGAACATGAAGACCGACAGCGACGCCGCGGCGATGAGCGGCACAGGGATCTTGCGGCCGGCGGACACGGCGCTCGTCTGGAACACCAGGCCGTCCACCTCGACGCGGACGCGGGCGCCGGCCTTCAGCGCGATCTGGTGGGCCCCCGACATCTCGGGGCACGGCTGCGCCCTGCCCGTGTCGATCGCCTCCTGGATCGTCATTTTCTCTTGACCCGGCATCTCGATCGTGCCCTTCGCGCGGGGCAAGAGCACCGCGTAGGCGGTCGCGCCGCTCGCGAGGAGCACCGGCGCGCGGGTCGAGTTCAGCTTCTCGCTCGGGATGAAGAAGTCACACTTGAAGTTCTTCCCCTCCTCCTCGCCCACGTAGAAGGACCGCGGAGGCGAGAGGTGCTCGCAGTGGAGCACGGTGGTGTCCCACATCACCATGACCTCGACCGCGGGCTTGCCGTGGTCCTCGACCTCGTCGGAGTTGACGTCCGGGCCGGCCTTGATCATCGCGTACGTCCCCGGCGCGGCGGGCTTGTCGGGATCGCCGAAGGGATCGGGCGCGAGGGCGACCGGCGCCGACGGCGCGCCGAAGGGGTTCGCCGCGGCCGCGGGCGCCGCGAACGGGTTGGCCGCGAACGGGTTCCCGGAGGGGGCGGCGAAGGGGTTCGCGGACGGCGCCGCGGGGGCGGGCGCCGCGAAGGGGTTCGTGGAAGGGGCCGCGGGAGCGGGCTGCCCCTGCGGCGCGGACGGGCGCGCGGCCGCCGCGCTCACCGCCTCGGCGACCTCGAGCAAGATCCGCGTGCCGCCGATCTCGATCTGGTCGCCCGCCTTGATCTTGCACTTGTTGACGTTGGCGCCGTTGACCTTCGTGCCGGGCTCGTTGCCGAGGTCGATGAGCGTGATGTCGTCGGTCGACACGACCTCGATCACCGCGTGCATGCGCGAGGCGAGCTCGTCGTCGATGCGCAGGTGGCTCTTCGGATCCTTGCCCACCTTGACGATGTCCTGGGTGATCGTCTCCCGCCGCAAGAGCGCGTCACCCTCGTAGATACCGAACGTCAGCGAGACCTTAGCCTTTTCCATGTGCGACCTTCCTGCAGTTCTGGGTAAACGAAACCCGCGCGCCTGGTGAGCTGTCACCAGACGAGAAAATTCCACTCTGCCTCGCCAGCGAGGCGAACCGAGGCTCAGAGGTTCTCGACGCTCTTCAGCATCTCCGGCACGAACGACGTGCGCGGACGGATGAGCGTGGTGCGCACGGCGCCGGGACGGACGCGGATGGTCGCGTCGTTCGGCCCGAAGCCACCCGCGCTGAGCGGATCGTCAGAGAACTCGTAGCCGTAGCCGTCAGCTTCCTTCGAGCTCTTCGCGTCCGCCTTCTTCTGCGCGGAGGCGACGGACGAGACGAGGAACAACGAGATCGCGGCCAGACCGACGAGGATGTTCTTGGTGCTCATGATTCAGTCTCCTCGGAAAATGACGATGAGATTACAGTAACAGTGTACTTCGGTCGGCCGGGATCGTCAACGCGATTCTTTCGGAATCGGTTGACGTGGGCGTGTCGACAGCGCCGCCAGGGGATTGTTCCGGCCCGTGTCACAAAAAGCGAACGAGCGACGAAGAGATCCTCCGTCGCTCGTCAGCCATCACCTCACTGGGGCTTCGCAGCGTCGCCGCCGGCGGGGGGCGGCGGGTCGCCGTCCTTCGGGCCCTCGAGCCCTCCCGGCTGATCGAGCGCGGGAGGCGCCTCTTCGGCGGCCTTGATGCCCTCGACGATGAACTTCTTCAGGGCGTCGATGTCCTCGATGCGCTCCTTCGACTGCTTGATGCCGTCGGCGAACTCGGGGTTCGAGCCGGCCTTCGTCTGGAACTCCCTGAAGAGCGCGATCGCGGCGTCGAACACCGGGATCTTCGCCTTCTCGTCGCCCGTGATGCCCTTGACCTTGAACTCCTGCGTGAGGACGCCGAGGTTGAAGTAGGTCTCGGGGCGGTCCGGCGCGATCTCCTTCGCCTTCAGGAGCTCGGCCTCGGCGTCCTTCGTGAACTGGTCGAAGTTGGAATCGTTGATCTGACCGCGGATCGCGAGCGACAGGCCGAGGCGCACGTCGTAGTCGTTGGGGCGGAGCTTGAGCGCCGCGCGGTACGCGTCCTCGGCGGGCTTGAACCCGCGGAAGGACAGGTTGACCGCGGCGTAGTTCATGTGCGCCTCGAAGAAGCCCGCGTCCAGCTGCGACGCCGTCTTGAAGGAGGCGACGGCCGAGTTGATGTTGCCGAGCTCGACCTGGATGATGCCCGCCGTGTTGTGGATGGGCGCGTACTTGGGGTTCTTGCGGATGGCCTGGGAGCACACCAGCGCCGCGAGCTCGAGCTGCTGCTGGTCGATCTTCTTCTCCTTCTTGCGGCCGGCGGTGACCTTCGCGTCCTTGCGGCCCACCTTCTCCTTCGCGCGGGCGAGGTAGTAGAGGGCCAGCTGGTTGAAGGCGGGCATGTAGCCGTCGTCGACGGCGAGCGCGCGCTCGATGTTCTTCTTCGCGCACTCCATGTCGTTCGTGCAGCCCTGCCAGCCGCCCGAGCCGCCGCGCTTCATCTCGAGCATCGCGAGGTTGACGAGCGCGTCCGGGCTCTGGAACTCGGCGTCGAGCACCGCCTGCTGCAGCGCCTGGATCGTCGGCTCGAGCGCGGCGTCGCCGCCGGCCTTGTAGTCGTACAAAGCGATCTGCACCTTCGCGCGGTGGAACTTCGGATCGGCCGCGAGCGCGTCGGAGAACGCCTTCTTCGCGTCCGCGTCCTTGTTGCAGCGCTGGCTCGCGAGGCCGGCGTTGTAGAGCGCGGGCGCGAAGTCTGCCTTGGAGGTGGCCTTCGCCTGGTCGTTCGCGGCGCGGAACTTCTTCGCCATGTCGTCGCAGGCGGCGTCGGTCCAGTCGTTGGCGCGCTCGTGGGCGATGAACTCCTCGAGCGCCTTGTCGAACGCGGCCTGGGTCTTCGAGTCGACGGCGGGGCCGCCCTCCGATCCGAGGGCGCCCCCCTTGCCGCCGCCGGGGACGTTGGGCTCCTTCTTCCCGCAGCCGGTGAGCGCGAACGCGGCGAGGGTGACGAGGGCGATGCTTGCGGTGCTCTTCTTCATGGCCTTCCTCACTTCTTCGCCGGAGCGGCGCCCTTCTTGTCTTCGGACTTCTTCGAGTCGACCGCCTCGTCGGCCTTGTCGGCCTCGAGCACCGGGTTCGGGTTGACGGGCTTGCCGTTCGTGTCGAGCGGGTACGAGCGATCGCTGAGGCCGCTCGAGAGCCGGTTGGGCGAGCCGCGGTACTCGTCGACCTTGTGGTACTCGTTCTTGTAGGTCTTCGAGAGCCACACCTCGCAGGTGCGCGAGTACTCGTCGAAGTACTGGTACTTGACGGAGTACCCGAGGCACGTCTCGAAGGCGCGCTTCGCTCGCACCTTCTGCGGCTCGGAGGCGTCGTCGAGGGCGGCGTAGTAGGTCTGGCGCAGCTCGACGTCGGCCTTCATCTCGGCGGGGATGGGCGCCGCGCGGAACTCGCGGACGAACTCTCCCCACATCGTCCCGACGCGAGAGCCGGCGGCGATGACCCAGCGCGGCGGCGGCGCGGGCTCGAGCTCGACGATCTTCAGGTACTCC
Source organism: Polyangiaceae bacterium (assembly GCA_020849655.1). GTDB lineage: Bacteria > Myxococcota_A > Polyangia > Polyangiales > Polyangiaceae > JADLFU01. The sequence goes on along the minus strand of JADLFU010000142.1, from coordinate 43,215 downwards.
TTCTCGGCGGCCTCGATCGCCGGCGCCTTCTTCTTGATCCAGTCGGCGACCTTCGTCTTGATGTGCTTGAGGACGCTCTCCTTGTCGTTCGGGCCCTTGTAGTCGGGGAACCGAATGGCATCGACCTTCTTCTTCTCCTTCTCGGCGAAGTAGAAGTACGCCTCGCCGACCGCCGTGAGCGCCTTCGCGAGCTTGCGGAGGCCGCCGTCGGCGTCGCTGCCGGTGACCTTGTCGGCCGCGGCCTTCGGGTTCGACCAGAGGGCCTTCACCTTGTTGTACTCGGTGGCCGCCGCCGAGTCGCTCTTGATGCGGACCATCACGCGACCGAGCAGCGCGTGCGCCTGCACCTGCACGTCGAGCGGCGCGCTCTTGTCGATGAGGCCCATCGCGCCCGACAGGCGCTTGCGCGCGTTGTCCCAGTCCTCGCGCTCGACGTAGTGCGCGCCGATGGCGAAGGCGACGCGCGCCGTCTCCGCCGGCTTCGCCTTGCCGTAGAGCTTCATGAAATCGTCGGCGTCCTTGATGGCCTCGGAGTCCTGACCGAGGCCGAGGCGCAGCACGACGGCGTCGGAGAGCGCCGCGTCGGCCTTGTCGGCCTTCGTGAACTCCTTCGCGTAGCGCTCGTACCACTTGGCGGCCTCGTCGTAGACGGCGATCGCCTGGTAGTTGCCGCCGATCTTGTAGACGGACTTCTTCGCGAGCTCGCCCTTCTCGAACCCGTTCTTCGGGTCGAGGAGGATGAGGCGCACCTGGATGCTCTTCATCACGAGGTGCGCGGACTGGAACGCCTCGGCCGCGTTCCACAGCACCTCGTCCATCTTCGCGTACTCGGGCTTCTTGCCCGCCGCGATCGGCGCCTCGCCGTACTTCTTCCAGAGCTCGAGGTACGCGTTGCCCGCCGCCTCGAACTGGCGCGCGGAGTTGGTGGTCGCCGTCTGCGCGGCCTTCAGGAGCGCCTCGGCCTTCAGGCGGAGGATGTCGATCTGGATCGACGTCAGCATCGCGCACTGATCGGGGTTCTTCGCGGCCTTGCCGCCGTCGCAGTAGAGCGTGATGAACTTCGGCACGCTCTCGCCCATCTCCTCGTAGCAGGACGCCCGCGGCGGGTCGGCGTGCGTGCCGAGGATGTTGAGCGACTCGAGGTACAGCTGCGCGGCGTAGATCCCCGAGTCGAGGTCGGAGTGGTTCATCGCGATGTCCTTGAACGCCGCGGCGGACTCCTCCCAGTAGTGCGCCTCGAAGTACGTGCGGGCGCGCGCGTACTTCACCTCGGCGTACTGCTCCTTCGCCTTCGCGTCCTCGGGCTTCACGACGCAGAGGTAGCGGGAGAACGCCTTCGTCATCCCCTTCTGCTGGGCCGTCAGCTCCTTCTTCGCGAGCTCGGCCTTCGGGTCGGCCTTGCCGGCGCCCTTCTTGTCCTTCTGGCCGGGCAGGTTGCCGGTGCCCTTCTTCGCGGAGCCGCCGGCGTGCTGCTTGTCGTAGAGCTTCTGGTAACAGAGGACGGCGGCGTACGCGGCCTCGGGCGCCTCCTTGCTCTGCGGATCCTCCTCGACGACCATGTCGAAGGCAGGGCCGCACTTCTCCCAGTCCTCCTGGAAGTAGAGCAGATCGGCCATCGCGTACTTCACCTTGAAGAGCGAAGGCCAGTCATCCTTGACGATGCGCGGGAACTCGAACTTCGCGAACTCCTCCTTCTGGAAGTTCAGCGCGACGAGGTTGTAGAGCTCGGCCGCGAGCGCCATCGTCTTCTTGTCGCCGGTGCCGCGCTGGCCGCCGGAGCCCTGCGCCTCGATCTGCCAGGCCGCGCCCGTCTCGTAGAGCAGCTCGGCGGTCACGTTCGCGCACTTCAGCTTGGCGTCCTCGCTGTAGGAGCCCGTGCGGTACTCCTTCAGGCGCTTCACCATGTCGTCCATCTTCGCGCGGACGTTAGGTTTATTTGACCCACCCTTCATCGCCTGCGTGGCCGAGACGATGTGCGCCTGGTACTGGCAGGTCTTCTCGCCCTTGTCGCGCTTCAGCAGATCCTCGTACAGGCCGACGGCCTCGGCGTAGTGGCCGGTGTCGATGTAGTTGAGGCCCAGCTGGTCCATCATGTCGTACGTCTTCGCGTCGGAGCCGTCCTCGGACAGCGGCTTGAAGAAGCCGTACGCGCCCTCGGGCTTGCCGATGAGGGCGTAGACCGGGACGATGTCCTTGCGCGCGCTGTTGCCGAGCGCCGGGATGCCCGCGTTGGCCGCGAACTTCTTCGAGTACTCGATGACCTTCTTGAAGCCCTCGAGGGCGAGCGCGAGCTTGTCCTTCTCGGCCATGTTCCAGTAGACGTACGCGAGCTTGTACTGCGCGTAGCCCCACACCTTGTTGGTGGCCTGGTCGTACTCGAGCACCTTGGCGTACGACTGCCGCGCGAGCTCCCACTTGCTCGGGTCGCCCTGCGCCTCGGTGAAGTACAGCTCGCCGAACGCGAGGTACGCGTTGGGGATGTACTTGGACTGCGGCGTGTCGCTGATGATGCGGAAGTACACCTTGCGCGCGTCATCGAGCATCTGGCCCTGCTCGTACTCGTAGGCCAGGTAGTACAGCACCTCGTCGAACTGCGGGTAGTCGGCGCCGTACTCGTCGACGATGACCTTGTAGTAACGGATGCCGCTCGCGCGGGCGCCGTCGAGGGTCTTCTTCGCCTTCGCGGCCGCGGCCGCGTCCTTCTTGATGTCGGCCTCCGTCTTCTCGCGGAAGGCGGCGTTCTCGAGCTCGACGTAGGTCTCCGCGAGGCGGCGCGCGAGCTGCGGGCGGTCGGAGGCCTTCTTGCTCGTGGCCTTCCACAGCTGCTCGAGCTGCGCGATCTCGCTGATGAGGAGCTTCTGCGTCTTGTCCTTCATCGACGCGCGGCGGATGTCGCGCTGGCCCGCGGCCATGGCCTGGTCGGGGGCGCCGGGCTTGTTGTCCTTCTTGGCCTGCGCGTCCGTCGAGACCTGGGGCGGCTTGACGCCGACCTTGTCGCCCTTCGGGACGAACGAGCCCATCGCGACGCCGTCGCACTTGGAGAGCGCGTCCTGCGCCTCCTGGCTGACGCACATCGGCCCGTCGGCCGCGAGGGCGGTCGTGGACACCGCGCCGAGCGAGGCGCCGAGCGCGAGGGAGACTGCGAAACGAGTCGTGTTCTTCATCACCTAACCTCCCGCACTTCGAGACGACGACCTGCCGATAGAACCCGAGCTCGTCACGCCAGAACTCGCCGTTGAACGGCCAGATGACGTGCTCCTCGTCGGGCTTGACGACGCCGAACACCTTGGCGTCCTCCTGGGTGAACTTGCCGCTCTCGATGGTGGACTCGAGCTTCGTGCGCTCGGCCGACGTGATGTCGATGAGGATCTTCGCGGAGTCGCGGAGGTGCTCATTGAGCTCGTCGAGGTTGCGCTGGTAGCGGTCGCGCACCTCCTTGCCGCCGTTCTTCACCGCGACGCTCTTCGCGAGGTCGAGCGCGTCGCGCACCTCGTTGCCGAGCCCGGAGTCGCGGAAGCTCGCCGGCGCCTTCTTGAAGCGACCCTCCTCCTCCTCGAGGACGCGCGCGTACTCGAGGTGCTTCAGGAGCGCGCGGTCGGAGAGCGCCAGCTCGACGATGGGCTTCACGTTGGCGGGCAGCGAGCGCTTCTGGCTCTTGACCTCGCGGAAGAACTGGAACGCCTGCTCCTCCTTGCCCTCGTCCGCGAACTCCTTGAGGATCGTGTCGAGCTCCTTCTGCACCGGCTCGTACTTCTTCTTGAACCTGGCGACGACCGTCGTCGCGTGGTCGTACTGGCAGGTGGCGAAGTAGATCTGGGCCTTCAGGATCTCCGCCTCGGGGTAGAAGCTGTGCGGGAAGTACGGCGCCTGGATCGTGTGAATGTTGCCGAGCGCGCGCGGGTAGTCGCCGGCCATGAAGTACGCCCAGGACTCCTCGAACAGCCCGTCGAGCCAGTACTCGCTCGCGATGTCGACGCGGTTCCAGTACTTGACGGCCGCGGAGAGCTTCTTCTCGTCGATCGTCGGCTGGTTGTTCTCGTCGAGGCGCACCGACGCGGAGTAGTAGGTGCGGGCCATCGAGAGGTGCGCGAGGTCGCGCATGCGCTGCTCGTCCTCGACGCCCTCCGCGCCGTCGTCCACCGCCTGCACGATGCGCGTGAAGGCCGTGACGGCGGGGACGCTCTTCTTCAGCTGCACGTAGCTGATGCCGTTGAAGAACTGCGCCTGCACGTAGTACTTGCTGCGCTTGTCGACCTTCTCGAAGAGCTGGATCGCCTCCTCGTACTGGCGGTTTCGGTACTTGTACCGACCGAGGAGGTAGTTGAGCTGCCAGTAGAGGTCGTTCTGCTTCGCGTTGTTGAAGCGGCCGACCTGCTCGGCCGAGTACTTGCCGATGCGCTCGACGATGTCGGCGGGCTCGGGGAGCGTGGTCGCGAGGCGCGCGAGCCACAGCAGCGTCTCGTTGAAGCGCAGGTGGTTCGGCCGGTCGGCGATCTCGCTGAAGATGCTGTACGAGTGCTGGTAGAACTGCAGCCGGTACAGGGAGACCGCGAGATCGTACTGGGCGATCTGCTTGTTTCCCTCGTCGTCGCCCGTCTCGCCCTTCGTGACCCGGAAGAGCGCGAGCGCCGCCTCGGCCCACTTCTCTCCCTCGAAGAGGCGCTTCGCGGTCGCGGCCTCCTCGGTCATCTGGCCGGCCGTCACGGGGCCCGTGTCCTTGGACTTCTTGGCGTCGGGGCTGCCCTCGTCGAGGTCGACCTCGACGGGCTTCCCGTCCTTCTCGTCCTTCTTGTCGCCCTTGTCGGCTTTCTTGTCCTTGTCGGCTTTCTTGTCGTCCTTCTTGGGCTTGGGCTTGGCTTGCGCGGACGCGAGGGGCGAGTAGGACAGCACCGCGACCGAGGGGCCGACGGTGAGGAGGGAGGCGATCAGGCAGGCACGAGACAACCGATTTCGCATCGTCTTGTCGCTTTCGGGCGGGAGTCCGGGGATGAGGGAGGGCGGAGCCCCGGGAGCCGGGGCTGGAAATGTTCAACAGTGTGAAAAACCCCTGAAAACTTCGAGGGATCGCCCACGCAAGCCGCGGATGGTAGGAAGGGCGCGCTCGCCCTGTCAAGGCACAAATGGCCCTCCCTGCACGGAGAATCCAGTCGCCGAAGAGTTCTCCGTCCCCACGGTTTCTGCGTGGAATTCGTCCGATTGCCCGTTGACGAACGCTTCCGGCCTCGGCTAGCGTCCGTCGTCGCCTCGCGTGCGCGGTCGTACCTGACGGCCGCGGACGCTCGACTCTGGGAGCCCCTCGACGATGATGCTGCGAAAAGCCGTTGTGCTGTCCGCCTTCCTGTCCCCGTTGGCCCTCTTCGCGCAGGGCTGCCAGAGCGGCGGCGTCGGCGACCCCTGCATCCCGGAGGACGAGTACCTCTCGAACTTCGGCGGCTTCGCGGTCACCGAGGTCAACATCGAGTCTCGCTCGTTCCAGTGCGAGACGCGCGTCTGCCTGGTGAACCACTTCCGCGGCCGCGTGACGTGCCCCATCGGTCAGTCCGAGGAGAACGCCGCGCGCATCGACGATCTCGTCGCGAGGGAGACGTCGCTCAGCGCCGACGAGAAGGCGGAGCTCGAGAAGCTGCGGACGGCCCCGGACACGTGCCGCATCCCCGGCTCGACGGGCAAGAACGCCGACATGGTCCGCGCGCGCGTCTTCGGCCAGTGCAGCAAGCGCCCCGACAAGCTCGCGGTGTACTGCTCGTGCCGCTGCGACGGCCCGGAGAAGGACGCGAAGTACTGCGAGTGCCCGAACGGCTTCTCCTGCAAGCCGTTCAAGGAGCTCGACGTCGGCGCGCTCGTCGCGAAAGGCAGCGCTCAGCTCGGCGGATCGTACTGCGTGAAGGACGAGGACAAGGGCTATTTCCCCGACCAGTGCAGCGCGGCCAGCGGCTCGGTCCTCAACGAGTGCACGGCGGCGAACGGCGCGTGCAACGTCAAGGCGAACCCGTTAGCGCCCCGGCGTGAGCGGCCGCGCACGGAGGGGGCGCGCGGCCGAGCGGGTCGTCATCGACCTCCTGGTGGCGAGGGGGTTCGAGGTGCTGGGCACGAACGTGCGGCTCGGCGCGCTCGAGCTGGACATCGTCGCGCGAGAGGGCCCGCTGCTCGTCGTCGTCGAGGTGCGGACGCGAGGGCGCGGCGCGTACGAGTCGGCGTTCGCGTCGGTGAGCCCCGCGAAGCGCGCGCGCCTGCGGGACGCGACCGAGCGGCTGTGGCGGACGTTCTCCGCTGACGTGACGATCGAGCGCGTGCGGATCGACGTCGCGTCGGTCGACCTCGACGCGCGCCCGGTGACAGTGGAGATCGCCGAGGGGCTGCGCTGAGCCTACGCGAGCTCGGCCTGCATGTCGTCGCGGAGCTTCTTCAGCTTCGCGAGGCAGGCGTCGTGGCCGCCGTCCTCCGCCGCCTTCATCGCGTCGTCGAGCTGCTCGATCTCCTTCTGCTGGCGCGCGCGGAGGCTCTTGACGGTGTCCTCGAACGCCTGGAAGAAATCGACCAGCTCGTCGCCCTTGCGCAGCTTCGACGGGATCTTGAGGCTGCCCTCGCCGAGCTCGCGGATCTGGCGCTTCATCTTGAAGATCGGGCCCGCGATCTTGTGGGTGATGAGGATGCCCGCGAGGCCGATCGCGACGACGAGCGCGAGGAGCACGCTCACCAGCGTCGCCATGATCGTGCGCTGCTGGGCCTCGATCTGGCCGGAGCGCGCGGCGAGCGTCGCCTTCTCGGCCTCGAGGCGCTTCTGCTCACCGAGGAGCCGCTGCTGCTCCCCCTCGAGGCGCTTCTGCTCGCGGTCGGCCTCCTCGTTGAAGCTCTTCGCGAGATCGGGGGAGTCGCCGTACTCCTTCTGGATCTGCATGCGCACGACCGCGGAGAGCTTCTGGCTCTCCTTCACGAGCTCCTGGCCTCGGCGCACGGTCTCCGAGCCCTGCCGCACGGTCTCCTCGCCCTGCTTCACCGACACTCGGCTCTCGGCGAGCACCTCGCCGCTCGTGCGCCAGAGCAGGCCGCCGAGCGCGACGGACAGCGTGACCGCGATGGCGACGAGGTACGACGAGTACTTGAGCTGGAACGCCGGATCGAGGAGGTAGTTCTTGAAGCTCCTCTGGTGTCGACCCGTCGGCGCGCTCGGCTTGTCCATCGCGGGGAGCAGGTTACGGCGCGGGCCGGCGCGGGCGCAACAAACCGCGCGTCAGAGGCTCGGCGCGACCTTCTCGAGGCTGTCGAGCGCGCGATCGATGGCCATCTTCACGAGCTCGTCCTCGGACGCCTTGTCGGTGCCGGAGACGCCGGACTGCGTGAGCTTCGGGCTGAACCCCGCGAGGATCGACGACCCCGGGTAGGACGTCACCGTGATCTTCAGCGCGATCGTGAGCTTGTCGCCGTCGTACACGGGCGGATCGACGGTCGTGAGGAGCTGGAAGCCCTTCAGGCTCTTCTCGCCGATGATCCTCTTCGCCGCGGCGGACGCCTCGCCCTTCGGCGCGACCGCGTAGCCGGACATCGCGCCGAGCTTCTTCGTCGCGGCCTCGCGCACGATGGCGTCGACCTCGCCGCGCTGGGTCTTGTTGTTCACCTTGCCGACCGAGACGTAGTACTTCGAGCCGGGAGGGACGTTGCCCTTCGAGAGCAGCGCGATCGACTTGCCGATCTGCGACTTGACGCTCGCGCTCGCCTCCGCCTCCTTGCGCGCCTCGAGGCACGGCAGCCCGGCGGGCTTGCCGAGCTTGCCGAGCGCGGCCGCGGACGCGCCGCGGACGGCCTCGGACGAGTCGCCCGCGAGCGCGTCGCAGAGCGGCGAGACGGCGTCGGCGCTCCCTGACTTGCCGAGCGAGAGCGCGGCCTGCGTGCGCACGCGGAAGTCCTCGTTGTCCTTCAGCTCCTTCGCGAGCTTCTCGACCGGCTCGGCGCGCGCGTCCGACGCGTGCGACGCGACGACGAGCACGATCGCAGGGGCGATCCAGCGACCGACGCGCGAGGCCACGACCATCGGGACCATGATACGACAGCGCCGCTCGATTTCATGTTCCGTGGTGCACGAATTCGCCTGACGCTCGCCGCCGTGACCGCGGGGGCGCTCGCGTGGGGCGCGAAGCTCTCGGTGCGAGGCGACGCCGTGATCGACGTCCACGTCGCGGCGGACGGGGACGCGCAGGAGATCCGGGGCACGCTGCGGGACGACGTGGGCCAGCCGCTCGGTGGCCGGCGCGTCGAGCTCTCCGTGATGGATGGCGCGCGCGCGGTGCCGCTCGGGACGCCTCGAGCGTGCGGGGCGGGAGGCGCGCCGACCCAGCCTCAGCCAGACACCGTCGCGCTGGAGACGGACGCGGGGGGCGTGTTCTGCGTGCGCACGGGCGGGATGCCGACGAGCGGGCGCGTGCGCGCGAGGTTCGGCGGAGGGAGCGCGCTCGACGCGGGAGCGTGGGAGCGCGCGTACGATCTCGCGCGCGGAGCGGCGGCGCTCGCGTGGGATCCGCTGCCCGACGCGCTCGATCTCGACGGGCGCACCGCGCGGGTGGGCGCGCGCGTGACCGCGAGCGCGGGCGCCGACAGACCGATCGAGGGCGCGTGGCTGTCGCTGTCCGACGAGCGCGGCGCGCGCCTCGGCAAGGTGCGCACCGACGCCCGGGGTCGCGCCGTGTTCGACGTCGCGACGGACGCGCTCGCAGGGCCCGGGGTGGGAGCGCTCGTCGTGACGTCGGAGGGCGGCGCCGAGCTCCACGCGAAGATCGTCCGCGCAGCGAGGGTCACGCTGGTGGGCGCGCCGCCGGCGGCGCCCATCGTGCCGAGCGACGGCCACGAGCTCACGCTCGCGGTGGAGACGTCACGCGGCCCCGCGCTCTCGGGCGCGGTCGAGGCGCGCGTCGGCGCACAGGTCGTGGGCACGGGCGCGGTGGCAGGCGGCCGCGCGACCGTCCCGCTCGCGTTCGACGTCCCGGCGGCGGGCTCGCTCGAGGTCACGTTCACGTTCCTGCCCACGTCCGCGGGGCTGCGCGGGGGCCCGCCGCTCACGCTGCGCGTCCCCGTCCGGCCGCCGTCTCTCTGGCGGAAGGCGCCGCTGCTGGTCGTGGCCGCGGTGCTGCTGCTCGTGCTCGCCAACGGCTGGCGCAGGCTGCCGCGGCCCGCGAGGCTCGCGACGCGCGAGGCGCCGGGGGCGCGCCTCCCCGACCTCGTGCTGCTGCCCGACGACGGCGCGCCGGGCGTTCGCGGCGTCGTGCTGGACGCGCACGAGCGACGCCCGCTCGCGGGGATCACCGTCGCGGTGCGCGCGAGGGACTTCCAGGGCGATCGAGAGATCGCCGCGACGACCACGGACGAGCGCGGGGAGTTCACGCTCGGCGTGGACGCCGCGTCGAGCCGCGTGCTCGTCGCCGAGGGGCCGCTGCACACGCGCGTCGAGGTGCCGACGCCGCGCCGAGGCCGCGCGCAGCTCGGGCTGCAGCTCCGCCGACGCGCCGTGCTCGAGCGCCTGATGGAAGCGCTGAAGCGCGCGGGTCCGGCGTGGATCACGAGGCCCGAGCCGACCCCCTCCGCGGTCGCGAGGCTGGCCGAGGGGCGCGCGCGGGGAGACGTCGCGGAGTGGGCGCGCGCTGTCGAGGACGCGGCGTATGGCGCCGAGCCCGTGGACGCGGTCCGCGAGGCCGCGGTCGCCTCGAAGGAGCGAGACCTCGGCGCTCCCGCCGAGCGGCGGGCGCGGTAGCGGCCTGTTGTCGTGTCGAGCGCGCGAAGGTATCCTCCCCGCGAGTCTGCTGCATGCGATCGCTCAGTGACGTTCAGCCCGGCCAGTCGATCGGGCGATACGAGTTTCTCGTCCCGATAGCCGAGGGCGGCATGGCGAGCGTCTGGGCGGCGCGCATGAAGGGCTCGCGCGGGTTCCAGAAGCACCTCGCGATCAAGATGATGCTCGCGAAGCTGTCGGACGATCCGATGTTCGAGGAGATGTTCCTCGACGAGGCGCGGATCGCGTCGAGGATCCACCACCCGAACGTCGTCGAGATCTTCGACCTCGGGGAGGAGAACGAGGTCCTCTACATCGTGATGGAGTATGTCGACGGCGAGCCGCTGTCGGCGATCTGGCGCACGTCGCTGAAGAAGCAAGGGATGCCGATCGGCATCGCCGTCCGCATCATCGCGGACGCCGCGGCGGGCCTGCACGCGGCGCACGAGCTGCTCGACGAGGACGGCGCGCCCGTGGGGCTCGTCCACCGCGACGTCTCGCCGCAGAACATCCTCGTCACGTACGACGGCAACGTCAAGATTGTTGATTTTGGAGTGGTGCTCGCGCACGGGCGCGAGTCGGCGAAGACGGGCGTCGGCACGGTGAAGGGCAAGGCGTCGTACATGTCGCCCGAGCAGGCGATGGGCAAGCCGCTCGACCGCCGCACGGACATCTTCGCGCTCGGCATCGTGCTCTACCAGCTGACGACGGGGCGGCACCCCTTCAAGGGAGACGGCGACGTCGCGACGCTGCGCAACATCCTCGATCAGCCCTGCCCGCCGCCGTCCACGTACGTGCCGTCGTACCCGAAGACGCTCGAGGCGGTGCTGATGAAGGTGCTCGAGAAGGATCCGAGCCGGCGGTTCCAGACGTGCGCGGAGCTCGAGGCGGCCCTCGACCGCGTGATGCCTCCGACGGCGCCGCGCGTGCGGCCGGCCGACGTCGGGCGCTTCGTGCGGGAGGTGGTCGGCGAGCGCGGGGAGCGGCGCCGCGACGCGCTGAAGTCGGCGGTGAAGCTCGCCGACGAGCAGTGGGCGAACCACGCCGAGGCGCAGCGGCTGATGGCGCGCCCGGTCCACGACATCGGGATGACCGGCCAGTTCAGCGCGGTGCAGGGGCTGCCGAGCGGCCTCATCCCGCTCGACGGCCTGCCCCCGCCGTCGCGCCCGAGCCTGTACCCGTCGACCGGCTCGCAGCCGTCCATCACGGCGGTCGCGTCGCCCGGCGTGTACGCGAGCATGCCCCCGAGCGGCGCGGTGCCTGCGCCGAAGAAGACGCCGGTCGGGCTCATCGCGGCGGCCGGGCTCGTCGTGGCGGCCGGGCTCGTCGTCGGGGTCATCGCGGCCGCGACGACGACGAGCGGGACGAAGGCCGCGAGCGCGCCGCCCGCCTCCGCGTCGACGGCGACGAAGACCGCAGAGGCGCCGAGCGCAGCGGCCGTCCCCAGCGCCGCGCCTCCCCACGCGTCGGCGTCGGCCGCGTCGTCGAGCACGCCCGACACGATCGACGCGCTCCCGACCGTGGGGCAAGGCGCGCCGCGCCCGGTCGCTGTCGCCGCGCAGGCCGAGCCGACCCACGCCGCTCCTGTGGAGGCGAAGCCCGACAAGGAGACGAAGCCCGACAAGGAGACGAAGCCGAAGCCGCCGTCCGGGTTCGCCCCTCCGCCGCTGCAGAAGCCAGACTTCTGAGGGCGCGTGCGATCGAGGCGAGCCTGGCTCTGTGCGGCGCTCGGCGCGTCGGCCTGCGCGCCCGCCGCGGCGCCGCCACCTCGCGTGGACATCACCTGGCGCGCGCCGCCGAGCGCGGACGCGACGGGGGCTGCGAGGTGGGTGTACGCGCCCCAGAGGCCGTCGACGATCCTCGGGTCCATCTCCCAGGCGGACCGCTCCTGGGTCGCGTGGGGACGCGACGGCGAGCGCTGGCTGGTGCGGGAGACGGGCGAGGCCGAGGCCGCGGGCGATCTCGCGCCAGAGGATCTCGTCGGCCTCTCGAGAGGCGCCAGCGGCGCGTGGCGATTCGTCGGACGGACGGGCGCGCTGTACGAGGCCGCGTCACCGCTCGGCGCGTTCTCGCGGATCTCGAGACCGCGCGGGACCGCGACCGCGGTGTCGGCGTCGGGATCGACCGTGGCGATCGTCGGCGAGCGCGGCGCGCTCTCGTGGTCGAACGACGCGGGCGAGACGTGGCGAGACGTGAAGCTCGACGCGCGGTGGATCCTCGACGTGCGGGTCGAGGGCGAGCGAGGCGTGGTGCTCGGGCTGCCCGAGCGGCTGTTCGTCACGCGCGACGGCGGCAGGACGTTCGCGAGGATCGAGGCGCCGCCGGTCGGCGCGTCGCGCCTGTCGTCCGAGCGCGGCGTCGTCACCGCGCTCGGCTACCAGCGCGCGGTGGAGCTCGACGCCGGCGATGCGCCACGGCTCGTCGACGCGAGCGAGCCTGTCTCACCGCCGCCGTTCGTGGTCCCCCCGCGCGCGGTGGTCGACGGCGCAGACCTCACGCGCGGGCGCGGCTTCGTCTGGCGAGGCACGGTCTACGTGCCCATCACGAAGCGCGACAAGCCCGGCGCGCCGGCGTCGCTCGGGCGAGGCCGCCTCGGCGAGCACCTCGAGGTGACGCCGCTCGCGGGAACGGAGCGCTGCTCGGAGCTCTCGCTCGCGGGCGACGATCGCGCGCTCTACGCCGCCTGCCTCGTGCCGCAGCGCGGATCGGCGCGCGGGCGCGTGCGCGTGCTCCGCTACACGAACGTCGCCGAGGCCCCCGAGGAGCTGAGCGGCGCGCTCGAGGGCACGTCCGCGACGCGGCTGGTGCTCGGCCCGTCCGACCGGCTCATCGTCTGGGGCGCGTGCCGCCGCACGGAGGAGCGATGTGACGTGGAGACGCCGCTCTGGCTGGGGCAATGGGACCCGGCCTCGGAGGGCGTCGAGGCTGTCGGCTCCCCCTGGGGCGCGACGCGCGCACCGGCGCTCGGCGGGGGCGTGCTGGACGTGAAGTTCGCGGGCCGAGGTGCGACGGTCTACCTCGTCGGGAGGCGGGCGAAGTCCGGGGATCTCGGCCTGTTCGTCAGCGCCGACGCGGGCCGCACGTTCGAGGCGCGCGAGCTCCCGCTGCCCGACCACGGCGTGGCGACCGCGGCCTCCATCTCGGTGACCGAGCCCGGTGTCATCACGATCGCGATCGAGGGCGCTGCGCCCGCCGTCGTGCTCGCAGACCAGGACGGTCGCGCGCTCTCGGTCGGCGCCCCTCCCGTGCGGACGAGCTCGCTGAGGCTCGGCGTCGCCGGGCGCCGGGCGCTCGCGGTGACGCCTGGCGAGGCGTGGGAGAGCAGCGACGCCGGGGTCTCCTGGACCTCGCTCGGCGCCGTCGGAGCGCTGCGCTGCCAGGACGCACGGGGCTGCGCGCACCCGGTGAGCTGCGCGCCCGAGGGCTGCGTCGTGGGCGCGAAGGTCGCGAGGATCGGCTGGGGCGCGGAGCGCGCGGCTCGGCAGGTGCTCGACCTCGACGCGGACGTCGCGCCATCGCGCGGCATCGCGCTCGCCGCTCCCCCGCTCGTCTGCCGGCTGCGCCGTGACAAGTGGCAGCGCCTGCCAGCCGGGACGTCGGCCCCCGGCGCGGGCGAGTCGGAGCGCGGTCGGGTCGCGTTCTCCACGGTGTCGGTCGACCCCATGACGGCCGCGGTGACCGTCGTGCACGGCTCGCCGTCAGGGAAGCTCGACGAGCTGACGCTGCTGCCGAAGGTGCCGCAGGCGGGCGGCGTGGCGGTGCTCGCGCTGCCGCAGGTGGAGGGCGCCGCGGCCCTCCGGTTCGCAGTGCGAGAGGGCGCGCGGCCAGACGGGCCCGCCATCGTCTCGCCACGCACGGGCGACAGCGCGCACCCCGCCGCGCTCGAGGTCGCGTGGGAGAACCTGCTCGAGGGCAAGGTCGGACGCGCGACCCTGCGGCCGTCACCCGCGCCGAGCGCCGCCTTCACCGAGCCCACAGAGCCCGGCGGCGCTCACCAGGCGCGGCCGGAGCTGCTGTCGATCACCGCCGGCGGGATCTACGTCCGCCCCGACGCGGGCGGGCTCGCCGAGCTGTTCTTCGTCGACTACGCCGGGCGGGTCGAGCGCAGCGCCTACCAGCCGTGGCCGAGCGTGACGCGGCTCGGGGAGCCGCTGCAGGTGAACGCGGACGCCGTGCGCATCGGCGCGACGACCGTGCCCTTCGCGGTCGTCCGCAGCGCCGCAGAGCCGGGCTCGAACACCGAGCGCCGCGCCGCGACGGGCCTGGTGGGCCGTGGGGTCGCCGTCGCGCTGACGCCCGCGCAGGAGCCTGGGTTCGACACGAACACGAGCTTCTCGTACGCGAGCGGCGCGCCGCTGCTCGTCACCCAGACGCGGACACGCGACGGTGGGCGCTGGGAGATCTCCACGTTCGCGTTTCGAGCGCAGGGCCTCGTCGACGGCGGGCGCGCGGGGCCGACGCAGACCCGGGCGCTCGAGCGACCGCGACCGTGCGCGGAGGACGACCGCGCGAAGACCCCTCGCATCGTCGCGCCCGCGGATCCCGGCACGCGGCGCGCGGTGCTCATCGAGGGGCCCGACGGCGCGCGCTTCGCGGCGCTCGTCTCGTCGGCGATGGTGCTCTACGGAACGGCAGAGTCTCCTTGCCAGGCGGGCCTCGACGCCGCGAGCCCCCTGCCCACCGCCGCACGCGCGGGAGAAGACCGCCTGCACGCGCTCGTGTCGATCGCCGAGCAGACCGGGTGGCTGTTCCGCGGGGGCCGCGAGGTGGAGGCGCGCCCGATGACGTGTCGCACCGATCCCAAGGCCCAGGTGCCGCTCGAGGTGCTGCGCGAGCTCGACGGCCTCGCGCGCGCGCCCGCGACGGATTCGAGCCCCTGAGCCGCGCGCCTCTGGTAGCGATCGATCATGGCGAAGCGGGCGTGGATCGTCGCGTGGGGAGTGTGCGTGATCGTCGGCTGCGCGGAGCAGCGCAAGCCGGAGGCCCGTGGGCCGAACGACGGCCCCCCGGAGGGCGTCGAGAGCGCGACGAAGTGCCGCTACGAGAGCGCGACGGCGACCTCGTCGATCGAGATCGCGTCCGTCGTGGCGCTCGATCTCCCCGCTGACAAGACCCTCGCCGCGCTTCGATGCTCCGGCGGGCCGCTGCAGGAGTGCGCGGGCGCGCTGCGCGACGGCGCGGCGCGGGGCGAGGTGACGTACACGCTGGCCGTCGATCCTCGCGGCTTCGTCACCGACGCCAGGCCGGACGAGACGAAGCTCGCGCCGAAGATCACCGGCTGCGCGACCGAGATCCTGAGGCGCATCGAGCTGCCGCCGCCCGAGAAGGCGACGACCGCGAAGCTCACGCTGCGCTACGGCGATCGCGACGACGGGGGCGGTCGGTTCGCGGGCGCGACGGCGACACCGCGCACGGAGATCCTCGCCGGGAGGTCCGCCGCCGCGACGGGCGCCGTCGACGCGGCGCTCGGCAGGCTCCGCGGCTGTTACCTCCTCGCGCTGGAGCGAGAGGCGGCGTCGAAGGGGCTGCTCGAGGCCGAGCTCGAGATCGCCGCCGACGGCAGCGTCACGAAGCACAAGGTGACCCAGCGCGGCGCTTTGCTGAAGGAGACGGTCGCGTGCGCGGACGTGGTGCTCGCCGCCGCGGCGTTCCCGAAGCCGGAGACCGCGCCTCTCAAGCTCCGCGTGCGCGTCGAGCTGAAGAAGATCGACGCGCCCCGGTGACGGTCGCTCGCGTCACCAGCGCTCCACGCGCCAGCGTCGGCGGCGCGCCTCGCGCAGGAGTCGCCCGTCGGGGTTCACGACGACGGGCTCCCCGACGGCGAGCAGCAGCGGCAAGTCGGTGTTGCTGTCGGTGTAGAACGTCGCCTCGGACAGCGAGAACCCGTGCGCCGCGGCGAGCCGCTCGACCCGCGCGATCTTGCCGTGTCCGTAGCAGAGCGGTTGCACGAACCGCCCCGTGAACGCCCCGTCGTCGACCTCGAGCTCGCTCGACAGCACGTGGGGGATCTCGAGGCGGCGGGCCACCGGGCGCGCCGCGTACGGCGTGGCCCCGGTGACGATCGCGAGCAGATCGCCGGCCGCGCGGTGGCGCGCGACGGCGGCGCGCGCGGCCTCTCCGACGTGAGGCATCACGTCTCGCTCGACCCATCGCTCGCAGCGCTCCACCATCGCGGCCTCGAGCGTGCCCTCCAAGCTCGACGCGGCGCGCGCCGCGATCTTCTCGGCGTCGAGCACGCCGAGCGTGTACTGTGCGACCCACCAGAGCGTGCGCACGAGGTCGACGGTGGTCGCCTCACCGATCTCGCGCTGGTAGCGGACGTAGAGGCTCGCCGTCTCCTTGCGGACGAGCGTGCGGTCGAGATCGAACAGCGCGGCGCGAGGCATGATCGCTCCTTACGCGCGCGGGCGCGCGGACAGAACGCGCTCGCGCCGGCAGCCTCACGCCTTCAGCGTGAACAGGAGCGACACGAGCGCGAACGCGAACGAGATCGCCAAGAGGCCGAGCACCAGCGGGAGCCACGGTCGCGCCTGCTCGGGGCGCGCGGGCGCGTCGTCACCGACCGACGCCAGGTGCGCGGCGAGCCGGTCGCGGGCGGCGCGCGAGGCGTCGAGGACGAGGAACACCTCGAGCAGCCCGCCGCTCGCGACGAGCGCGATCACCAGGCGAACGACGGTCGTGGTGCGCCGCTCGTCGGCGGCGCGCACCGCTGGCATCCCGTCGAGCCACGGGACGTCCTGGACGACACGGCCATCGAGCGTGGGGTTGCCGGGCAGCGGTGCGCCGGTCGACTCGTCGGGAGGCAGGTCGGGCGAGTCGCCGACGACGATCCACGCGGGCCGCTCGCCGGTGTCGGTCAGCGTCGCCTCGCCATGGGTCGCGCGCTCATCGCCAGCGAGCGCTATCCGCCGCGCCTGACGCCTGCCTCGCTCGGCGTCGAAGCGGACGTACGCGTGGGTGCGTCTCCCAGGCGCGGCGATGGAGACGCGAAGCTCGGAGCCTCGAGGCTCGATCGCGGTCATCATCGGCTGGCCCGCGACCACCGGCAATCTCCCTTGCCACGTCTCGTCCGGGTCCGCGCGCCGCGCCGTCAGCGTCACCTGATGAAACCGTGGGGTCACCGGCACGGCGAGCGAGAGCGTGGGCGCGCCCTCGGTCGTCCCGTCGACCAGGCGTGCCACGCCGAGATCCGCGCCGTTCGCTTCGAGCGTCGCCGCGCCCGATCCGCCTCGCAAGACCAGCCGCACCTCCGTCGTCTGCTCGGTCGCGAGCGCGCCGCCGGGGATCTCCGCGTGCCCGTCGAGACGTCCACCGCCGCGCACGCGCGCCCGCCTCGTGACCGCGCCTCTCAGCCAGTCGTCGAGCGTGACGACGACGCGCCCCGAGGCCAGCACCTCCCCGCCGTGCGCCACGCGGACCGCGATGGGGCCCGCCTCGCCCCGCGGGAGCGGCAGCTCCGCGTGGCCGTCCGCGTCGCACCGCGTGCTCGAGACGTGCGGGCCCAGCTGCACGTCGAGGTCCGAGAGCGGCACCGCGTCCTCGACGCCCACCGCGCGGCGCACGCACGACAGGCGCACGCTGCCGGCCTCCGTCGTCGGTCCGCCCGAGAGGCGCGCGGCCAGGAGCGTGCGCGGGCGCGCGAGCCCGAGCAGCGCGAGCGTCGCCGCGGCGAACGTCACCGCCGGCACGATCAGCACCGCGACGCGCATCGTGACGCGAGGCTACCGCATGACGCGGGGCGCACGCGCGCGCGCCTGCGCACCGACGTGCGAACTCGCCGACGCACCGTCCGCGCGAGCGCCATGATTTGCGGCGGCGGCCGGCTGGCGCGGAACCTGCTCCCGCGCGCTCACCATGACCACGCAGCCCGAAGCCCCGCAGCACACGACCCCCGACGACGCGCCGCGTGAGCCCGCGCCGGAGCCGCGCGAGAGCGGGGTCATCGACGATCTCGACCCGTACAACCTGCCCTTCACGGACTGATCCGCGCCGGACGGCGTGTGAGGTAGGTTGAAATGCCTCAGCCGTGGACGACGCCGTCGCCGCCCACCTGTCGCCCCGCGCCGGAGATGGCGCGCGCGAAGGCCGCGCGCTTCTCGGACGGGACGACCCACCGCCGCTCCGCGAACCCCTCGCCGACCTTGTTGCGGATGCGCACGGACTCCTCCGCGATCGCGAGATCGATCAGCGGCTCGAGCGCCGCCTCGCCCTTCAGCGAGAGCAACGTGAGGACCGCCTGGAAGCGCACGGGCTCGCTCACGTCCTCGAGGAACCTCACGATCTCCGCCTGCAGATCCTCGCCCTCCGCGCCCGTCAACGCCGAGATCAGCTGCAGCTTGGGATCGATGTTCCGGGCGTAGTCGGTGTCTCGGTCGCCGAGCAGATCGACCACTTCCTCGACGTACGCCTCTGACGAGAGGATGGTCTTCAGCAGCTTCAGCGGCCACGTCAGGCTGTCGGCGCGCTCGCAGTACGCGACGATGACCTCGACCGCGCCCTCGCCGACGGCGGCGATGCCCTGAAACGCGAGCTCCTTCTCCTCCTGGTCGTTCATCGACGGCTCGATGTAGAACGAGAAGCGCTTCAGCAGCACGGCCGCCGCCTCGGGCGTGCCGAGCTTCGCGAGCGCCTGCAGCGCCTCCTGGCGGTCGTAGTTCTGCGCGAGCTTGTCGCACGCGGTGCGGGCGAACTTCGCGGCGTTCTTGTCGGCGGGCGCCTGGGGCGCGCCCTGGTCTTTTCCCTTGCCCTTGAAGATGTCGAAGAGGCCCATCGAGACCCGGCAAATGGGCCTGATCGGCGATGGGGTCAAGCTGGAGCCAGCAAATCGTCTCGATGCACCTGAAACGCCAAGAGGCCGCGCCCTCGGTGGAGGGAGCGGCCTCTTCGCTCGCGACGACGTCGCGGTGACTAGTCGGACTGCTTGATCGTCCGCGGGAACTGCATCCCGAAGCTCACCGTGATCATCTGGTTGAACTTGAACTCGCGATCGCTCTTGTCGACCTTGCCGTCGGGGAAGCGTCCGCCCTCGCCGCCGCCGGCGATGTCGAAGCCGCCGGTGTTCGCCGAGTACATCAGCGCGCGCCACTCGAGGCCGAAGCTCGTCCACTGCCCCGTGTAGAAGCTGAGGCCGAGGCCGAACGTCGGGGCGATGGCCATCCGGCTCGCGGTGGCCTTCGTCGCGGCGGGGCGGACGTTGCCCGGATCCGGGCCCGAGCCCTCGCGCGCCGCGCAGTCGACGCCGCTCGACCCGCCGCAGTCGGCGCGCTCGCGGAGGTTGACGAACGCAGGCCCGGCGAAGAAGTACGCGTCGGTGTCGACGAAGATCTTCTGGAACAGCGACAGCTTGCCGCGGAACGGCACGGCCGTGATCTGCGGCGAGAAGATCCAGTTGATCGTCGCCAGCTGCTGCTTGAAGTCCTTGCCGATGTTCGCGCGGACCAGCGTGCGCCCCGTGCTCTCCTGGCCCGTGGTGAAGTTCGGGGAGCGGGGGTTGAAGCGCTGATCGTTGGCGTCCTGGATGCGGTCGGAGAGGCCGGTCGTCTGCTTGACCGCGCCGAAGGCACCCCAGGCGCCGAGGCCGAGCCAGTCGGTCACGTTGTACGTGAGCCGCGCGCCGAGGAGGATATGGCGCTGGTATTCGTCGAGCAGCGTGAACGAGACCGCGGGCGCGATCTCGAAGCGCTGCTTCCTGTGGAGCCGCAGACCGCGCACCGCCGGAGCGCCGGCGAGCGGACCTGTGAGCTGGTTCTCCTGCGCCGACGCCTGGCTCGAGAATCCGAGCAAGGCCGCCGTCGGGAGCGCCACCGTGAGGATACGCCGCATCATCGGAGAGGTCCTTCCCGTCGTCATTTCGGCAACCGGTACTCCCAGGAGAACGGCAAGAAGATCGCGAGCCCGACCTGGGCCTGGACGTTCACCGTGATGGGTTTGTCACCGTACCAGGTCGCCTTGTCGGTCGCGGCCTTGTCCCTGGCGATCGTCGTCGCCTCGAGCTGGTCCTGGAACACGTAGTTGCGAACCTCGCCGACCGCCGCGAACCAGCGGTTGAAGAAGATGCGCAGCCCGAGGCCGGCATTGAACGCCAGGTGGGCCTTGGAGTCGAACGTGCGGTTGTCGGGGTCGATGACCGCGATGGGGCGGTTCGACAGCATGCCCAGGCCGCCGACGATGTACGCGTCGTAGTGGAAGATGAAGTCGCCGAAGCCGGCGAACTTTCCGTAGACGGGGACGTACGTGAAGTTCAGCGCCGCCGACCAGTCATACTCGGTGAGCGGCACGCCGACGCGCGCCGCGCGCCGCGTCTGCGCGTTGAACGCGGAGTCCTGGTTGAGGTTCGAGCCGAACGGCCGGTACCAGGTGCCGTTGACGCCCACCGCGAGGACGTTCGTCACGTAGTAGTTGATCGCCATGCCCGGCGCCGGGTGCGACACGAACTGATCGTTGAGAGAGAACGACCAGTAGGGGTTCACCTCGACGCGGCGCACGCGCAGCGCGTACAGCTGCTGCACCGCGTACATCTGCGCGGGGATGGGCTTGCTCGCCGCGGCGTCGAAGTCGACCTGAGGGCACTGAGAAGGGTCGAGGTCGCAGATGCCGCCAGCGCTCGGGTCTTCGCCCTTGGGGGCGTCGGCAGCGGGCGCGTCGGCAGCGGGCGCGTCGGCGGGCTTCGCGTCGGCGCCGCCCGCTGGCTTGTCCTCGGGCTTCTTCTCGTCAGCCTTGTCGGCGGGCTTGTCCGTGGCTCCGGCGGGCGGCTTCGCGCCTTTGCCGGGCTTCTGGGCGCTCGCCGTGGCGGGCACTGCTAGCAGGGCCGCCGCTACGAGGAGGCCCATGCGACCCTGGTTCATCCGATACCCCTTCCGCACCGTCCGCGAGGTGTCAGGTTGGCCTTGAATGCTCGGTTTCACGCGGCATGGTTCGAGCAAAGGCGCCCGAACGAGGTGGCAAGCTACCTCAACCCTTTTCGCACATTCAACAACCAAATCGCCGTTGTTGGCTTTCTTGTCGAGGCGAAAGTTTCCGGTGGTCGCGAACACGATCATCCCTGCTTACCGAGGTCGCCGAGCAGCGCCTCGACGTACTCGTCGGCCGAGAATTCATGGAGATCGTCGGCGCGCTCGCCGAGGCCGACGTAGCGAACCGGCACGCCCAGCTCGTCGGCGATCGCGAGGATGATGCCGCCCTTCGCGGTGCCGTCGAGCTTGGTGAGGACGATCCCGGTGAGCGTCATCGCCTCCTTGAACTGCTTCGCCTGGGCGAGCGCGTTCTGACCGTTCGTCGCGTCGAGCACGAGCAGCGTCTCGTGAGGCGCGCTCTCGATGGCCTTGCCGACGGACTTGCCGATCTTCTTCAGCTCATCCATCAGGTTCGACTTCGTGTGGAGGCGGCCGGCGGTGTCGACGAGGAGCACGTCGACGCCCGCGGCCTTGGCCTTCGTCACGGCGTCGAACGCGACCGCGGCCGGGTCTGCGCCGTCCTTGCCCTTCACGACCTCGACCCCGACGCGCTTGCCCCAGACCTCGAGCTGCGCGACGGCCGCGGCGCGGAACGTGTCACCGGCGGCGAGCATCACGCTCGTGCCCTCGCCGTGGAGCTTCGTCGCGATCTTGCCGATGGTGGTCGTCTTGCCGGCGCCGTTGACGCCGACCATCATCACCACGGTCGGCTTGCCCGAGAGCACGACGCCGCCGCCGCCGACGGACAGGATGCGCCGCGCCTCGGCGCGCAGCGTCTCCCACACGCGCGCGGGGTCGGAGAGCTCGTTCTTCGACAGCGCGTCGCGCACGCGCGCGGTGAGCGTCTCGGTCGCCTTCACGCCCACGTCGCTCGCCAGCAAGACCTCCTCGATCTCGCCGAGCAGCGCGGCGTCGATCTCCTTCTTGCCCGTGACGAGCGCGGCCAGGCGGCCGAAGAAGCCGTCGGCGCCGCGTGACTTCGCGAGGCCCTTGCGCATCCCCTCGACGTCGCCGGGCTTCGTGGGGCGCGCGACGACCGTGGGCTTCGCCTCGATCGCCGGGGGCGCAGCGGTCGGCTCCGGCGCCTGCGCGGGCTCCTCCGGCTTCGCGGGCTCGGTCTTCGCGGGCTCCTCCGCCTTCGCGGGCGCGGGCTCCGCGGGCTCTGCGGCCTCGGGCTTCGTGACCTCCTCGACCTTCGCCTTCGACAGCTCCTCGCGGCGCTGATCGAGCTTCTCCTGGAGCGTCGGGCCGTCCTTCTTCTTCAGGCGCGGCGCCTCGTCGGCCTCCTCCTTCGCGGGGAGCTCCTGCGGCTTCTTGGAGCCGAAGACGAAGTACAGGACGACGACGACGGCGACGACGAGGACGAGGATCAGCGGCGTGGACATCGCGGGGGGCCCCTTCGAAATGACCTCCCGCAGGAGCGCGGGAGGGGGGCGGGAGTATCGGAACGGCCCGGCGCGGTCAACCTCGGCGCGACGCGCGAATTTTCGGCGTGTCGGCGCATTTCATTGCCGCGAGGGCGACCGGCTGGAGCATCCTCGCAGCGCCGATGACGCGACCTCGACCGCTCGTGCTGTGCATCCTCGATGGCTTCGGTGTGGGCCCCCCGAGCGACGACAACGCCGTGACGCAGGCGACGATGCCGCGCTACCGCGCGCTGCTCGAGCGCTACCCGCACACGACGCTCGGCGCGAGCGGACCCGACGTGGGGCTCCCCGTCGGCCAGATGGGCAACAGCGAGGTCGGGCACCTCAACTTCGGCGCGGGCCGGGTCGCGCAGATGGACATCTCGCGGATCGACTGCGCGGTCGCCGACGGCTCGCTCGGCGACAACCCCGAGATCGCGCGCGCCGTCGGTCACGCGGCCGCGCACGGCGGGCGCCTGCACCTGCTCGGCCTCCTGTCGGACGGCGGCGTGCACAGCTCCATCGAGCACCTCTTCGCGCTGATCGAGCTCGCGGCGCGCGCCGGCGTCGCGGTGTGGGTGCACGCCTTCCTCGACGGGCGGGACACGCCGCCGCGGAGCGCGCTCGGGTACCTCGACGCGCTGCTCGCGCGCCTCGCGGACAAGGGCGGCGTCGCCACGCTGAGCGGCCGCTACTACGCGATGGACCGCGATCAGCGCTGGGAGCGCGTGCGGGCCGCGTACGACGCGATCGTGTCGGGCGAGGGGCCGCGCGTGGCGCGCGCAGGCGACGCCGTCGAGGCGTCGTACGCGGCGGGCAAGGACGACGAGTTCGTCGAGCCGGTCGTCCTCGAGGGCTACCGGGGCGCCGATCCGTCTCGCGACGCGGCGATCTGCTTCAATTTCCGGGCAGATCGCGCGCGTGAGCTGTCCGCCGCGCTCACGCGGCCGTCGTTCGACGGGTTCGCGAGGCCGACGCCGCGCGCGTTCGGCGCGTACGTGTGCATGACCGAGTACGACGCGCGGCTGGAGCTGCCGGTCGCGTTCGCGAAGGTCGAGCACGCGGGCATGCTCGGCGAGGTGCTGTCGAGAGCGGGCCTCACGCAGCTGCGGTGCGCGGAGACGGAGAAGTTCGCGCACGTCACGTTCTTCTTCAACGGCGGGCGCGAGGCGCCGTACGAGGGCGAGGCGCGCGCGCTCGTGCCGTCGCCGCGAGACGTCGCGACGTACGATCTGAGGCCCGAGATGAGCGCCGCGAAGGTCGCGGACGCGGTGGTGGGCGCGATCGAGGCGGACGCGACCGACGTCGTCGTCGTGAACTTCGCGAACCCGGACATGGTGGGGCACACGGGCGTGCTCCCGGCCGCGGTCGCGGCGCTCGAGGCGGTCGACGCGGGGCTCGCGCGCATCATCGACGCCGCCCTCGCGCGCGACGGCGCGGTGCTCGTGACGGCGGACCATGGCAACTGCGAGCAGATGCGCGATCCCGTGACGGGCGCGCCGCACACGGCGCACACGACGAACCCCGTCCGCTTCGTGCTGGTCGACGAGGCGCGGCGCGGCGCGCGGCTGCGATCCGGGCGGCTCGCGGACGTGGCGCCGACGATGCTCCAGCTGCTCGGGATCGCGGCGCCCGACGAGATGACCGGGCAGAGCCTCCTCGCGCCGTGACCGCCGGGGAGGTGCTCGGCTCGTACCGCGTCGAGGGCGAGCTCGGCCGGGGGCACCTCACCGTCGCCTGGCGGGCGACGCACCTCTCGACGTCGCGCGCCGCCGTGGTGAAGCGGCCGCGCGAGGGCGCAGGGGCGGCGCTCGTGGACCCGGTGCGGAGAGAGGCGCGCGCGCTCGGCCGGCTGAACCACGGCAACGTGCCGCAGCTCTACGAGTTCGTGGACGGGCCGGCGCCCTGGCTCGCGCGCGAGCTCGTCGACGGGGCGACGGCGCGCGACCTCCTGCGCGGAGCCCACGGCGGCGTGTCGGTCGGGGCCGCGCTGTCGATCGGCTGCGCGCTCGCGTCGGCGCTCGCGCACGCGCACGCCCGCGGCGTCCACCACGGCGGCGGCGAGCTCTCCGACGTGTGGCTGACGCGGGAGGGCGTGGTGAAGCTCTCCGGCTTCTCGCGCGCGACCGGCCCGGCGCTCGCCGAGCTCGGCGAGGTGCCCGCGCAGGCAGAGCGACGGTCGGCGCGGTGCCTCTCTCCGGAGGAGCTCCTCGGCGAGGCGCCATCGCAGGGATCGGACGTGTTCGTCGTCGGCGCGTGGCTCTTCGAGCTGCTCGCGGGGACGCACCCGTTCGGCGGCGGCGAGGACGACCCGAGCCCGCCGCGGGCGCGCGGCGGCGACGCGCCCCGACTCGGCGATCTCGTCGAGGTGCCGTCGCTCGTCGAGCGCGTGATCGCCCGCGCGATCGCGCCCGAGCTCGAGGAGCGGTTCCCCTCGGCGACGGCGCTCTACGACGCGCTCTCACAGGCCGCGCGCGAGCTGTCGATCGAGCCCGACGAGGAGCCGGTGCGCCGCGCGATGGTCGTCGCGGGGCTCTCGGTGCTGCGACCCGGCGCCGCGTCGGCGGAGCGCGCGAGCGGTCGCTCGCCCGGCCTCGGGCGCGCGGCGTTCGGGCAGCTCTTCGTGCTCGCCGCGATGATCCTGGGCGTCTCGGCCATCCGCGCGACGGCGCCCCCTTCCGAGCTCGAGGACTCCCCGGAGGTGCTCCCGCTCGTGCCCGAGCGCGCGGCGAACCTGCGCGTCGTCGCGCGGCCGTGGGCGACGGTGTACGTGAACGGTCAGCTGGTCGACGTGACGCCCTTCGCGCGACCGGTGCCGGTGCGGGCCGGCGAGCACAGGCTCACGTTCCGGCACCCGTCGGCGCCCGACGAGCGGCGGGTCGTGCGCGTGACCGAGGGCGAGACCGCGCTCGTCGAGGTCGAGATGCGGGTGCCCCCGAGGCCGCCGCCCGCCGCCTCGTCCGCGCCGCCTGCGCCGCCGTCGCCGTGAGGCAGCTCAGCATGAATCTCCTCACCCGAAGGGTTGCGCGGGCTGTCCTCTCTGGAAGTAGAAACGAAACGATCCTCTCACCCGTGAGAGCGCCTCGCTCGGGATCGGCGCGCCGCTCGACGGCTGGTCGCGCGGGTCGCCGACGAGCACGTCGAACGTCCCCTCCGAGAGCTTCTCGCCGCCGTCGCGCTCGTTCGGATCGCCGCTGAACAGGCTGGAGAACGTGATGGTCCCCTCGACCGCGTAGAGCGCGACGTTCTTCCCGTGGCACGTCTGGTGGAGGTAGACCGTGAGCCCGACGAGCGGGGGATCCGCGTCCGCCTTGATGGGGATCCCAGGCGGGGCGACGCCGGGTCCGAGGCCGACCTCGAGCGCCTGACCGAGCCGCCCGCGCACGGCGCCCGTGTTGCGCACCAGGATCATCACGCCGTCGGAGTTCTCCTCGAGATCGTCGCCGCGCTGGATGCGGATGAGCTGCTGGTCGCGGTACGGGTTCGACGCGAAGAAGGTCGGGCCGAGATCGAACGGGCCGCGGAAGCAGTCGCGCGCCTTCAGATCGTCGCTGGTGACGCTGCCCTCCCCGTCGCCGACGGTGCACGCGACGACGAGCGCGGCGACGGCGAGCGCGAGGACGCGGCGGGCCACGCGGGTCACGACGGGCGCTCCGTCGAGGTGATCCGCGCGCCGCCGAGCACGCGATCGCCGTCGTACACGACCGCGTACTGCCCGCGCGCGACGGCGCGGACGGGGCGCTCGAAGTCCGCCTGCATCGCCCCCGAGGGATCGATCGTCACGCGCGCGCGCTCGCCCTCGTGGCGGGCGCGGACCCGCACCGTCGCCACGAGCTCGCGCGGCGCCCCCTCGAGGAACCTCCCGTCGACCGCGGTGAGGCGCGTCGCGCCGAGCGCGGCCTCGTCTCCGAGCTGCACGGCGCCCGTCGCGCCGTCGAGGTCGACGACGAACGCGGGCTTGCCGAGCGCGACCCCGAGCCCGCGACGCTGACCGATCGTGAAGCCGTGCACGCCCGCGTGGCGACCGACGACCGCGCCGCTCCCGTCGAGGATGGGGCCAGGCCTCGCGCGCCCCGCGGCGCGCGCGTCGACGAAGGCGTCGTAGCGACCGGACGGCACGAAGCACAGCTCCTGGCTCTCTCCCTTCGCCGCGCCGGGCAGCCCGCGCGCGCGGGCGATCTCGCGCACCTCGGGCTTCGTGAGCGAGCCGAGCGGGAGGCGCAGGCGAGAGAGCTGCTCGCGGCCGAGCGCGTGCAGGAAGTAGCTCTGATCCTTCGAGCCGTCGCGGGCCCGCAGCAGGCACGGGCCGACGTCGTCGCGCCCGAGCCGGGCGTAGTGCCCCGTCGCGACGAGCTCCGCGCCGAGATCGTCGGCGAGGTCGAACAGCTCGCGGAGCTTCGGCCCGCGGTTGCACGCGACGCACGGGCTCGGCGTCTCGCCCCCGAGGTACGCGTCGACGAACGGCGTGACGACCTCGCGGCGGAACTCGGCGCGGCGATCGAACGCGTAGTGCGAGATCCCGAGGTGATCGGCGACGCGGCGCGCGTCGTGCTGGTCCTCCGGGGCGCAGCAGCGGCCGCGCACCGAGCCGTCGTCGGGGGTGTCCCAGAGGTGGAGCGTGACGCCCACGACATCGAGGCCCTCGTCCGCGAGCAGCGCGGCGGCGACCGAGGAGTCGACCCCGCCGCTCATCGCGATGATCACCCGCTGCCGCGCCACTCGCCCTCTCTACCACGCGTGCGCGGCGCGCGGCCCGAGCGCGCGACCGAGCGCCTTGACGGCGCGGGCGTGGACCCGCGAGGCCCACGACGGTGAGTACCCGAGCTCACGGGCCAGCACGAAGAGGTCTTCGCCCTGAAAATAGTGCCGATCGATGAGGGAGCGATCGGGCTCCTCCAGGCTCTGCAGCGCGGCACGGAGCGCGGCGCGGGTCTGCTGGCGCGCGAGGCGGGTCTCGGCGGTCTCGTCGAGGTCTTCGCTCGGCGCGGCGGCCCGCGGGCCGTCGTCCGGCGGCGCGTGCAGGCCGAGCGCCAGCGCCGTCGCCATCGTGGTCAGGTGGTCGGAGAGGCGCGCGTCGAGCTCGCGCGCCGTGCCCGCGGCGGCGCCGTCGTCCTCGATCGAGTCGGCGATCCGCGCGACGCCTTCGAGGCCGCTGAGCCGCGCGTACGCGCGCCGGGACAGGGCGCCCTCGCGCCGAAGGGCGTCGGTCATCGCGCCGCGGATGCGGGCGCGCGCGAACGCGGAGAACGGCACGCCGCGGCCCTCGTCGAACCTGCGGGCGGCGTCGAACAGCCCCTCGCGCGCCGCCGCCTCCAGATCCTGCCGCAGCGACCCTGGCACGCGCAGCTGGCGCGCCGTCGACGCGGCCATCGCGGCCGCGAGCCCGAGGTGCGCGGAGACGATCGCGTCGACGTCGCTCATCTGCCGGCCCAGGACCTCATCCGAGCGTCAGGGTAACCGAGCCCGCCCGCACGTCGAGGCGCGTGTGCGGATTGACGCGCGCGCCCGGCGGCGACGCGGTAGACCGGTCGGATGCCTCGAACCGAGCGGCGCGCGACCCCGTGAAGCCCGGCGACCGGGTCGACCGGTACGTCGTCGAGGGCGTGCTCGGCGAGGGCGGGATGGGCGTCGTGTACCGCGCGCTCGACGAGCGCCTCGATCGCAAGATCGCGCTGAAGGTCGTGCGCGGCCTCGACGGCGGGGCGCCGACGCGCGAGAGCACGGAGCGGCTGCTCCGCGAGGCCCGCGCGGCGTCGCGGCTCGCGCACCCGAACGCGGTCGCGGTGCACGACGTCGGCGTGACGGACGGCGTGCCGTGGATCGCGATGGAGCTCGTCGAGGGGCGCTCGCTGCGCGCGCTCGTCTCGGAGGGCCCCGTCCCCGCGGCGCGCGCGTGGGCCTGGCTCGTCGACGTGGCGCGCGCGCTGTCGGCGGCGCACGAGCGCGGCATCGTCCACCGCGACATCAAGCCCGAGAACGTGCTCGTGCGAGACGACGGCGTCGCGAAGGTGCTCGATTTCGGGATCGCGCGACGCGCGGTGACGGGCCTCGATCCCGAGGGCCCCACGGCCGCGCACGGGCTCCCGACGCTCACGGGCGACGGGCAGACGCTGGGCACCCCCGCGTACATGGCGCCGGAGCAGATCCGCGGCGAGCCGCTCGACGGGCGCGTCGACCAGTTCGCGTGGGGCGTGCTCGCGTGGGAGACGCTCGCGGGCGCGACGCCGTGGAAGAAGGGCGATCCGATGGCGCTGGTCGCGGAGGTGCTCTCGACGCCGTGCGCGCCCATCGCGTCGATCGCCCACGACACGCCCGCGCCGCTCGCCGCGGCCATCGACAGGGCCCTCGAGAAGCAGCCCGAGAAGCGCTTCGGCTCGATGCACGAGCTCCTCGTCGCCATCGGGGGCGCGCGCACGCCGTCGCTGCGGGCCGCGCCGCCGCCCCGCGCGCGCGTCGAGTACACCGACGAGGAGGTGCGCCAGATCTTCTCGCGCGCGCTGGAGGTCCAGGCGCGGGAGCGGGGCGTCTCGCGGAGCGTGATGCTGGAGGCCGCGCGCGAGGTGGGCATCGACGATCATCAGATCGAGCTCGCCGAGCAGGAGCTCGCCCGCGTCGATCTCGGAGCCCGGGATGCCGCGAACGGCCGCCGGCGCGCGTGGAACTCGTACTTCCGACACCTGTCAGCCTACGCGGCGGCGTCGGTGTTCTCGATCGTGGTGTTCCCCTGGGTCGTGTGGCGGCTCGTGGTGTTCGGGTGGGGCGTCGGCGTCGTGTGCCACCTGGCGGCGGTCGTGTTCCCGAAGGACAAGCGGCCGAAGCGCGCGCGCGCCCGGCACCTCCCCGAGGTGCGCCGCGAGCTCGTCGAGGACGGCGCGGCCTTGCTCGTCGCGGGCACGCGCAGGCTCGCCGTCCGCTCGACGCCCACCGTCGACGCGCCGCCGGGGACACGCGCGGCGACGGCCGAGCAGCGCCTCGATCGTTGAGCGCGCGTCAGGGGAACACGTCCGCGCCGCGGGCGTCCACGAGCACCTGCTCGAGCGTGAGGCCGTGCGCGGGCGCCGTCTTGCCGAGATCGTCGCGCGCGCGTGACGCGAGCCCGCGCGCGAAGGCGCCCCTCGCGCGGCGCCCCTGGCCGATCTGGACGAGCGTGCCGGCGAGGATGCGCACCATGTTGTGCAAGAACCCGTCTCCCTCGACGACGATGGCGACACGGCGCGCGTCCGTCGGGTGGCGGACCACGTCGACGCGCGAGAGCGTGCGCACCGTGTTCGTGCGGTGATCCGCCACCGACCGGAACGCCGCGAAATCGTGCTGACCCACCGCGTCCGCGGCCTCGGCGCGCATCGCGACGAGATCGAGCGGGCGCGTGACGCGCAGGTGCGTCTGCTCGAGGAAAGGGTCTCGGAGCGGGTCACACAGGACGCGGTAGGCGTAGCGCTTCCCGCGGGACGCGAAGCGAGGATCGAACCCGGCCTCGACCCGGCACGCGCCGCGGACGGAGACGTCGTCGGGCAGGCGCGCGTTCAGCCCGAGCGCCCAGCCTCGCGGCGTGATCACCCCGTCGCTGTCGAACGCCACGCGCTGATCGCGCGCGTGGACGCCGGCGTCCGTCCGGCTCGCCGCGCGCAGGCCGCTCACGCCCGCGCGCATCGTCCTCACCGCGTCGAGCAACGCGTCGTGCGCCGTCCGCTGCCCTCGCTGCGGAGCCCACCCGGAGAAGCCGCCGCCCGCGTACGCGACCGTGAGGAGGACGCCCTCGGACACGCCGCGCGGCGCTCAGCTCCCGCCGGCGCCCGCGGCGCCGCCGCTCCCCGAGGAGCCGCCCGTCGCGCCGCCGAACGAGGGCTTCGGGCGACACTTGTTCGAGGAGCAGTAGCCGCTCTCGCAGTCGTCGTTCTTCAGACAGTCCGTGCCGTTGCCGCCCTGATCGTCGGAGGAGCAGGCCAGGACCGACAGCGCGACGACCGCGAGGAGCGCGAGCTTCGACATGGTGCCCGATGCTACGTGAAGCCTGGGAGTTGTCACGCGCGCTCAGCCTGACGAGCCCGCGTCTCCGCCAGCGCCTGCGTCTCCGCCAGCGCCCGCGTCTCCGCCGGCGCCCGCGTCTCCGCCAGCGCCCGCCTCTCCGCCAGCGCCCGCCTCTCCGCCAGCGCCGGGATCACCAGCTGCGCCCGCTGCGCCCGGATCACCGCCCGCGCCCGCTGCGCCCGGATCACCGCCCGCGCCCGCTGCGCCGCCCAGACCCGCACCCCCGCCCGCGCCGACGGACGTCGCGCCGCCGAGGCGCTGGAAGCAGCTCTTGCCGGGATCCTTGTCGCCCGACTCCGCGTTGATCCCGGGATCGGCCGCCGAGTCGGAGCAGACCGGGGTCGCGCCGTCGGTCGAGCCGCACGCGAGGAGACAGAGAGCAGCGAGGGAGAGTAGGGCGAGGCGTTGCATGGGCTCCTCCGTGCGTGACCGCTGGGTCACTTGGTCTTCGGCTGGAAGTTGAGCGGGACGGAGGCCTGAACGCAACCCCCCGTGGGCGCGGCCACCTTCTTGCCGCGGAACATCGAGAGCACGCACTGCGCGACGCTGCCGTCGCCCATCGAGTCGCTCGTGACGGACGCGCCGCAGATGGTGCCGGACGAGTCGATCGAGAGGCCGACGACGATGCGGCCCTGGAGCTGGGAGTTGTTTCGCAGCGCGCGCTCGTAGCAGCCGCGCGCCGCGCCGCCCATCGCGGAGATCTGGCCTCGCATCGCGCCGGCCTCGGTGCCGCTGCACCCCGAGCCGCACCCCCCGCCCACGCGGCCGCCCGGCGCGCTCGGCTTCGCGGCGGAGGCGGAGGGCGCGGGCGGCTCGTCCTCGGGAGGAGGCGGGGGCGCGTCCATGGTGACCGGCCGCGTCTGCGTCGGCGCAGGCGCGGCGCTCGCGACCGTCGGCGCGGGCGGCGGCGCGGCGCTCAGCTTCCAGAACACGAGGCCGCCCATCACGAGGAAGAGCAGCAGTGCCACGATGATGAGCGGCGTGTTGTTGCCGGAAGGGACCTTGCTCGGCGGAAGAGAAGAAGGCTGGGTCATCGAGTCGAGGCGGCGAGAGGCCGACCTTATATCGCGATCCCGCGCCTCCACCGAGCACTTCGTGGATCAGAGCTCTCGCGCGCTCTCGGGGCGGCGAGGCGCCGTCGCGCGGGCGATCAGCGCGAGGTGCTCGGGGCCTGCCGCTCCACCCAGCGCGACCTCGACGGTGCGCCCGAGCGCGAAGACGTCGTCGTCCGGGTGCGCCGGTCGACCGGCGAGCCGCTCCGGCGACGCGAAGCCGGGGGTCGCGCCGACGTGCGGCTCGCCGGCGCGCACGGTCAGCCCGAAGTCGGAGAGGAGCGGCGCGCCGCGCGCGTCGAAGAGCACGTTCGACGGCTTGATGTCCCCGTGGACCAGCCCGCGCGCGTGGACGCGAGCGAGCGCGGCGATGAGCGCCCGCACCCAGGCTCCGCCAGCAGGAGCACCCGCGGCGAGCGATCCGCCGGCGGCCCACTCGAGCTGCAGCCAGCCCTCGGAGGCGTTCGCCGCGAACAGGCGCGGCACACCAGGCCCTGCGACCTCGACCAGCGCGGACGCCTCCCGCGCGAGCTGCGCACGCTGGGCGCGCGGCGCGTGCAGCACCTTCAGCGCGACCGACCGACCCAGCGTCGAGTCTCGCGCCTCGAACACCGCGGCCGAGCCGCCGCGCCCCACCTCCCGCGACAGCGAGAGCGACGTCGACGCACGCGCGCGCAGCGTGCCCTCGATCGTGAACCCCGGCGCCGCACCCCGGTCGCCGCGCAGGCGGAGCCACCGGTCGAAGATCCCCGGCGCGGACGGGTCGACGCGCACCGCGCGCTCGGCCGCGACCCGCGCTCCGTCGAGATCACCCGCGAGCAGCCGCGCCTCCGTCAGCATCGCGAGGCCGTCCACGGTGCTCGACGACGCGAGCAGCCGCGCGGCGTCGGCGTGGCGCCCCGCCTGCAACAGAGCCTTCGCCGCGGCGAGGGGCGCGCGCTCGGTCACGGCCGCGCGACCTCGACCTCGACGCCGTCGCACCGCACGCGATCGCCCTCGCACAGATCCACGCCCTCCGGCGCGTCGACCCCCGCGAGGCAGGGCGCCGCTCCGCCTGCCCCGACGAGCCGCACGTGGGCTCCAGCCTGCACGAGCTCGCAGCCGCCGAGGCGCGCCGGGCCGAGCGGGAGCCACGCGCTCCTCCCGGCGTGCTCGACACGAAGCCCCTCGCGCGACGGCTCGAGCCGCAGGGTCACGTCGTCCCCGAGGCGAACGACCGTGGGCGCGCGGAGCGTGAGCGGCGCGACGACGCGCGCGCCCGCGACCTGCGTGCCGTTCGAGCTGCCGAGATCGGTCACGATGACGTCCCCCGACGCGTCGCGGGTGAGCTCGAGGTGCCGGCGGCTGACCGACGGGGACGGCACGTCGAGATCGGCGCCGACGCGGCCGACCACGATCCGCTCGCCGAGCACCCAGCGCGCGGCGCGTCCGTCGACGACGAGCCTCACGCGAGGCCAGGTCACCAGGCGAGCCTGGAGCGCGTCTCCGCGCGCGAGGAGCTCGGGAGCGTGGCGAACCGAGCGCGCGAGCGCGACGGCGGCGAGGCGCTGCCCCGTGCGCTCCAGCAGCAGGAAGGTGGACTCCGCGGCGTCGAGCGCGCGGGCGTCCCGCGCCTCCGCGAGCCCTCGCATGAGCGCCGACTCGGTGCGGTCCACATCACCGCTCCTGGCCCACGCGCGCGCCTCCTCGTCGTGCATCGCCGCGAGCCGGAACGCGCGCGCCGCGGACGCGTGCGCGCCCTGCGACGTGAGCTCGCGCGCGAGCGCCGCCGCCTCCGACGGCAGCAGCGACGACGGATCCTCCTCGCCGAGATCGACGCGCGCCTCCGCGTAGCGGGCGACGAGCGCGGGAGCGCCCATCGACACCACGCGCGCCAGACGCGCGACCCGCGCGACCGCGCTGGGCTCCAGGTCCGCGAGCTCCATCGTCACGCGGCACGCGTCCTCCGCGCGCCCATCGCGGAGGTACACGTGGAGCGCGCCCTCGAGGTCTCCCGCGAGCTCGCGCGCCGTCCCGTCGTCTGGACCGCGCGACCACCACGCCATGCGTGCGTCGAGAGCGTAGCGGACGCGCGGTCAGCCGACGAGCAGGCGGCGCGCGTCGTCGACGTCGACGATGCCGCGGAGCACGGGCATCAGCTCGCCGGGCGGGCCCTCCTCGAACGCGCCGCTCACCGTCACGCCCCGCGAGCTCGGGCCGTCGATCACCAGGAACAGATCGTGGTGCCCGTCGACCCGCGCCGACGCGATCACGTCCACGATGCGCGATCGATCGATGAGCAGCTCGTCGCGCCACGACGCGATGAGCACCCGCTGATCCGTGATCACGTAGCGCGTGCGGCCCGCGCGCAGGCCGGGGGCGACGATCGAGCTCCACACGAGCGCCGCGGCCGTCCCGAACAAGAGCGCGACCGTCAGCGCGAGCGATCCGGCGAGGGCCAGGAAGCCGAGCGAGGTCGGCGCCACGCCCGCGTCGAGCGCCCCTCGCGCGGCGGCGACGGCGCGCGGCGCGACCCACACGACGGCGACGGCGACGCTGACACCGAGCAGGCACGCCGCGAGATCGCGGCGGCGCTCCGGCACGAAGTCTCTCCATGACGCGCGGGTCTTCTCCGTCCAGACCACCCGCTCTCCGACGGGGAGCCGGGCGCCGACCGGACGCGCCGGCGCGCGATCGTCGAGGTGGCTCACGTCCCCCGAGCGGATGAGCTCCCAGAGGCGGTCTGGGTGGGCGACGCCCCGGAAGGTGATCGAGAGCTTCCGCCTCAGCGCGCCCGTCGGCACGTCGCGGACGAGCTCCAGATCGCCGCGCCCGCTGCCGCCCGGATACCAGTGGATCCGCGCGAACGAGATCTGCGCGCGGTCGATCGAGCGGCGAAAGCCCCCTCGGCTCCAGACGACGTGGCGCGCCGTCACGAGGAGCTCGGCGCCCTGGTGCCAGAGCTGCGGCACGAGC
The DNA here is from genome assembly GCA_020849655.1 of Polyangiaceae bacterium. Classification (GTDB taxonomy): domain Bacteria; phylum Myxococcota_A; class Polyangia; order Polyangiales; family Polyangiaceae; genus JADLFU01. Next base: position 9,065 of record JADLFU010000142.1, on the reverse strand, counting down.
CGCACCGCGACCCCGAGCGACGCGCACCACGCGGCGAACGCGACCAGGCCCTGCACCTCCGCGTCGATCGTCACGGCGGCCGCGACCGCGAGCAGCGCGGTGATCATCGCCGCGGTGCCGAGCAGCCAGGTCGCGCCGCGCTCGAGCGCGGTGGGGACGATTTCGCCTGGCCGCTCCGCGTGGATGATCCGCTCTCCGTACACCGAGTCGCGCGCCATGAGATCGCTCCTTCAAGAGTCTTGCCATCTCGCGCGGACACGCAACCTCCGCGCGGCGGACGGCCCGCCCTCGCGCCGAGGCGCGACGCCGGCGTCATGCGGCGGCGGCCCGCCGTCGTTGTGCCGAGCGTGCTACGGTCGGCACAATCATGGCACACTCGGTCGAGCTCCCGCCCAGGTACCTGGCACGCCGACGGCTCGGCAGCGGGGGAGGCGGAGAGGTGTGGGAGGTCGAGGATCGAGCGGATGGGAGGGCGCTCGCGCTGAAGCTCCTCGGCGTCCACGCGGGCGACGCGGAGATGCAGGCGCTCGTGCGCGAGGCCTCCGCGCTGTCGGGCCTCGAGGGCCTCGGTGTGCCACGGATCGTCGGGTTCGGGCGGCTGCCCGGCGGTCGCCCGTACCTCGTGCGCGAGCTGGTCGCGGGCGCGAGCCTCGCCGATCGGCTCGCGCGCGGGATGGAGTCCTCGAGCGCGCTCGAGGCGGTGGCGCGGGTGGCGGATCAGCTGACCGCCCTGCACCGCGCGGGGCTGCTGCACGGCGACGTCAAGCCGGGCAACGTCATCGTCGGAGACGACGGCGCGGCGACGCTCGTCGATCTCGGGCTCGCGACGCCGCTCTCCGAGCGCGGGCGCGCGGCCGCCGGCCTGTCGCCTGCGACGGCGGCGCCCGAGCTGCTCCGGGGCGCGCCGCTGACCGTGCGCGCGGAGGTGTACTCGCTCGGCAAGACGCTGGAGGAGGCGCTGACGGCGACCAGGCCTCCTCGGCGCGTGCGGAGCGCGCTCGAGGCGGTAGTCGCGCGCGCGACGGCCGCGCGGCCGAGCGATCGCCACCCGAGCGCCGACGAGCTCGCCGCCGAGCTGCGCGTCGCGGCCGGGATCAGCGGGCCGCAAGAGGAGCAGGTCGACGCGGCCTGGCCCATCGTCGGGCTCGACGCGCACGTCCACGAGCTGTGCGATCGGTGCCGCAGGATGCCACCCGGCGCGTCGCTCGAGATCGAGGCGCCGCCTGGCGCGGGCCGCACCTCCCTCCTGCGCCGGCTCGCGTGGTCGATGGGTGTCTCGGGCGCGCGTGTCGCGTGGCTCGAGGGAGCGTCCCCGCGAGCGGACGCCGCGGTCGAGCTCGAGCTCGAGGGCACCTCGGGCGAGGGGCTCATCCTCCTCCTGGACGCGCCCGAGCGCCTCTCCGCGCGGTCGCGCGAGCTGCTTGCGGCGGCCTCGCGCGAGGGCGCGAGGACCGTGTCGGCGGGGCCGGCCCCCGCAGGCGCCGCGTCGACGTGGCACCTGCCGGCGCTCGACGGCGAGCTCGCGAGGGAGCTGGTGGAGCGGGCCATCCCGAGCCTCTCGGGCGCAGCGGCGGAGGCGCTGATCGATCGGAGCGGGCGGCGCCCGGGCGCGCTGAGATCGCTCGTGCGCCGCGTGGGGCGCGCGACCGTCGTGTCCGCGGAGGACCTCGTCGCGGTCCTCGACGGCGTGGAGGTAGCCGACCGGGCCCCGATGGAGGCGCTGACCACGCTGCTCGACGAGGGGCGGCTGATCGAGGCGCGACCGCTCGTCGACGCGCTCCTGGCCGACGCCACGCTCGAGGCCGCGGTCGCGCGGGCGCGGTATTTCATCTACGCGGGGGAGCTCGACCGCGCTCGCTCCACGCTCGACGCCGCCGAGGCCCTCGCGCTCGCGCGGCCGGGGTCGCGCGCGGCGCGCGAGCACGCGCTCTACCGCGCGCGGGCGCTCGTGCGGCGAGGCGCCTACGAGGAGGCGTGGGCGGCGTCACGGCGCGCGCTCTCGGCGGCCTTCACGACGGGCGCCGGGGGCGACGAGCTCGACGCTGACGCGTGCGCGTGCGGCGGCGCGGCGCAGTCGCTGCTCGGGCGACACGAGGAGGCGCGCGTCACGCTCGCGCGCGCGGTGGAGCTCGCGGAGCGCGCGGGCTCGGCGCGGGTCGCCGCGCTCGCGTACGGATCGCTCGGGCTCGCGCAGCAGCGGACGGACCAGCTCGCCGACGCGCGCGCGTCGTACACGAGCGCGCTCGACGCGGCGGAGCGCGCGCGCGACGCGGGGAACGTCGCGACGCTGCGGCTCAACCTCGCCGCGCTGGCGAGCCAGGAGGGCGACGTCGCCGCCGCGCTCGGCCACCTCGAGGCAGCCGTCGACATGGGCGCGCGGGCGGGCCGCGCGGCGACGACGCAGCAGGCGCGCATCAACCTCGCGAACCTCGATCTCTACCTCGGCCGGCTGTCGCGCGCGGCGGCGTCGATCGACGCGCTCGCGTCGCAGCGCGGCGAGCTCGCGCCGACGGGCGCGCCGGCCGCGCAGCTCCTCGGGCTCCAGGCCGAGCTCGCCGCCCGCAGCGGCGCGACGACGCGCGCCGTGGAGCTGTACGACCGGTGCGCCGCGGCGTTCGACACGCTCTCCCGCCCCGCGGACGCAGCGGAGGCGCGCGTCGAGGCCGTCCTCGCGCTCGCCCGCGAGGGCGCGGATCCCGCCTCGCTCGCTCGCAGGCTCGCCGCCGCGCAGGAGGGCCTCGACGGCGCGCTGGCCCACCGGGCTGCGATCTCGCTCGCCGAGGGCGTCGTGCAGGCGGCTCGAGGCGCGACGGCGCGCGCGGCCTCCGCCCTCGACGCCGCGCTCTCTGCCGCCCGCGAGGCGGGGCAGCGCGAGTGGATCTGGCGCGCGCTCGACGCGAGGGCGCGGCTGGCACGCGAGGAGGGGCGCAGCCAGGCGGCGAGGCGCGACGCGGGGGACGCCCTCGCGGTGCTCGAGGAGGTCGCGAGCCGCCTCCCCCGAGATCTTCGCGAGGTCTACTGGAACGATCCGCGGCGGCGAGAGCTGCGCGCGCTGGTCGAGGGGGACTCGCGGCACACCGCGCGCGAGGACACGCGGCCCTCCCTCCCCGCGGCGCACCCGTCGGGCTCGTCGACGCGGATGCTCGAGCAGGACAGGCTCGCGCGGATCCTCGAGATCAACCGGGATCTCGCCCGCGCCCGGGAGCTGCCCACGGTGCTCGAGCGCGTCGTGCACCACGCGTGCGCGCTCGTGCGGGCGGAGCGCGGCTTCGTCGTCCTGCTCGACGACGCCGGGGAGCTCGTCGTGCACGCGACGCGCGCCGGCGACGAGGCGAAGAAGGAGTTCTCGCGGAGCGTCGCCGCGCGCGCGATCGACTCCGGCGAGCCGATCGTCTCGCTGTCCGCGCGCGACGACGAGCGGATGCAGGGCTTCCAGTCCGTGCACGTCCTCGAGCTCGAGGCGATCGCGTGTGTCCCCGTCCGCGCGCCCGACGGCCGCGCGATCGGCGCGCTGTACCTCGAGGGGCGCGGGGAGCGGGGCAGCCTGTTCGAGCGGGAGGTGGCGACGCTGGTCGCGTTCGCCGAGCAGGCCGCGATCGCGATCGGGTCGCTGCGGCTGCTGGAGGAGAACTCGCGGCGCGCGAGCGAGCTCGCGCGGGCGAACGCCGAGCTCGAGCAGGCGAAGGCGCGGGTCGACGAGCTGCTGGAGATCAAGCAAGCGCGCCTCGACGTCGCGCGCAAGAGCCTGAAGGACACGCGCGCCGCGCTCTATGGGCACTTCGGCTACCGCGGCCTCGTCGGCACGAGCGAGGCGATGCGCCGCGTGTACGCGCTCATCGATCGCGTCGCGTCGACCGATCTGCCCGTGCTCATCACCGGCGAGAGCGGCACCGGCAAGGAGGTCGTCGCGCGGGCCATCCACGACGCGGGCGCGAGGGCGAAGGCGCCCTTCATGGGCATCAACTGCGGGGCGATCCCGGCGAACCTCCTCGAGACGGAATTGTTCGGCCACGAGCGCGGCGCCTTCACCGGGGCGGACCGCGCGCGCCCCGGTCTCTTGCGCGCGGCGGGGGCGGGCACGGTGCTGCTCGACGAGATCGGCGAGATGCCGCTGGCGATGCAGCCCGCGCTCCTGCGCGTGCTCGAGGAGCGCAAGCTGCGCCCGATCGGCGGCAGCGCGGAGGAGCCCGTCGAGGCGCGCGTGCTCGCGGCGACGCACCGCGATCTCGACGAGCTGGTCCGGCGCGGCACCTTCCGCGAGGATCTCGTCTATCGCCTGCGGGTCGTCGAGGTCCGCGTGCCGCCGCTCCGCGACCGCCCCGAGGACATCCCCGCGCTCGTCGATCGCTTCCTCACGCTGTTCGCCGCGCGCCACCAGCGCCCTCGCGGCGGGGTCACGCGCGAGGCGCTGCGGAAGCTCGCGGGGCACCCGTGGCCCGGCAACGTGCGGCAGCTGCACCACACGCTGCTGAACGCGTGGATCCTCGGCGACGGCGGCGAGATCGGGGCGGCGGATCTCGAGCTCCCGGGGCAGATCGTGGAGCCGGGCGCGCCCACCGTCCGCCCGCGATCCGCTGGGCGCTCGCGGCCGACCGCGAACAAGGAGGACCACAAGGCGCGCGAGAAGGCGCGCATCCTCGAGGCCCTGCGCGCCGCCGGGTGGAACCGCCTGAAGGCCGCCGAGCGCCTCGGGATCCCGCGCCGCACGTTCTACCGCCGGCTGAGCGAGTACGGCATCCAGTAGCCGCGTGAAACTGGCCGGTCCCGCCCCCGTTCGGCTAGAAGACGCCGGTGCGGCGCGCGTGGTGTCCCCTCGCCTCGTTGTGGTGGCTCGGCTGCAGCGCGCCGGGCGCGCCCTCTGCCGCGGCGACACCTGCGCCGCGCGAGGCGGCGCCGGCGACGGTCGAGGCGCCCCGCGAGGCCGCGCCCGCCCCCCCGCAGCCGCTCGATGCGTGCGAGGAGGCGCGGAGGGCGGCCAGCGCGCCGCGCCCGACCGACCCGGACGATCTGCTCTTCCACGTGAACCGCGCGCGCGCGATCCCGGCAGAGTACCCCGTGTCGAGCACGTCGATCTGGTCACCGTGCGCCCCCACGCCCGCGCCGGCGAAGCGCACCGACGACCTCGTGTGCATCCCCGCGCGGTACTCGTATCGCAACCGAGAGGCGCTGCGGAGCGTCGCGTTCGAGAGCGACGCGCCCTCGTCCCCCTCGCTCACGCACGACGGCCTGCCGGTGGGGCGCGCGGGCAAGGTCGGGTTCAAGGCGCTGATGGACGACGCGGCGGCCGCCGGTCACACGCTGACGGTGCGCAGCGGGTTCCGCGCGTACACGATGCAGAGCGCGACGTTCTCTGGCTGGGTGGCCGCCGAGCTGGCGCAGGGTCGATCGCGCGAGTACGCGCTGCGCAAGGTGAGCGCATCCTCCGCGCGCGCGGGCCACTCCGAGCACCAGCTCGGCACGACCGCCGACCTCGTGTTCGCTCGCGCGAACGGCGCCGTGTACGACGGCTGGGCGCAGGAGACGATCGCGGAGAGCCCCGCGATGACCTGGGTCGCCGCCAACGCGCACCGGTTCGGCCTGGTGATGAGCTACGACAAGGACCACGAGGCCATCACCGAGTACGTCTGGGAGCCCTGGCACTATCGGTTCGTCGGCGTCGCCGCGGCCGACCTGATGAAGCGCTGCGGCTGGACGACCGAGCAGTACCTCGACGCGCGCTACGGCGAGGACGGCCCGTCGCCCGTGAAGCGCGCACGGCGCGAGCCCGCTGGTGCCGACCACTCCCCCCGCGTACACTGAAAATTCCGATGAAAGTCGCCTGCCAAACCTGCGGTGCCAAGTACACGATCTCGGACGAGAAGGTCCGCGGCAAGACCGTCAAGATCAAGTGCAAGAAGTGTGGGACTTCCATCGTCGCCGGCGAGGAGCAGCCCGCGGCCGCGGGCGCGGCGGTCGAGTGGTCGATCAACGTCGGTGAGGACGACACGCGCAGCGCGACGGCGGCCGAGATCGCGGCGCTCTACCGCGATCGCGTGATCGACGACGACACGTACGTGTGGCGCGAGGGGATGCCCGACTGGGCCCCGCTCTCGTCCGTCGACGAGCTCCGCGCGCTGGTCGCGGGGGCCGAGGACGATCAGCCGACCCGCATGGGCAAGGTGCCGTCCGAGATCATGCGCGCCGGTCGCGCCTCGGCGCCCCAGCAGCAGGTGGCCGCGCGCAGGGCCGACGCGCCGCGCGGGCGAGATCTCTTCGAGGCCCCGCCCGCGCCGAAGCCGATCGACGAGGAGCAGGCGACGACCGCGTTCGACCCCGGCGCGATGGCCGCGCGCGTGCCCGGGCGGCCCGCGCCCCTCCCCGCTCCCGGCGGCCCGGCGCCCGCGCCCATCAACGAGAACGAGGCGTCGGGGCTCATCGACATCAAGCTGCTGCAGAACATGCGAGGCGGCGGTCCCGCGAAGCCGCAGCGCGACGAGAAGATGGACGATCTGTTCGGCGTCCACAGCTCGCCCTTCGACGCGCCCGCGCCGGAGCCGATGCTGATGACGCTCGATCTGAACGCGCCGTCGCCGCCCGAGCCGCCGCCCCCCGCGCCGCCCCCGGTGGCCATGGCCGCGCCCGCGATGGCCGCGATGGCGCCGCTGCCCGCTCAACCAAAGAAATCCAACACGGGCCTGATCGTCGGCGCGGTGCTGGCCGTGGTGGTGCTCGGCGCGGCGGGCGCAGGCGTCGCGCTCGTGGCGTCGAAGAAGGACGAGCCGACCGCCGCGGCGACGCCGGGGGGAGACAAGGCCGACGTGAAGGCGAAGCCGGACGCGACGACGGCCGACCCGCCCGCGCCGTCCGCGTCGGTCGCCGCGAGCGCCGCGCCGTCGGACGCGCCCCCCGACGCGCCCTCCACCGTGGCGACCGCCGCGGCGCCGGAGCCGAAGGACACGAAGCCGAAGACGGCCGCCGAGCTGAAGAAGGAGGCCGAGGAGAAGAAGAAGAAGGAGGCCGAGGAGAAGGAGAAGGAGAAGAAGAAGGAGGCCGAGGCCAAGACCAAGGAGGCCGAGGCCGCGCCGGCCGGGGACGCCCCGCCATTCGATCGCGCGGCGGCGCTGAGCGCGCTCGGCGCCGCGGCGGGCGCGGCGCAGGGCTGCAAGAAGGCAGACGGCCCCACGGGCAACGGCCGCGCGAGCGTGACGTTCGCGCCGTCGGGGCGGGCCACGCAGGCGCAGATCGAGGGCGAGTTCGCGGGGACGAGCGTGGGATCCTGCATCGCCGCGAGGTTCCGCGCGGCGAAGGTGCCCGCGTTCAGCGGCAGCGCGGTCACGGTGAAAAAGTCATTCTCGGTGCGCTGATCGCTCGGCTACTCTCGGAGGCCAAATGGCGCACCTCGTCGAGCAAATCGTCTCGAGCCTCGTGTTCTCTGCGCTCGGCCTCGTGCTGTTCGGCGTGAGCTTCCTCATCATCAAGGCCATCCTGCCGTTCTCGCTGCGCAAGGAGATCGAGGAGGACCAGAACACCTCGCTCGGCATCATGATCGGCGCGGTGATCATCGGGCTCGCGATGATCATCTCGTCGGCCATCAAGGGCTGACGTGGCGGTCGCGCAAGGCCAGTGCCCGCAGTGCGGGGCGCCCATCACCTTCGGCGTCGGCGCGAGCGTCTCGCAGGTCTGCAAGTACTGTCGCCACGAGGTCGTCCGCACCGATCGCGACCTCAAGAACATGGGGCGCGTGGCCGATCTCGCGCCGGTCCCGTCGCTCGTCGCCGTCGACGACACGGGCACGATCGACGGCCAGCGCATCCGCGTCGCCGGGCGCGTGCAGCTCGATCACGGCGCGGGGCCGTGGGACGAGTGGTACATCGCGTTCCAGGACGGGCGCTGGGGCTGGCTCGCGTCGGCCCAGGGCAACTGGTACGTCACGCTCGCCGTCACGCCGCCCGCGTTGCCGCCGTTCGAGCACGTGCACGTCGAGCAGCAGATCTCGCTCGGCGCGTCTGGCACGTTCGTCGTCGCCGAGAAGAAGCGCGGCACCATCACCTCCGGCGAGGGCGAGCTGCCGTTCGAGGTGCGCGCCGGTCAGACGCGCGCGTACGCCGATCTGCACGGCCCGAACGGCGGCTTCGCGACGATCGACTACGGCGACGGGTCCGCGACGCCGACGCTGTTCGTCGGCATGCAGCGTCCCGAGGGCGCGCTGAAGATCGAGGCGCGGAGCGAGCGCCCGGTGCAGGAGATCGGCGCGGAGGCCATCACGTGCCCGAACTGCGGCGGCAACGTGCCCGCGCTCGCGCCGCAGCGGAGCGAGCGGCTCGCGTGCCCGTACTGCAACGCGGTCAGCGAGATCGCCGGGCGCCGCGTCGTCGCGCAGCAGCAGGCGGCGCGCATGTCGCCCGACATTCCGCTCGGCTCGCGCGGCGCGCTCGACGGCCAGGAGTACGTCGTGTGCGGCTACGTGGAGCGCGCGAGCGACGAGTTCGCGTGGCAGGAGTACCTGCTGTTCGGGCCGGGGCTGGGGTTCCGCTGGCTCGTGAAGGACGAGTCCACCTGGCTCTTCGTCACTCCGATCTCCATCGCCGACGTCGACACCTCGTCGATGCCGCGCGCCGCGGGCTATCGAGGGCAGCGGTACACGCTGCGGAACCGGAACCCCGCGCGCGTCACGTACGTCCTCGGCGAGCTCTACTGGAAGGTGCAGATCGGCGAGGCGGTCGAGGCGATGGACTTCACCCACGGCGGCGCCGTGCTCTCGCGCGAGCGCGCGGGGGACGAGGTCGCGTGGTCGGTCTGCACGCCGAAGCCCTGGCATGAGCTCGCCGCGGCCTTCAAGCTCGATCCCTCGGGCGCGGGCTCGCAGCTGCAGGCGCCCGCCGCGGTCTTCGGAGGAGGAGGCGGTGGTGGTGGCGGCGACACGAGCATGATGACGATCGGGATCGTCATCGCGATCGTCGTCCTGATCATCGTGTGCGGCGTCTGCTCGGGCAGCTGCAGCGGGGGAGGCGGCAGCAGCACCGGCGGCGGCACCTGGGGCTCGAGCGGCTCGAGCCGCGGCGGCAAGTAACTCGCGGCTCGTGGCC
>JADLFU010000141.1 GCA_020849655.1 Polyangiaceae bacterium | reverse complement strand
TCTGTGGCGAGGCCGCGCGGGCTCCGGCTCCTCGACCAGCCGCGCGGGCCGACGAGCCACGCCGGCGTCGCGCGCGCGCGCCGCGCGCTCGGCACGCGCGAGGTGGGGCACGGCGGCACGCTCGATCCGATGGCGACGGGGCTGCTGGTCGTGCTCGTCGGGGTGGCGACGCGCCTCGAGCCGTACGTGTCCGTAGGTGACAAGACCTACGAGGCCACCGTCCGCGTCGGCGTCGGCACCGACACGCTCGACGCCGACGGGGTGGCGGTCGCGGCCTCCCCTCCCCCGCCGGACGCGGAGGCGCGCCTCGCCGCCGCGCTCGACGCGGAGCGAGCCCGTGACGCGCAGGTTCCGCCGAGCGTCTCGGCCATCCACGTGGACGGGCGTCGGGCCCACGAGCGCGTGCGAGCGGGCGAGGCGGTCGTCCTCTCTCCGCGCGCGATCGCCGTGCGAGGCATCCGCCTGGGTGAGATCACGCGCGGCGACGCCTGGCTCGACGTCTCGCTGACCGTCACCGCGTCGAAGGGGTACTACGTGCGCGCGCTCGCGCGTGATCTCGGCGCGCGGCTGGGCGCGCCCGCGCACCTGACGCGGCTACGTCGCCTCGCGAGCGGCCCGCTCCGCGTCGAGGACGCCGTGGCGCTCGACCGGCTCGATCCGGCTCGCCTCCTGCCGCTCACGGCGGCGGTCGCCGCGCTGATGCCCACGCGGGCGCTCACCGAGGAGGGGGCGCTGCGGGCCCGGCAGGGCAAGATCCTCACGGACGCAGACTTCGTCGACCCGCCCGCGGACGGCGTCACCGCGTGGCTGCTCTCCGGGGAGATCGTCGCCGTCGGGCTGCGAGAGGGCGACAGTCACCGAGTCGCGCGAGGGTTTCCGTGGGTGTCGACGCGCGCGCCGAGCGCGGCGGCAGCGGAGCTCGAGCTGCTCGATCGCTCGGAGCTGCCAGCCGACGCGCGCGAGCCTTCGACGCGGTCGCAGGCGTGAGCTGCGTCTGGCCGCCCGCGCCCAAGGGGCCCGCTACCGCGACCACCACGCGGCGAGCTCGAGCTGGACAGCCTCGAACGGGGCGACGCGCGCGGCGCGCGGACGCGCCTCGGACAGAGGCGCGCCACCACGCGCGCTGGTCCATGGCGCGAGATCCACACAACTCACTGTTCCTCGCCTTCAGGTGCGCCCCCGCCCGGGCGTTGGCTCCGCTCGGCGGCTCGGGACTGCGTCCCGACGCCGTCAGGCCGTGGAGAAGCTGCGCCTGTGGTTGTGGACGCGCACCTGGGGCAGCCCGTGCCGACACTCTTCTCGAAGAACGCGATCTCGACGAGCGTCGGCCGCGTCGGCCAGAGCTCGAGGGCCCCACGGATGACTGTCACGACGTCGTCCACGATGCGCAAGAGGAGGATCTCTCGCGCGTCCGCCTCGCTCACGGCTCCGTCGTACTCGAACCCGATGGAGAGGTCGTCGACGTGCGAGAGCGACGCCTTGATCTTCCGCTTCAACAGGTTCGACACCTCTTCGTTGAAGGTCTCCATGGCCGTCGTCGAGGCTCTCCACGCTGTGCTCCATGAGCGCATGGGGGCGCATGTCGTCGTCGGCGCTGACCATTCTTCCACCGAGCGTGTGCATGAGGGTGAAGTTGCGGTTTCCGCCGTAGCTCGGGCGGAAGAGGTTCTTCACGAGCCCCTCGAGGCGCTTGTCGCGTAGGCGACGCGAGAGGTACGAGGTGAACCGCTCCTTCTCCGCGGGGCCCACGTAGAAGACGTCGTTGTAGGTGCGAGTCGCCTCCAGCGACCCATCGCGGTCAACGCTCCGGGCCGGCCCTCGGTGAGGTCCAGGCGCCGCTCGCCGGCTGCGGCTCCGCCGCGCGGCGGTTCGCGATACGACGCGGGCAGCGGATGACGTCGCCCGCCTCCCCGAGGAGTTCAAGCTCTCCGAGTCCTTCCCCACCGCCTCGGTCGCCACCCCAAGGGCGTCACCGCTACCGCGTGAACGCCGAGCCGCGCCACTTGTAGCGGGCGGACGCGTCGCTCCACGGGAGCACCAGCGGCTCGATGCCGCCGACCGGGGTCGTGTCTTGCGTGCACGGCCACGTGGCCTCGTCCCGACCGACGCCGACGCCGGGCCCGAGCACGATCTCGTGCGCCTTCGCGCCCGGCGCGAACGTGACGGCGCGCTTCGCGTTCGTGAAGGAGGGCGAGGTGGATCTCGGCGCCGCCCCGCCCGCGGAGCCGCCGGCGTTCGAAGTTCCTCGACGGCGCGTACCGCGAGCGCGACGGCGAGTTCGTGTGGCGCGCGCGAGCAGCCGCTGCAGCTCGCCGTCCTACTCGGCCCTCGTCCGCGGCGAGGGGCAGGTCGGCGACGCCGGCCGAGGGCGCTTGGGTTTCCTAGACCCTGCCCCACCCCGGCGACCTCGGCCGAGGGCGCTTGAGCTTCCTGTGCCCTCGTCGTGCGCGGCGCGCTCGTCGTGCGACGATTGGGTGTGGCCACGGGGGTGCGCACGCGGAATTGTTCTTTTCACCTCGACGAGCGCGGGTTCGTCGTCGCGCGCGTCGACGACGGCGCTTCCATGGAGCTCGACGACGCCCGGGCCGCCCTCGACGCGACCTTCCAGGTGGCCGGCGGCGTGCGGCGGCCCGTGCTGGTCGATTTTCGCGGGATCCGCGCCGAGTCGAAGGCGGCGCGCGAGTACTTCGTCAGCGACGAGGCCGTGGAGCGCTACTCGGCGGTCGCCATCCTGATCGCCTCGCCCGTGAGCCGCGTGATCGGGAGCTTCTTCATGCGGCTCTCCAGGCACAGGGTGCCGACGCGCCTCTGCTCGAGCGAGGCTGACGCGATCGACTGGCTCCTCGAGGCGACGCGATGACCGGCGACGCGCACGATCCTCGGCTCGAGCGCCTCCTCGAGGTCATGCTGTCCATCGCGCAGCAGGATTTCGACGTCGAGGCCCCGGTCAGCGGTCGCATGGACGTGATCGACGCCATCGCGGTGGGCCTGAACATGCTCGTGGAAGAGCTGCGTGGAGAGGTGGCGTCGCGGCGCGAGCTGGAGAAGGCGCACGAGGCGCTGAAGGAGGCCCAGGCGAAGCTCGTGCACGCCGAGAAGCTGGCGGCCATCGGTCAGCTCGCCGCGGGCGTCGCGCACGAGATCAACACGCCGATCCAGAGCGTGCAGGTGTCCCTCGCCATCGTCGAGCGCGTACACCGGGGGATGCTCGACGAGCTCCGCTCACGACGTCTCGGTCCCGACGACGTCGCGATGCGTCTGAGGCGCGCGGGGCAGGCGATCCTCGACGCGCAAGAGGCCACGGAGCGCGTCCGGGACGTGAGCGACTCGCTCCGAACCTTCGCGCGCGTGGACGACGACCGAGAGCAGGAGGTCTCCCTCGCCGAGGTCGTCCGCGCCTCGTGCCGGATGGTGGAGCCCACGCTGCGTTCGAGGGCGCGGCTCGAGCTCGAGCTCGACGAGGAGGTGCGCGTGCGCGGCAACGGCGGACGCCTGGGGCAGGTGGTCACGAACCTCCTCGTGAACGCCGTCCAGGCGCTCCCCGAGGCCGGGCGCTCGAGCGCCCGCGTCCGTGTCGGCCTCGAGGCCCTCGAGGGCGAGGCGCGGCTCACCGTCGAGGACACCGGCCCGGGCGTCCCCGCCGAGCTCCGCGCGCGCATCTTCGAGCCCTATTTCACGACCAAGCCCGAGGGCATGGGCACAGGGCTCGGCCTCGCGCTCTCCCAGGAGACCGTGCGCGCCCATCACGGCTCCGTCGCGGTGGACGACAGCCCGCTGGGCGGTGCGCGCTTCACCATCACGCTGCCGCGCATCACGGAGGAGGGGAGCGAGCCCGAGCCCGGCGCGCGTCTGGCGACGAGGCGAGTCCTGCTGATCGACGACGAGCCGATGCTCCTCCGATTGCTCGGCTCGTTCCTCGGCGACAGCCACGCCGTCGTCACCGCCGACTCGGGCGACGCGGGCCTCGCCATCCTCGCCAAGGACGATCGCTTCGATCTCGTGCTGTGCGATCTCCACATGCCCGGCAAGGACGGCATCGACGTCTTCGAGGCCGTGACCCGCGCGAACCCCGCCCTCGCCGCGCGCTTCGTCTTCGCGACCGGCGGCGCCTTCACCGCGCGCACCCAGCGGTTCCTCGAGCTCGCGCGCCCGCGAACCCTCACCAAACCCTTCACGATCGACGCGCTGCTCGCCCTGCTCGATGGCGGAGCCCAGGTCGGCGGGGCCCAGGTCGGCCCCGTGTCCTCGTGAGCGCCCCATCGACGAGCTCGGACCAGCTCTCTCTGCCTCGGCGCCGACGGCGTCCACCACCCGCACGACGCGCTCACCGTCGCGCAGCTCGACCGTGCCGACCACGCCGACCTTCCCGCTGCTCGGGCCGGTGGGGCTGTTGCCCGCGCCGACGAAGTGGCGCAACCTCGGCGCGCCGATCGAGCTCGGGGCGAGGGCGAGGGCGCGGCCGACGATCTCGTGCTCGTGCGGAGCTCGTGCTGTCCGATCGCTCGGAGCTGCCAGCCGACGCGCGCGGCCTTCGACGCGGTCGCAGGCGTGCGCTCCGCTACCGCGACCACCACGCCGCGAGCTCGAGCTGGACGGCCTCGAAAGGAGCGACGCGCGCCACCGCGTCGTCCTCGTGCGTCGCGATGAGCAAGTACTGGCTCCCATCCAGGTGGTACGCCTCGAGCGTCTTCGCGGCAGGGTCGACGAGCCAGACAAACTTCACCCCCTCGCGAGCGTAGATTCGTCGCTTCGGCCCCCGGTCGATCTTGCTCGTGCCAGGCGAGAGGACCTCGCACGCCCAGTCCGGGGACATCGTGAAGTAGGGGGCCTCCGGCATCTCGGGCATGCGCTCGCGGCGCCAACCAGCGAGGTCCGGCACCAGGATGTCCGGTCCGAGGTGCAGCTCGGCCGCGTACAGGATCAGCCAGCCGCCCGGTCCCCCGCGGCCGCGGTCGAACGGTCCGCCGATGTCGACCCCCATCGTGGACGCCGCGCGGGCGTGGGGGCTGGCCGTGGGTGCACGTGCAGCGTGCCCTCGAGGAGCTGCGCGAGCTGGTGGTCGGGCACCGCGAGCAGATCCTCGTACGTTGCGTGACGACGCGCCTCGGACACGGAGTGCACGCTACCACGGGCGCTGATCCACCGCGGCCGAGGCCCCCTGCGCGCCGGGCGTCGCGCCGTTTGCGGCTCCGCGCCCTCGGCGTTCGAGATACTACGCCGAGGCCGCCGATGACGTCGCCCGCCTTCCCCGAGGAGTTCAACCTCTCCGACTATTTCCTCTTCGACCGCCTGAAGGAGGGACGCGGCGCGCACACGGCCATCCGCTTCGGGGAACACGCGCTCACGTACGACGAGATCGCGGCCCGCGCGCTCGCGACCTCGACCGTCCTGCGGCGCGCAGGCCTGCCGCGCGGGGGGCGCGTGCTGGTGGCGCTCCGCGACGTCCCGGCCTTCGCCTGGGCGTTCTTCGGCGCGCTGCGCGCGGGCGGCGTCGTCGCGCTCGGCAACCCCGACGCCGACGCCGACACGCTCGCGTATCTCTTGCGGTACACCGGCGCGTCGATGCTCATCTGCCCGCCGCGCGTCGCCCTCGCGCTGTCGGACAGGCTCGGCGGCGTCCGCGCGATGGCGGGCAACCCGGGCGGCAGCGGCGCGCTCACGCGCACGTTCGTCGTCCACGAGCCCGCGACCGGCGAGGATCCGCGCCAGCGCTGCGACGGCGCGGAGCTCGCCCGCCTCTTCGACGCCTCCGATCTCGAGACCGCGATCGCCGCCGTCGACGCGAGCAAGGCGCCGCACGTCGCTCGCACGCACCGCGACGAGCCCGCCATCTGGCTGTTCACGTCGGGCTCGACGGGCAAGCCGAAGGCCGCCATGCACGCGCACCGTGACTTCGCCTTCAACACCGAGGTGTTCGCGAAGGGCACGGTCGGGCTGCGCGCCTCCGACACGACGGTGAGCGTGCCGCGGCTGTTCTTCGGGTACGCGACTGGCACGAACCTGATGTTCCCGTTCGCCGTCGGCGCGACCGTCGGGCTGTTCGCCGAGCGCCCGACGCCCGAGTCGCTCATCGACGCCATCCAGCGCTACCGGCCCACGGTGCTCACGCTCGTGCCGACGATGATGGGCAAGCTGCTCGAGCACGACGAGGCGGAGAGGGCGCGCGGCCTGCCCGGGCTCGATCTGTCGCGTGTGAGGTTCTCGTACTCGGCCGGCGAGGCGCTGCCGGGGCCCCTGCTCACCCGCTTCACGGCGCGGTTCCCCGGCGAGGTGTACGACGGCATCGGCAGCGCGGAGATGTTCCACATCTACGCCTCGAACCGCCCCGGCGACGTGAAGCCAGGCTCGCTCGGGAAGTGTGTCGCGGGATACACACTGAAGATTCTCCCGGAGGACGCCGAGGGGCCGGGCGCCCCCGAGGTGCCCGCCGGCGAGATCGGCGTGCTGTGGGTGAGGGGCGAGTCGGTCGCGCTCGGGTACTGGCTCGATCGTGACAAGAGCTTCGAGACGTTTCACGGGGCGTGGTGCCGGACGGGCGATCTGTTTCACGTCGACGCCGAGGGCTACCTGTACTTCGACGGCCGCGCGGACGATCTGCTGAAGGTGAGCGGCATCTTCGTCGCGCCGCTCGAGGTCGAGGAGTGCCTGCTCGCGCACGACGCCGTCGCCGCGGTCTCCGTCATCGGGGCGGACGACGCGGGCCTCACGAAGCCGAAGGCCGTCGTCGTGCCGCGCGATCCTGCGGTGCTCGCGAGCCGCGACGCGCGCGAGGCCCTGCGCGCCGTGCTGAAGGCGCACGTCAAGGATCGCCTCGCGAAGCACAAGTACCCGCGCTTCCTCGTGTTCGTCGACGATCTGCCCAAGAACGATCGCGGCAAGGTCGACAGGAAGACACTGAAGGCGCGTGAGGCCGAGGGAGCCCTGCCGGAGGAGCCCGCGTGAGGCGCCTCGCGGAGCTGACGACGTTCGAGCTCGAGGCGCGCCTCGCGCGGGGATCCGTGGTGGCGCTCGTCCCCGTCGGGAGCACCGAGCCGCACGGCCCTCACCTCCCGCTCGACACCGACGTCGTCATCAGCGAGGAGGCCTGTCTCCGCGCCGTCGACGCGCTCGCGGCAGAGGGAGTCGACGCGCTCGTCACGCCATCGATACCGTACGGGGTCACGGAGTTCGCGGCGGGCTTCAGGGGCGCCGTGTCAGTGTCGGGCGCGGCGCTGACGGCGTTCGTACGCGCGGTGGTCGAGGCGCTCCTCGCGGGCGGCTTCGCGCGGGTGTGCGTCGTCAACAACCACCTCGAGCCGGCGCACGATCTGGCCATCCGCGCGGCGGTCCAGGGAGTGGAGGGCGCCAGCGTCGCCTGCCCGCTGTCGCGGCGCTGGGGCCGCACACTGACCGACGAGTTCAAGTCGGGCGCGTGCCACGCCGGGCGGTACGAGACGAGCTTGGTGCTGGCGGCGCGCCCTTCGTCGGTGCGCGCGCTGGCGACGACGCTCGCCCCGCGCGGCGAGAGCCTCTCCGCCGGCATCCGCGCGGGCGTGACGAGCTTTCGCGACCTCGGCCTGACAGAGGCGTACACGGGAGCGCCGGCCGAGGCGACCGCCCAGGAGGGGGCGGAGACGTATGGGAGGCTCGTGGAGATGATCGTGGCGGAGGCGATGGGTCGGTAGGTCGGCGGTGGTGGCGCGCGAAGGTGAGAAATATCGGGTGAGACGAGGAGGGGGAGAAGAGACTTGACACCGGCGCGCAAAAGGTAAATCCTCATTTTGACATGAAGCAAGCAAGCAAGCAAGCAAGCAAGCAAGCAAGCGCTGCGCCGCTCGTTGGGCGCGCTGCCGCTGCTCGCTGGTGTGACGTTCGTGGCGGCCGTCCCCGGCTGCGGGGATGAATCGCCGGACACGTCGGTGTCGGACGAAGACCTGGCCGAGACGTCGGGAGCGTGGGAGCTGTCGGGCGTGAAGCATGTGGCGGTGCCGCCTGTCGAGGTCCCGGGGCCCGCCGCCGTCGATGCGCTGCGCAGCAAGCACGAGTACTGGGGCGCGGTGGAGCTCCCCTTCACCGATCCCGGCCTCCACGCGACTGGCAAGCTGTACGTCACGGTGAACGCCCAGCGCTCGACCCTGCGCGTGATGGGCGAGGGCATCCCGGTGCAAGTCCCGCCGCCGGGGCGGGGAGCTCCCGAGCTGTGGGTCTACCTCGACGCCAGACGAGGAGCGACCTACCCGACCGAAGCGCGAGGCCGGTACGCCGGGGCTGAAGACCGCGCCGTTCGGTTTCGGCTCGATGCGCTGGGGCAGGAGCCCCCGAGGCTGTACCAGGCGAGGCGGTTGATCCCGACTTTCGACCCCACGACCTGGGTCCCCACCAGGTGTCGGGAGGGACAAATCGGGTGTGAGTTCTCCGCCGACTGGCGGGAGAAGGAGGCCTCGCCGGGGATGAAGCGCGTCGACTTCGAGCTGACGATCGACATCCGCGCGGCCGGCAGGGTCGGACCGGTGAGCCCGGAGGCCCTGGGTTTCGCCGTGCGCACCTACTCCTGGGTCGACCTGGGGGCCACCATCCCGCAGTTGGTCCGCGAGGCACACGGCGCCTGGCCGGAGGAGTACGCGCGCGACTCGGCCGGGGACTACACGGAGACCCGCCGAGACCTGTGGGCGACGCTCGACTTCCACAAACCCGCGGGCCGCGCGCTGTCGCTGATGACGTTCAACGTCAAGCGGTTCACTGACTACATGGACTGCTTCGAGACGATGGGGGACTACCTCTCCACCGGCACGCCCCATTTTCGAGACTCCGGGGTCGATCCAGCCAAGATCGGGAGGTTCCTCGCGCCGTACGACATCGTCGCCGTCCAGGAGGCGTGGGACGACGAGGAGCTCGACGCGCTGGTGTCGGCCGCCAACCTCGAGCGGGCGCAGCTCGGCAAGCCCCCTTTCCTCAAGCACGGCCCACCTGTCCACCCGGACACGCAGACCGTGTGGTCGGCCCTCGGCGACGCCCGAAGCTCGGCCGAGGGCCTGGTCCAGGCAGCCGCGGACGAGATCGGCGGCGAGTGCCTGGTGACCGTGCCGCCCGGCACGGCCGACACCGACCCCGATCACGGCGGTGTCTACCTCCTCTCCAGCTTCCCGCAGGCCGACGGCGGGTGGAGGGTCTTCGACGGGGACGCGGAGGATCCCGGCACCAAGCAGCCACGACCGGAGTGTCGAGGCGAGGATTGTACGAAGGCGAAGGGCGTGCTGTGGTCGCGTCTGTGGCTCGGCGCCCCCGCGCCGGACTGCCCGGGCCGCTGCACCGGCGCCCAGGACGAGTGGCTCGACGTGTTCACGACCCACCTCAACGCCGACGCCACCCTGTGTGACTGGGGGAGCCGCCTGGCCGCCGGCGGCGTCTACTTGCAGTCGATGCCCAACTGCGGCGAGGAGGACGACGACATCAGGGCCAACCAGCTGGTGACGATGAACCGCTACATCGACTCCAAGGCGGCCAAGGACCGGCCCTCGATCGTCATGGGTGACCTCAACATCAACGGCCAGGGGCCCTTCGTCGTCTCGCCGGGCACCGAGTACCAGGGCATGATGCGGCGCCTCGGCCTCTCCTCCGTGACCACCGTGCTCGCGACGACCCAGGACGACGACCGGGTGACGCCGTGGCCCGAGCCGTACGGGTTCGACTGGGACATCGACCACGCCGATCTGTTGCGTGAGCGGTTCCCGTTCGATGCGCTCGCCACCGCCGACACGGGCACGTGGATTGGGACCGACGCCATGGTCGCTGGGCAGCGCTTCGACTACATCCTGGTCCGCCCACCGGTGGACCTCGGGTGGAGCGGCGCCGCCTCGCCGGCGGTCGAGCAGCAGCGCTGGATGTTCGCCAGGCCAGCGGAGCGCGAGGACGTCTGGCAGAGCCCGTGGCCGCAGAAGGACGGGGCCATGGGCCCGGGCGAGAACGGTCGTCTCTCCGACCACAAGCCGGTCGTCTCCCGCCTCGAACTCGTGCCGTTCCGTGAGCCTCCCAGGTACCACCCGGAGTGGGGACACAGCTGGTCGCTGCACGTCACCAGCGCATCCGGCGTCGACGCCGACTGCTATGAGTGTGGCGAGCTCGATCTCTACCCGCAGCTGAACAACTTCGAGTGCACGACCTCGGCGTGCGCCCTGGTGGGGAAGCGAAACGGCGCCGTCTGCGAGGGCGAGAGCCAGGCCAGCGCGCCGCTCGCGTGCATGAGCGACTGGTGGGTCGCTCGGGGCCACGCCGGCGCGGACGTGACCTTCCTCGGCGCGGTGCGCCTGTGGGACGCCGACTCGACCTCCGGTGACGACCAGATCCCGGTGACCGACGCGGGGGGATCGGCGTACATGGGCATCCGCTGGGGCACGGGCAACGTGGTCCTGCGGGCCTACGACTGGGGCAGCGGGCTGTCGTACCCCGTACCGGGCTGGGTCGACTTCACCGCCACCAGCGCCGACCCCATCCAGTTCTCCACCACCTCGACCCGCGGCTCCATCAGCTTGAAGATGAGCCTCGACGAGATCCCCACGCACTGAGGAGCCGAAGATGACCCACGAACCAAGGCCTCTCTTCTCCGCCCTCTCGCTGCTCCTCGTCGTCGTCGCCTCGTGCGGCGGCTCGTCGTCCGACGTTGGACAGACGGGCGGGAGCGCCGGCGGCGCGGGCGCGGTGACCTCGTACAGGTCGCTGTGCGAACCCGCCTGCGCCACCGTGCGCAGCTGCTTCGACGGCCCCAGGCACCCGCCGGAGTGGGGCCCCTTCGACACGGACGCCTGCCTCGCCTCGTGCCAGCGCGAGGCCGAGGGAACCGGCACCTTCGAGCCCGCGCTCGCGCGGTTCATGCTCCAGTACGTGGCCGACTTCAAGGACGACCCCGACTGTGAGCTGGGCGGCGACGCGCGTCAGGGCCACGGCTGGATGCGGATGTCGATGGAACCGGGCCTCCTCGAGCGGCTGCCTCAGCCGACGCGCGACTGGACGGCCACCTGCGTGAATGACTGGGTGGAGACCTGCCCGGACATCTACAAGGACAAGCCTGGGCGGACGGGAGACCTGGTGCTCAGCTGTTTCACTCGCTACTCCCGGTACCGGGACCCTGACGCGCGGCGCCCGTCGGAGGCGTGCTTTCACTCCAAGACGTGCGGTGACCTGGGACATTGCTCGTTGCTCGTCCCCTTGCCGACGCCTGGCGGATCCTGGCCCTGGTACTGACACACCGTCAGCCCGGCCCGCCCGCCATCCACGCCTGCGCCTGGGCGAGGCTCGCGACGACCTCCCCCTCGTCGCGATCTCCGCCGTACCTGTGCGCCGCGTACGCCCGGACGGCGACGCCCACGTCTCCGGGCAGCCGATCGGCCCAGCGCTCCAGGGTCTCTGCCCTGCCCCGCCCGAGGCCGCGCGCGGCCGCCAGCGCCTCGAGCGCGACGAAGGCGTCCAGCGGGCGCGAGTACCCCGCGCCGGGCCTCGTCGTGGCGCGCGCGCGCGAGGCGCGCCGGAGACGCAGGCCGGCGAAGAGCGCGAGGCCGGCGACCGCGGCGACGGAGAACTCCCCGACGCTGCGCTCCGACAGCCAGCCCTCCATGCGCGACCACAGCGTGGACAGCGACTCGCCGAGCGCGTCGAGACCCTCCTCGTCGTGCGGAAGATCCTGCGGGAGCGCGCCCATCGGCGTGGGATCGTACGTGCGCCACACGCCGTCGCTGCCGGCCGCCTCGACCCACGCGTGCGCGTTCGAGTCGCGCACCACCCAGTGCGAGAAGATCGGGTTTCGCTCGCCCACGCGGTACCCCACGACCAGGCGCGCGGGGACGCCGGCGCTCCGCGCGAGCAGCGTCATCGCGCTCGCGAACGCCTCGCAGTGACCGGTCCTGGACACCAGCAGGAACTCCGCGACCGCGTCGAGCCTCGTGCGGCGCGAGTAGCTGGCCGAGTACGAGTATCCCTCGAGGAGCCGGCGCTCGATCTCCGCCAGCGCTCGCTCGCGGGACGCGCCCTCCGGCACCCACTCGCGCGCGAGCGCGGCGAGCGGCTCCCTCAGCTCCGCTGGTACCTGGAGATCAGCGTCCCGAGGCGGCGCGACAGGGAGCGCGTCGCGCGCCCCCGGACGGAACCACAGCACCTGCGCTCGTTCGCTCGCGTGGCGCCGGAGCGCGCCCATGCTGTCCACGCGGAGCGCGCCCGCGGGGCTCGACACCTCGGCCGCGTCGAGCGGCGCGAAGAGGCGATCTCCCTCGACGCGGGCGAGCCGCACCTCGACCACGTCGGCGCCGGCCGGGCGACCGATCGGGACGGCGATCTCCGACGGTTCTTCGATCGCCTCACGCCTCCACCGCTCGTCCTCGTAGTGATCGAGCGCGACGCCTCGCAGGTGGGTCACGCGCGGCCCCGACAGCCGCAGCACGACCGCACGCGACGCGTGCAGCCTCGTCACGCGACCCAGGCGCACCGACTCCGTGAAGCCCGTGCGCTGCGACCAGCGATCGAACATCAGCTGGCTGAACCGCGCCTCGAGGTAGCGCGCCGCGGGCCGCGACGCCGCGACCAGCGCCCCCGCACCGACGGCCGCGGTCGCCAGCACCGCCACGCCGAGGGCCCGAGACCACCTCGGAACCCGCGCGAGCGACGGGCGCAGCCCTGCGTCTGCGCGAGAGGCCCCGACCACCGCCACGACGAAGAGCGCGACGGCGACGACGTACGGCGGCCCAGGGCGCGCGGCGCCACACGCGAGCAGCGTGACGAAGGAGAGCGCGACGTCGACCGGCAGCCCCCCCTCCGGCGCGAGCGTGAGGCGCCTCAGCGCGAGCACCGCCAGCGGCGCGAGCCCCACCCCGAACGCGGCCGCGCGCATGCCATCTCCGCTCGAGCCGAGGTCGGCCGCGCGCACCCCCGCCGCGACGAGGACCGCGACGACCACCGCCGCGAGCCGCGACGTGGCCCGGTCGAACGGCAGCCGCCGCGGCGTCGCCACCGAGGCGACGAGCAGGAGCGCGGCCGCGGCTGGCGCGGCCGGGAGCCTGGAGGCCCACGCGAACGAGAGCGCCACGATCATCGCCGGAGCCACCTGCCAGCCGCGCGCGATCACAAGGCCAGCGCCTCCCCACGCGCGAGCGGCCCGCGGGACACGAACCTCACATCTGGATCGGCCCCCTCCCCCACCGCGAGCGCGACGACGAGGATCCCCGCGGCCGCGAGCCGGCGACGGAGCTGGCGACGGGGCGCATCCCACACCGTCGTCACCAGCACCGCGCCCGACAGCGAAGGCAACGAGCGGGCGAGGGCGCGCAGCGCAGCGTCGGGATCGATCGCGCGCCCGGCGTCGGCGAGCGCGAGGACATCGAGCACCGCGTCGAGCGTCTCCAGGCGGCGCGCGGGATCCCCGCCGTGCACGGCGTCGCCCACGAGGAGCGCCTCGACGCTCGCCCCGCCCGCGAGCAGCCGCGCGGCCACGCCGGCCGTCAGCGACACGGCGGCCTCGAGCTCGCCGGGTGAGCGAGGCGCGTGGGTGTCGAGCAGGAGCGCGACGCGGGCGGGGGGCGCTTCGCGGTACTCGCGGACCACCGGCTCGCCCACCCGCGCCCACGTGCGCGCGTGCAGATCGCGGACGGGATCGCCCGCGCGATACGGCCGCACGCCGGTGAGCTCGCGGGCGTCCGACGCGGCGCGCGCGTCCGGGCGGTCACCGCGACGGAGGCGTTCGCGCTCGGTCCACCGGAGCGACGCGACGCGCGCGACCCTCGGCACCACGAGCAACCGGAGCGGAGCGCCGAGCAGTCTCGGGCCGAACGCGAGGCCGAGCGGGACGATCGACCGCGCCGACACGGGCGAGATCACGTGCGCCCCGCGTGACGAGAGGCGCACACCGAGCTCGACGCGGGCGCTCGCGCCGGGCTCGACGAGCGGCACGCCCGCGGCGCGGCGGGTCCACACGCCATCCCAGGGGAGCCACGGCCCGCGCACCAGGATCGACGACGCCGCGCGCGGGCCGTCGTTGCGCACCGTGACGGTGACGCGCGCCTCCTCGCCGACCGCCACGCGCCGCGGCCCGGTGATCTCGAGGCGCACGCCGCGGAGCGCGACGAGCGGAGAGAGCGCGAGGCTGGCCCCGAGCAGCGCGACGATCGCCACCCACGCGACGTAGACCTCGGAGCTCCGCACATCGATCGCGGCGAGCCCCGCGAGCGCCGCCACCCCCGCGAGCGCCTGCCCCTCCGGCGAGAGCCGCTCGGTCGCGACGGCGAGGCGACGCACGATCCGCGCGGCGAGCGAGCGGTCGAAGCGATCCTTCTCGGCGCGCGTCTTCGGGATGAGCACGCGGTTGATGCGGGAGAGCTCGTCGCCCAGCTTCGCCCAGTCGACGCGGCGCGCGCGGGCGCTCACGTGGGGACGTCCACGGCGGACACGAGCTGTCGGACGACGACCTCGGGCGTCGCCCCGCCGTAGCGCGCGTCGGGGCTCATCCTCACGCGGTGCGCGAGCACCGGGACGGCGAGCGCGCTCACGTCGTCGGGCGTCGCGTAGTCGCGCCCCGAGAGCGTGGCCCTCGCCTGCGCCGCGCGGAACAAGGCGAGCGCCCCTCGCGGGCTGGCGCCGAGCTCGAGCGACGGGGCCGCGCGCGTCGCCGCGACGATCGAGAGCGCGTACCTCGCGACGTCCTCGGTCACCCTCACGTCGCGCACGGTCGCCTGGAGCGCGAGCAGCTCCGCGGCCGAGAGCGCGCGCGGCACGTCGTCGAGCGGCAGGCCTCGCTGGTGCGCGTACAGCATGCGCAGCTCCGCGTCGGGCGCCGGATAGCCGACCGACAGCCGCAGCAAGAACCTGTCGAGCTGCGCCTCCGGCAGCGGGAAGGTCCCGGCCGCGTCCGCCGGGTTCTGCGTCGCGACCACGAGGAAGGGCGACGGCAGCGGGTAGGTCTGCCCGTCGACCGTGACCTGCGCCTCGCTCATCGCCTCGAGCAGCGCCGACTGCGTGCGCGGCGAGGCGCGGTTCAGCTCGTCGGCGAGCAAGACGTGCGTGAAGACGGGGCCTCGATGAAAGGTGAGCGTGCCGTCGCGGGGGTTCAGCACCTGCGCCCCGAGGATGTCGCTCGGCAGCAGATCCGGCGTGAGCTGCACCCTCGCGAAGCTCACCTCGAGCGCGCGCGCGAGCCCCTTCGCGAGCGTCGTCTTGCCGACCCCCGGCACGTCCTCGAGCAGCACGTGGCCGCCCGCGAGCGCGCCGATCAACAACCCGTCGACCACCTCCGGCTTGCCCTCGAGGACACGGCGGAGCGCGTCGCGCAGGCGAGAGAGCGGCGAAATCACGCGCGCGCCGCCTCGCGCGCCAGGCGCGCTCGTCCCACGAGCGCCGCGCCGTACACGGCCGCTCCCAGCGCGGCCATCGCCGACGTGGCCAGCACCATGCGCATGTAGCGATCGTGAGGTTTACCACACACCGTGTACCACCCCTGCCCCTCCGCCGGCGGCGGCGCGCACGCGAACGTGAAGTCCTCGTCGAAGTCGGCCGCGCACAGGTACGCGTACCGGACGTTGCCGCTCAGATCCTTCGCCTCGACGTGGCACGCCCCGTACGTCTGGTGCGCGCTCTCGCTCCTGTGCGCCTCGGGGCGCGCGACCACCATGATCCCGGCGAGCAGCGCGAGGTGCGCCGCCACGCCGCCGAACAGCGCCCCGTCCATCGCCGCGGGCGGCTCGGCGCGCGCGCGGCGCGCCCCCGCGACGAGGAGCGCCGCGTACGCGGCCACGATCGCGACCAGCCCGCGCGGCCCCGGCGCGCCCCCGTCGAGCAGCTGCAGCGGCGCCATCTGGAGCATCATCGTCGGCGTCGTGAGCGCCGCGACGAGCGCGGTGCCCTTCGCCAGAGAGCGCGGTCGCATGGATGGATCGGCGTCGGTCACCCGGCCCACGATGGCGGCGAAGGTCGCGGCGAACACGATCACCCAGACGGTGCTGCCGATCGGGACGCCGAGCAGCCGGGAGGCGATCGGGCGATCGGTGTCGTGCCACGTCCACCACAGGAACTTCGCGCCGACGACGTCGTACGGCGCGTAGAACGCGATCGCGAAGAGGCCGCTCGCCGGCGCGCGCGCCCACCACGGCAGCCCCAGCCGCCACGCGCTCACCGTCGGCAGGTACAGGAAGCACACGTAGACGCACGGGATGTAGAGCGGCAGCCGCGCCGTGATCATCCACGTCGCCTGGGCCTGCCAGAAGTTGTCGACCAGCGGCAGCGCCATGAAGAAGAGATCGTTCGCCGTGCCCGCGAGCAGGGCCGCCGCCCACACGAACACGTGCCGGCGACGCCCCTCGCCCTGGCGGGTCGCGTGCCACAGGCACAGGAGCGCGAGCAGGATGAACGCGTGCTCGCCGAGCAGGAACGACGGCATCACGTCCCACTGGTGGAGCGGGCTGTTGAGGTGGTGCCAGGGCCAGCTCGACGGATCGCTCGCGGGCATCGGGGGCCACGCTAGCCGATCAGGCCGCGCGGGCGCCCGCGAACGCCGCGAGCGCGAGCACGGCGAGCGTCGAGAACGAGGTCATCAGGAGCGCGGGGGTGAGCCGCGCGCCGAGCATCACGCTCAAGTCTCCGAGCAGCGCCGGCAGCTGGATGAAGCTCGCGGTGACGAAGAGCGCCTTCAGATCGGCCCCGACCCGATCGCCGCCCGCGCGGCCGGTGAACCTCGCCCGCAGCCGCGGGTAAGCGACGAAGGCCGCGAGCGCGCCGACGACGGGCGCAGGCACGCAGTACCACGCGAGTCGCGTCACCTCGCCCGCCAGGAACTCGCGCACGTCCTCGGGCTGCATCGACATCAAGAGCGCCCGCACGCCGAGATCGAGCCCCAGGATCACAGGCCCCGCGAGCGCCACCAGCGCGACCAGCACCCGGCGCGTCGTCGCGGGGCTCATCGCGCCGTCCCCAGCGGCCAGGCGCGGCCGGAGAGGGACCGCGCCACCTCGGACAGGCTCGCGCGCGCGTCGACGAGCGGCGTACGCGCGGCGGGATCACGGCGCAGCAGCCCGCCGACCCACCCGCCGAGCGCGCGCGTGGCGACGTCTGCCTCGAGCGCCTTCACCGCCTCGGGCCCGCCGTCGTGCGCCGCGTGCTCGGCGAACAGCGCGACCGCGCTCGTCGACCGGAACAGCGGCGCGCCGCAGAGCAGCTCGAAGGCGAGGCACGCGAATGAATACGCATCAGCGGTCGCGGGGGTTCCGCCGTCGACCACGCCCCACACCTCGGGCGACGCGTACGCCGGCGTCGCGCAGCCGATCCGGAGGTGCCGCCCCGCGAGCCCGAAGTCGACGAGCGCAGCCGCGCCGCTCGGCCGCACGACGACGTTCGACGGCTTCACGTCGAGGTGCCCGACGCCGGCGTCGTGCATCGCGCACAGCCCGGCGAGCACGTCGTCGAGCACACGCAGCGCCGCCGGGAGATCGAGGGCCCTGCGACCGAGCAGGGTCTGGCAGTCGACGCCGTCGACGAGCTCCATCACGAGCAGCGGCTTCGGGCGGCTGCGCGCGTCGAACGTGACGAACGCGGCGAGGTTGGGGTGCTCGGGCACCGCGAGCAACGCGCCGGCCTCTCGCTTGAACACCGCGAGGTACTCCGACTCCGACACGGCGCGCGCGGCCACCGCGTCGTACTGCGGCACCTTGAGGGCGAAACGCTCCTCGGGATCTCCGTCGTCGCTCGCGCGCACCGCGACGAACACGCTGCCCGAGCCGCCGCTGCCGAGCGGTGAGAGCAGCCGGAAGCCGCCGAGCACGCGCGACGCCGGCACCCACTCGGGCATCCGCGCCTCCGGCGGCGCATCTGGCGCGCCGTCCGCCGCGCGGGGCAGCGCGACGACGCGCCCGAGCACGAGCGAGACAGCCGTCGCGAGCGCGGGGGGCAACGTCTCTCCCAGCCGCTGGAGCGCCTCCGACGCGCGGAGTGACGCGGTCGAGCGCGCCTCTCCCGTGTCCGCGAGCAGGCGCCCGACGTCGGCGAAAGCGCCCTCGGCGTAGGCCCGTCGCTCGCCCGCGCCCACCCTCGCGAGCGCCTTCGCGGTGAACGACGACAGCCCCGCGAGCGCCGCGTCGAGCGCGTCGAACTCCCCGGCGACGAGCTCGCGGGTGGAGCGCGCGACCGCGAGCCCCCCGAGCGCGGTCGCCAGCTGCCCGAGCGAGGCGCGCGCCCGATCGAGCCGCGGGGTGCGGTGCTGCGGGAGCCCGTCCACAAGCCTCACGAGCGCCTCGACGGCCGCCGCCGGGACCGAGGCCGGCGCGCTCTGTGTGTCGAGGATGGCGTCGAGCGCGTGCACGTACGCTCCGTACAGGCGGAGCGGCGTCGACACGACCTCGCGCGCCGCGCGCGCCGCGAGGCGCTCGAAATCCTCGGGCGTCCGCAGGTGCAGCGCGGCGTGCACGAGCAGATCCGCCGGATCGGCCTTCGCGTCGCGCAAGAGCGCGGAGTCGACCCGCTCGAGCGCGCCGAGCAGCGCCCGCACGCGCGCCGGAGACACGCCGAGGCTCGACATCAGCGAGTTCATCGTCGCGTCCTCCGCCTCCGCGATCTCGCCGTCCGCGTACGCGACCGCCGCGGCGAGCACGAGCGCGACCTCCGCGCGGGCAGGGTCGCCGCCGAGCGCGCGGGCGATGTCCTCCCGCAGCCCCTCGCTGCCCAGGCGCAGGAGCGCGTCGCGCGACGACTGCACGAGCGCCTCGACGTGCCGCGAGCGCACTCGATCGTCGAGCTCCCGCAGCGCCCCTCGCACGACGTCGCGCTCCGCCGCGCCGAGGTCGCCGTCCGCCGCCATCATCAGCACCATCGCGTCCGAGAGCGGGGCGAGCTCCTCGACGATCGCGGCGTCGATCTCGGCGCCCGGGGTCGACGCGGACGGGGTGAGCGACGGCCGCGCCGCCACCGCCGCGAGGCGCGCTCGCAGCGCGGCGAGGGCGGCGGTCGGGAGACGGATCATGTGCGTCACCGTAGACCATTCAAGGAGGCGAGCGGGCGCTCGCGCTCTCGGCCTACGAGTCCTCGCCACCTGGGTCGCGCGCGAGTGGCCCGCTGGGCTCGCGACGCCAGCGCCGATCCGACGCTGTCGCCGCTAGAACGCCCCTGACACGGTCAAGCGCACCGTCAGGCCGCTGGCGTCCAGGCTGGGCAGGCGCAGGCCCCGCACGTCGCGCGGCTCGACGTCACGCGCCTTCGGCGCGAGCCCTAGGTCCACCTTCGGCACGTACGCGTAGCCCGCCTCCGCGCCGACGAAGCCGACCAGCCACGCGCCGCGCGGATCTCGAAACTCGACGACGCGCGCGCGCGCGCCCGCCGCCACGTCCGCGCCCACCTTCCACGGACGGCGCACGAGCGGCGCGACCAGGCCCTCGTCGTCGAGCTCGGCGCGCAGGTGCCAGACAGAGGGCCCGGCGCGCAGCAGCAGGTGCCCGAGCCGTGCCACCTGGAGCCTCGCCTCGGGCGCCGCCCACAGCCTGTGCATCATGAGGCTCGTCGGCTGCTCGCGCGCCGTCGAGGTCGACATGCCGAGATCCCACCCGCCCGTCGCGGCGAGCGACCAGGGCCCGCGCGTCAGCGCCACGTACCAGCCGGAGATCGAGCTGAAGCCGTGCCAGTCGTCGCGCGAGAAGGGATCGTAGCCGCGGCTGGTGATGCGCTGCGTGCGCCACCCGACCTCCGCGCCGAACCGCAGCGCCGCACGCGGAGGGCCAGGCGGAGCCGGCGAGACGACCGGGGCGGGCTCGGGCGGCGCCGGCGCGTACACCCCCGGAGCGGGCGGCGGGGCGAGCGGCACGGGCGCTCCCGCGGGCAGCGCGGGCAGGTCGCTCGATTGTCCCGCGGCGGAGGCCGCTACGAGCGAGAGGGCAGCGGCGACGCGAACCGAGAACCTGGCGCTCATCGCCCGCCCTCGCCGGTGAGCACCGCGACGTACTCGGTCATCGCCGACAGCGACGGGTGGGCGGCGTCGAGCACGGTGACGCCGAGCGCGCCTTGCCCGTGCAGCGCTAGAATCGCGCGATCGCCGCCGGGCCGCGCGACGTCGAACACCGTCGCGATCGGCCGCGACAGGAAGACGTTGACGGGGTGCAGATCGTCGATCGGCACGGACGCGAGGCTCTGACCTCCTGGTGAGAAGGCGATCGCGTGCGCGCCGTCCCCGGTCCGGCGGAGCTTCGCGCCCTGGCGCGTGGAGAGCGGCGCGACCGCGCGCGCGGCCAGATCGAGCACCGCGAACCCTCCCTGCTGCAGCTCGAGGACCACCCTCGGATCGTCGCCCGAGGACGGCAGCACGCGCGTCGCGGGCGCGGGCAACGCGAGCGACTCGACGCTCCGATAGGGCTTGCCCGCCGTGTCGGCGAGCGAGAGCAGCGCGACCTCGGCGACCGCGCCCGTCAGCACGAACGCGACGCCGGTCGATGCCGCCGCGGGCGCCGGCGTCATCGTGTCGAACGCGCGCACCACATCGACCTCGGAGACCGCGTACGTCGCCGGATCGACGAGCGCGAGCGAGCGCCGGGTCGGCAAGAGCGCGCCGATGCGCGGGCCGAGATCGGTCGAGACGAACGCGATCGATCTCGGGACCGCGGGCAGCGAGACCAGCGTCGGGAAGGCTCGTACCGCGCCTTGCGACGCGGAGGTCGGCGGCAAGAGCTCGACCACGACCATCGTGCCCTCGTCGCCGAGCAGCGCAGCGACGCGCGCGTCGTCGTCGCGCGCGGGGTCTCCGTCGCTCGACGCGACGAGCCCTGGCGCGAGCCGGCCGCCGCTCGGCGTGAGACGCACGGTGATCTCGCCGCGCGCCGGGTCTTCCAGATCGACCAGGCCCAGCTCTCGCTCGCTCTCGGTGAGCAGCAGCCTGCGCCGCTCGCCGCCGGGGAGCGTGAGCGCCGGCAGCGTCGTCACGAACGCGGGCCTGCCGCCGAAGCTGCGCACAGAGTGGGCCCGCGGGTTGTCGGGCGCGACGCCGCGGCGCAGGTCGACGATCACGAGATCGTTCGGGTTCGTCACGAACTGGTCGTTCGCCGCCGCGCCGACGATCGCGAACTCGCTCGCCGGATCGAGCACCAGCGAGGATCGCGGCTCCGTGAGCGGGTACGTGACGGCGCCCTCGCGCGACGCCGCGGTGAGCGCAGGCGCCTGGTCGTCGGGGCGGGTCCGGGGCACGTCGCCCTGCGTGAGCACCACGACCTTCGACCGGTCGGGGGTGGACACCGCGACGACCGGCGTGCGCCCGAGCGGGAAGGACCTCAGCTCGAGCGACGACGCGCCGCCGAGGGAGAGCTCCACCAGCCGCTCGGCGGGCGCGTCGACCACGTAGACGGCGCCGTCCGTCGCGGCGGCCATGCCCGCGTCGGGCGCCGCCTCGTCCCAGAACTCCTCCCGGTGCCCGCACGCGGGGGCGAGGGACGCGACCAGCGCGACCACGGCGACGCGCCTCACTTCGCGCCCCCGTAGACGACCTTCGCCGCGAGCTCGAACCCGGTGATCGTCTTGATCGCCCCGCCCTCGAGATCGATCAACGACAGCCTCCCCTCCGGGTGCTGCTCCGCGATGAAGGCCTTGCCCGCGGCCGGCACGAGCCCCGCGGAGATCGGCGCGCTCGGCAGCTCGAAGGTCTCGATCGACAGGCTCGGCAGGCGCGCCAGGTACGCGCGAAACGGGCCCGAGGTGCCGGCGCCGGTGGCGACGAGCGCGCGATCTCCGCCGGGCGAGATCACCGCCGCGACGGGCTTCGCGTCGAGCCCCTGCACCTTCGGGGGCGCCCCGGTCGTCGTCAGGGCGAGGCTGAAAGCCGCCACATAGCTCGTGGCGGGCGCGCCGCTCATCGGCGTCGGCGGCTTGTCGTGCAGCACGAGCGCGCTCGCGCCGTCGTCGCTCGAGAACACCCCGCCCACCGGCGCGCGCAGCAAGAGGTGCATCGGCGCCTGCGCCGGATCGCCCGGCGTGATCACCGACATGCGCGCCTCCGGCACGGCAGAGGAATACAGGAACGCGCGCGCGCCCGTGCGCGCCACGACGACGGAGCCGATGGTCTGCCCGGTGTCGGCGATCTTCTTCTTCACCACGAGGTTGGGGTCGCCGATCGCCCCCGGGAGCGGCACCCACGCGACCTCCCCCGTCTCGCGCAGCACGACGAGCGCCGTCGTGCCGTCGGATGACAGCTCGACGTCCGTGGGCGCCGACGCCAGCGAGACGACCGCGAGCGCTCCCGACGCGAGATCGACCACGGCGACGCCCTTCTCACCGGGGCGCCTCGCGATCGCGCGCGCGCCGTCAGGCGACACGACGACGTCGTCCGCGTCGAGGGATTTCCCCGGATCGGTGAGGCGCACGTTGGACGCCACCCGCGGCTCCCCGGAGAGATCGATCACCGAGACGCCGTCCTGGCTGACCACGAACGCGCGCGCCGCGTCCGCGCCGAAGGCGACGCGCGTCGGGCGATACCCGACGGAGAGCGTCACGCTCTTCTCGGCCCCCTGCGACAGATCGACGACGGTGACGTCCTGGTAGCCGTCGAGCGGATCGGCGTGCTCGAGGAGCTTCGCGTTCGTCCACGCGATCGCGCGAGCACCGGACGGCGAGACCGCCCACGCGTTGCCCCCGGACGGCACGGCGACGCGGCGGGTGGCGATCCCCTCCGCGCCGACGCGCATCACCGTGGCGTCCTTCGAGAGCGCGTTCAGCACGATCGCGGCGTCGTCGGCGCCGGGCAGCGCGGCCACGGTGGTGGGAGAATTGCCGGCCTCCACGAGGCTCACCTCCGCGGTCGCCGCGTCGACGAACGCGACGCGGCCGCTCGTCGGGTTCGCCACCCAGACGAAGCGCTTCGAGGCGACCGGCGCCTGGTACCGCTGCTCGATCTCGCGCTCGGGAGGCAGCGGCGAGCCGGCCGCGCCTCCGCCCGGGAGCAGCGCGCCCGATCCGCCGCCTGCGCCGGGAGCGCCGCTCGGCGAGGCGTCCTCCGAGGCGCCGCTCCCGAGGGTCGAGCCCTCCGCTCCGCACGCCACCGCCGCGCCCGCCAGCGCCACGACCCACACCGCGACGATCCGTGGAGCTCGCATGTCGTCCGCCTTATCAACCATCGTGCCAGCCGCGCTGCGCGCCATCAACGACGCGCCGGCGTCGCCTCTACGCTGACAGCGCTGTCGCGTCCCTGTGCCAGGTGTCGGCGCGCGAGGACCGCGAGCGCGTCGACGAACATGGGGTCGGCGTCGAGGCAGCGCGCGCGCACGAAGCCGAGCCCGAGCGCCGCGGCGAGCGCCCGCGCCTCGACGTCGAGATCGGAGAGCGTCTCGATGTGCTCGGCGACGAAGCCGACCGCCGACACCACGACGTCCCGCACGCCCGCGCGCGCGAGCTCCGTGAGGCACGCCGAGACGTCGGGGCCGAGCCACGCTCCGCCGTCCATCCCCTGGCTCTGGAACCCCACGACGACCCGTCGCCGCTCCGCGCGCGTCGCGACGAGCCCGTCACACATCGCGCGGAGCTGCTCCTCGTACGGATCCCCTGCCGCGACCGCGCTCATCGGGAGGCTGTGCGCGGTGAGCAGCAGCGCCGCCTCGCCCCGGCGCTCGGGCGCGAGCTCCGCCAGCGCGTCGTCGATCTTGCTCGACAGCGCCTGCAAGAACGCGGGCTCCCCTCCCCAGCTCGGCGCCTCGACCAGCGCGAGCCCGCCCGCCGCTTGCCGCACGGCCGCGTGGTAGACGTGCACGCTCTGCGGGGCGAGCGGCAGCGACAGCGCGCGCGTCACGCCTCGCGAGCGCAGTTCGGCCACCGCGTCGGCGATCCCGGGGCGCGAAAGGCGCATGCCGACCGCGACCGGCACGCCCAGCGCGGCCTCGAGCCGCCGCGCGACGGCGAGGGTCGTCTCCTGCAGCGGCGAGCCGCCGATGACGCGGTAGCGCCGCGTGACCTCCTCGATCAGCGCAGGCGACGCGGGGCGGCCACGACGAATCCGCGCGAGAAAATCCGGCAATTCCTCGAGCGTCTCGACCGTCCCGTGGGCCGTCAGCAGCACGCCGTCCGCCATCGTTCGCCGCAATGTAGTCGCAGGTGGGCCGCGCGCCGCCTCGCATTTTGGGGTACCGAACGCGGGCGCGCGAGCTATGTAGAGCGGAGATGCGAGCCGCCGGCTGGGTCATGCTCGGGTGCGTCGCCCTCGTCGCCTGCGCCGAGGGGCAGGCGTCGATCCACGAAGAAGCCGACGACGGCAGCGGGGGCGCAGCCACAGGCGGCGCGCCGGGCGCGGGCGCAGCGGGCGCGGCCGTCGGAGGTGCGGGCGGCTCACACGGCGGCGCGGCGGGCAAGGCGACCGCTGGCGCGGGCGGAGGCTCGGCTGGGAAGTCCGGCGCGGCGAGCGGCGGGACCGCCGGCACCTCGGCCGGCGGCGCGGCGAGCGCGGGCACCTCGAGCGCGGGCACCTCGAGCGCGGGCACGTCCTCCGGTGGATCGTCGAGCGCCGGCGCGTCCTCGGGCGGCGCGCCGAGCGCGGGCGGCGGCGGCGCCGCGGCGGGGACCTCGAGCGCGGGCGCGTCCTCGGGCGGCGCCCCCGCGGCCGGCGCCGGCGGGGACATCTTCGGCGGCGGAGGCGCCGGCTCGGGGCAGGCCGGCGGCACCGCTGGCTCCGCGCAGGGTTGCCTGACCGCGTGCCCCGACATCAAGTGCCTCGGCGGCCTGCAGACGTTCAAGGGTTGTTGCATCGACGGCCTGGTCTGCGGCGGTGACAGCGACGGCAAGTGCGAGCTGATGGCCAACATCCTCAAGCTCTTCCCAGGAGGAATCTGCAAGTGAAGGTGATCACCCTGTCCGTCCGCGGCATGACTTGTCACAACTGCGTGAAGCACGTCACCGAGGCCCTGCGAGGCGTCGACGGCGTCTCGCGCGTGGAGGTCGATCTGTCAGCGGCGCGCGCGACCGTCGAGGTCGGCGATCACGTGATCGCCGACGCGCTCGTGGCCGCGCTGTCGGACGAGGGCTACGAGTCCTCCGCCGCGTGACCCGCGGTCACTCGCGCTCGAGGTAGGTGTACCCGTTCAGCCCCTGCTCGTACGCGCGCATCAGCGCGCGCGAGTCGTCGAGCGAGATCTGCCCTGTACGCAGCGCCTGCTCGACCGAGCGCCGCAGCCGGGCCATCAGATCGTCGCGGGAGTAGCTCACGTAGTTCAGCACCTCCGTCACCGTGTCGCCGGGCAGCACGTTGTCGATGAGGTAGCCGCCGCCCTCCGGCACCCGCACCTGCACGTCGTTGGTGTCACCGAAGAGGTTGTGCAGATCGCCCAGGATCTCCTGGTACGCGCCCGCGAGGAAGATCCCGAGGTAGTAGCTGTCGTCCTTCAGCGGGTGCAGCTCGAGCACGTCCTTCACGTCGCGCTTGCCGATGAAGCGGTCGAGCTTGCCGTCCGAGTCGCAGGTGATGTCCGCCAGCACCGCGCGCCGCGTCGGCTCCTCCGCGAGGCGGTGCACCGGCATGATGGGGAAGAGGTGGTCGATCGCCCAGGAGTCGGGCAGCGACTGGAACACCGAGAAGTTGCAGAAGTACGTGTCCGACAGGTCGCGCTCCAGGTGCTCGAGATCCTCGGGCATCTCGTCGAGCTCCTTCGCGAGGCGCAGCACCTTGTGACAGAGCGCCCAGTAGAGGTTCTCCGCGGCGACGCGCTCGTCGAGCGACAGGTTGCCGAGGATGAACATCTGCAGGCACTGCTCCTTGAAGTCCTGCGCGTCGTGGTAGCTCTCGAGCATGTTCTTGCGCGAGAGGTCGCGGTACGCCTCGTAGAGCCTGTGCACGACAGGGGCGACCTTCGGCCCAGGCTGCTCCGAGACGCGCTCGCGGAACTCGATGGCCCCGAGGACCTCGATCACGAGCACCGCGTGGTGCGCCGCGGTGGCGCGGCCCGACTCGCTCACGATCGTCGGGTGCGCGACGTTCGCCGCGTCGCAGAGCTCCTTCATCCCGTACACGATGTCGTTCGCGTACTCCTGGAGGCTGTAGTTCATCGACGACGCGAAGCTCGACTGCGACCCGTCGTAGTCGACCCCGAGGCCGCCGCCGACGTCGAGGTAGCGCAGCGTGGCGCCCGCGCGCGACAGCTCGCAGTAGAAGCGGCCCGCCTCGCGCAGCGCGTCCTTGAACTTCCGGATCGCGCTGATCTGCGAGCCGAGGTGGAAGTGCAACAGCTCGAAGCAGTCGAGCATCCCGCGCTCGCGGAGGAACGCCATCGCGTCGACGAGCTCCGACGACGACAGCCCGAACTTCGACCGGTCCCCGCCCGACGCCTCCCACTTGCCCGACCCGCGCGAGGAGAGGCGCACCCGGATCCCGAGGGTCGGCCTGATCTTCACGCGCTCGGCGACGTCCGCGATGAGGCGGAGCTCGGAGAGCTTCTCCACGACCATGATCACGTGGCGCCCGAGGCGTGACGCGAGCAGCGCGGTCGTCACGTACTCCTCGTCCTTGTACCCGTTGCAGACGATGAGCGCCTCGGGATCGTCGAGCAGCGCGATGACGGCGAGCAGCTCGGGCTTCGAGCCCGCCTCGAGCCCGAAGTGGAACGGTCGCCCGGCCTCCAGCACCTCGGAGACGACGCTCGAGACCTGGTTCACCTTGATCGGATACACGCCGCGGTAGCCGCCCTGGTACTCGGCCTCGCGGATCGCGCGGAGGAACGACTCGTTCAGCTCCTCGACGCGGTGGCGCAGGATGTCGGTGAACCGGATGAGCAGCGGCGGCTCGATGCCGCGCTTGCGCACCTCGTCGACGAGGTCCTTCAGGTCGGCGCTCGCCGAGCCCTCGCCGCGCGGGTGCACGACCACGTTGCCAGCGTCGTTCACGCCGAAATACGGCTGCCCCCAGGTGCGCACGGCGTACGTGTCGACGGAGTCGGCGACGGACCACTTCGCGGGTACGGGCTTCACGGCGCGGCACGTTACGTATCTCGCCGCAGGCGTCGAGGGCGATCCGATCGCCGGGCGCCGGGCGGTATCGGCTTCCGCGAGGGCGGCGCTGCCGGTATGGTGAGCAGACCGCGGGCGAAGGTCCCCCGCCCCCAGGAGGTAGCCCGTGTCGGATAAGGAGAGCCTCGCCAAGGTCGGCGCAGTCGACGGCAAGAGCGACAAGCGCAAGCAGAGCCTGTACTTCCCGGAGTCGATGCTCACCGAGATCAAGGAGGAGGCCGCGCGGCTCGATCGATCGCTGTCGTGGATCGTCCAGCGCGCGTGGAAGATCTCGCGCCTCGACATCAAGAAGCTCCCCAGCGTCAACGATGTCGACGGCGACGACGACGAGTAGCGGAGGCGCGCGCCCACCGACCGACGAGAGCTTCGCGCGGGGGGTCGACGGCACGCGGCTCTACGTGCGCCGCCGCGGCGACGGGCCGGTGACGGCGCTCTTCTGTGACGGGATCCTCTGCGACGGGTTCATCTGGAAGTACCTCTGGGACGAGGTCGCCGATCGCCTCCCGGTCGCGCACTTTCACTACCGGGGGCACGGACGCTCGGCTGCGCCCGTCGATCCCGACGCGGTCGACATGGGCACGCTCGCCGCCGACGCGGACGCCGTGCGCCGGCACCTCGGAGATCCGGGCGTCGTGCTGTTCGGTCACAGCATGGGCTGCCAGGTCGCGATCGAGGCGTGCCGGCTGCGCCCCGAGAAGGTCCGCGGCCTCGTGCTGCTCTGCGGGAGCCACGGCCGCGTCACCGAGACGTTCAAGGGCACCCGCATCCTCGCCGACCTGTTGCCGCGCGCGATCGAGGCAGTCTCGCCGCGCGAGGGCCTGGCGCGCGCGCTGTGGAGCCGCCTGCCGAGCGAGCTCGCCGTGAAGCTCACGCTCCTCGCGCGCGAGGTCGACCCGAAGACCATCCGCCCCGAGGACATGCTGCCGTACATGAAGCACCTCTCGCACGTCGATCTGCCGATGTTCCTGCGCATGCTGCGCGGCGCGGGGGAGCACACGGCCGAGGATTTCCTCCCCCAGATCACCTGCCCGGTGCTGATCGTGGCGGGCGAGCGCGACAGCTTCACGCCGGCGTACCTGTCCGAGCAGATGGCGAAGCGCATCCCGCGCGCGGAGCTGCTGTTCGTCCCGGGGGGCACGCACGTGACGCCGCTCGAGCAGCGAGATCTCGTGCACCTGCGCATCGACAAGTTCTTGCGCGATCGCGTGCTCGGCCCGTGAGAGGACGCGCGCTGGCGGGCCTGTCGTTGCTCGCCGCGCTGGCGGGGTGCGAGGGCCGCCGCGTGACGGCCGACCACGTCGCCGCGAGCGCGCCGGTCTCGCCGCCCACGACGACTGACACCCTCCCGCCGCGTCCTTCGTGGACGGAGAGCGACGACGAGCGGCGCCTCGCGACGTGCGCGCTCCGCGACGCGCGACGCTCGGACACTCTACCGGCGTTCTTCGAGGCCACCTGCGGCGACGCCCGCGTGCTGTGGCTCCCGGCGACGGTCGCGCAGCCCACGCGCTACCGAGCCCAGCTCGCGCTCTACCGCACCGCGAGGCAGGCGGGCCTCGACGTCGTCCCGACCACCGCTCGACGCCTCGACCATCGGAGCGGGCTCGGCGCGGTCCTCGCGTCCGGCGAGCTCGCCGGGCTGGCGGACGATCCCGCCGGGCGCGTCGCGTCCGCCATCACGCGCTTGCCCGACGGAGAGATCCTGAAGACTCGCTCCGGAGCCGAGGCGGCCCGCTGGTCCCGCATGGCCGCCCAGCCTGCGCCTCGGGCGCCGTCCGCGTCGTGGCGCACCGTCGAGGATTGGCAGCGCGTCTCCGTGCTCGACTACGTGACCGCGAACCTGTTCCGCGGCGCGATCCTGCTGGCTCCCGATGGCAGAGTGTGGATGATTGACGGCTCCACCGCCTTTCATGA
Source organism: Polyangiaceae bacterium (assembly GCA_020849655.1). Taxonomy (GTDB): domain Bacteria; phylum Myxococcota_A; class Polyangia; order Polyangiales; family Polyangiaceae; genus JADLFU01. The sequence continues at coordinate 245 of JADLFU010000141.1, read as the reverse complement.
GCATCCCTCCGCGAGAGCGGCCGATCAACTGTTCGACGCGGTGAAGGCCGCGAGAAGGCCGCCTCCTGGGCTCGCCGACGCGCTCGCCAGGCTGACGCGCCCCGCGCTGGACGCTGCGCTTCGCAGCGGCTCGTACGACGAGTGGCTCGTGCACCACCGGGAGATCGGCGAGGTCGCGCTCCGCGCGCGCGCGGCCCACGGCTGGGCGCTGACAGCCGAGCAGATCGCACCGTGACGGGGACGCG
>JADLFU010000140.1 GCA_020849655.1 Polyangiaceae bacterium | reverse complement strand
TGGGAGGTTACACGGGGAAGTCATCCGGCGGCCCACCTGGGCCAACGGTCGTCGCGCGCGGGCTCGAACGCGTGGCGCTGGTCGCGGAAATCCTCGAAATGTTGGAGCGAAAGTGATAAGTGGCCAGGGTCGCGCCTCCCGAGCCTCCCTGCGTCGAGCCTGCGCCTCCCTGCGCCGCGCCGCCCGCCCCCGCCGCGCCTCCCTGGGTCGTGCCGCCCGAGCCGGCAGCTTGCACAGTGCCTCCCGTGCCACCCTGTACAGTGCCTCCCGCCCCGGCCTGCACGGCGCCCGCCGAGCCTCCCTGCGCTTTGCCTCCCGCCCCGGCTTGCACAGCGCCCGCCGAGCCTCCCTGCGCTTTGCCTCCCGCCCCGGCTTGCACAGCGCCCGCCGAACCTCCCGAGCCAGCCTGCACACCTCCTCCGGCGCCGCCCCCGGCCCCCGCGCCCGCCGCGCCGCCGGCGCCCGCAGCCGAACCTTCGCAACCGTGGATGTTGCACTGAAGATCTCCCGGGACGCCCGCTGTCGTGGCCCCTGCGCCAACCCCGCCTCCGAGGCTCGGGGCGCCTCCCGCCGCCGTCGCGCCCGCGCCCCCGGCGCGCGAGCTGTAGACGGGCCCTCTGGGGCGCTCTTCGTTCGACCCCTCGCTGCCAGCGCACGCCACCGCCGCGAACGCGAACACGAGCGGCCCTCCCGCGCTCATGAGCTTCATTCGGGCGAGCGTACCACGAGCAAGGTTGGCGCGACGACGACCTCTAGAACTGGAAGTACACGAACGGCAGCGCCGCCGACTCCGCCAGCTCGTGCAAGGCGAGCGCGACCCCGAACAGCGCCACGCCCTGCGCGGGGAACGGCAGCGCGATGAACCCGCGCTTGCCAGCGTCCAGCCACGCGTGGGGCAAGAGGTGGGTCGCCGCGCCGAGCGCCATCACCGCGAGCAGCTTCGGCGGGAGGTTCGGGTGGAACGTCGTGCCCGCCGCGAGCTGGCGCAGCACCTCGGCCGCCTTCGAGAACGTCGGCGCGCGGAAGAAGATCCACGCGAAGCACACGAAGTGGAACGTCACGAGGCCGTACAGCACCCGCAGCGGCCACGCCGCCCGCCCCTTCGGCGCGCCGAGCAGATCGTCGCGCGCCCGCTGGGCAGCGAGCCCCACGCCGTGCAACAATCCCCACACGACGAACGTCCACGAGGCGCCGTGCCAGAGGCCGCCGAGCAGCATCGTCAGCATCAGGTTGCGGTAGGTCTTCCACCTGCCGCCGCGGTTGCCGCCCAGCGAGATGTACAGGTAGTCGCGCAGCCAGCTCGACAGCGAGATGTGCCACCGCCGCCAGAATTCCTGCAGGCTCGTCGACTGGTACGGGCTGCGGAAGTTCTCGTTGATGCGGATGCCGAGCAACAGCGCGCACCCGATCGCGATGTCCGTGTACCCCGAGAAATCGCAGTAGATCTGCAGCGCGTAGCCGTAGACGCCGAACAGCGTCTCCAGCGACGAGAAGCTCGTCGTGCGGTCGAACACGCGATCGACGAGGTTGAGCGCGAGGTAGTCGCCGATGCACACCTTCTTCAGGAGGCCCACCGCGACGAGGAACAAACCCTCCCCGCCGGTGGCTCTGTCGAGCGAAGGCAGCCGGTCGAACTGAGGAAGGAGGTCTTTGGGACGCACGATCGGGCCCGCGACCAGGTGAGGGAAGAACGCGACGAACAGGAGGTACCTGAGGTAGCTACGCTCGGCCGGCATGTCGCGCCGGTACACGTCGATCACGTAGCTCATGCTCTCGAACGTGTAGAACGAGATCCCGACGGGCAGCGCGAGGCGGAGCATCCACCTCCCGAGATCGAGGTGGACGTCTCCGCTTCGCGCGACCCACTCGACCGACTCGAGGGTGAAGTTCCAGTACTTGAAGAACCCGAGCAGCGAGAGGTTCACGACGACGGTGATCCACAGCCACCGCCTGCGGAGCGCGGGGTCGGGCTCGCGATCGATGCGCGCCGCGAGCCAGAAATCCATCGACGACGACAGCAGGATGAGCGGCAGGTAGCGCCAGTTCCACCCCGCGTAGAACGCGTACGACGCCGCGAGCAGGAACACCATCCGCGCCGCCCTGTGGCGCAGCAAGAGCCAGTAGACGACGAAGGTCGCGGCGAAGAACTTCGCGTAGTCGAGCGTGTTGAAGAGCAACGGCCGCGGCCGGCTTCTCCCGCCGGGCGAACGCCGTCAAACCAAAGTCGCGGGCGAGGTCACGGCCAGAGCGGCTGGCCCGCGATGCCTCGATCGTAGAGCGCCTGGATCTCGGCGGGGGTGAGCGCGGTCGAGAAGATGGCCATCTCGTCGCACGCGCCGGGGAACACCGGGAGCCCGATCGCCGACGCCGTGTTGCCGCAGAGATGCAGCGGGGCGTCGCCGGGCGAGTAGGAGAACGGCGCCGGAGAGGTGCCTGCGGGCACCCCATCCAGGTAGATCGCGGTGAGCGCGCCGTCGAAGGTCGCGGCGACGTGGTGCCAGTCGCCCGCCGACAGCGTGAGCGCCTGTGTCTGTCGTGGCTTGTTCCCCGTCATGCCGTCCCCGAGGGTCAGCGCGAGGCCCTGGTCGTAGCCGAACCAGAACCCTCGGTTGGGGAGGACGTCGGCGCTCTCGAACCACGCCATCTTCGTGTCGGCCGGGACGAGGTCTCGGTCGGGTCGCACCCACGCCGCGAGCGTCAGCGACGGGCTGTGCAGCGCCGGGTGGGACGCGAGGACGACGCCGGAGCCGGGCTGGTACGTGCCGCCGCTCGAGAGCAGCTCCGGCACGTGCAGCGCCCCTGACACGCGCCCCATCACCGCCTCCGACAGGCCGATGGTCGCGCTCGGGAGCTGAGACGCGAGCTCCTCCGTCGCTCGTCCGTAGCTCGGCTCGTCGAACCGCCACGCGTGCACGGGCACCAGGGCCGGGGTGCACGCAGGGCACACGGGTGACAGTCCGCTCACGCCGAGGTTGAACAGATCGGCGCGCTGGCTCGCGGTGAGCGCGGCGTCGAAGATGGCGAGATCGTCGAGCGCTCCCGCGTGAAACGCCCCGCCCTGCACGCGGAGCACGTCGAGCGGCCCGACGGCGTCGATGCTGCCGAAGGAGGCCTGGTTCGAGCCCGTCACGGGCGAGCCGGGCGTCTGGCTGTCCTCGATCGACAGCGAGATGGCGACCCCCGACTCGTACGTCGCCACGATGTGGTACCAGCGCCCGCTGAGCAGCGGGGCAGCCACGGAGACCTCGTCGATCGATCCGAAGGGCCCGACGGCGAAGCGAACGTTCCCCTGGTAGCGCGTCAGCGACATCGTGCCGCGCCGCAGAAAATCGTGGCTGAAGAGGCCCGTCCAGTCGTCGTCGGGCTTCACCCAGAGGGAGAACGTCGCGCTCGTCAGCGGCTGGGTCCACACACCCGATGGCGCCCACAGGTACGACTGGAGGGCGTTGATGTGCAGCGCGCCGCCCGAGAGCCCGAGCGCCGAGCTGACGTCGCCCACCGCCGCGCCGCGGATCGTCTGGGCCTCCGCGGTGGCGACGCCCTCCACGACGTCGAGTGGCCAGTACGCCGTCGGCGGCGGATAGCCGGGCGCGCCGCCTGTCGCGGCCGTCCCTGCAGAGCCCGCGACGCCCCAGCCTGCGACGCCCGCGCTGCCCGCGCTCGCGCCACCCACGCCAGCCGAGCCCGCGTCGCCGCCGCCCGCGCCCGCCGCGCCTGCGACGAAAGCACCTCCTGCGCCCGCGACGACGGCGCCTCCCGCGCCTCCTGCGCCCCCGACGACGGCGCCTCCCGCGCCTCCTGCGCCCCCGACGACGGCGCCTCCCCCGCCTCCTGCGCCCCCGACGACGGCGCCTCCCCCGCCTCCTGCGCCTCCGACGACGGCGCCTCCCCCGCCTCCTGCGCCCGCGACGACGGCGCCTCCTGCGCCCGCGACGACGGCGCCTCCTGCGCCCGCGACAACGGCGCCTCCTGCGCCCGCGACGACGGCGCCTCCTGCGCCCGCGCCTGCGACGACAGCGCCTCCCGCGCCCGCGACGACAGCGCCTCCCGCGCCCGCCGCGCCTGCGACGACAGCGCCTCCTGCGCCTCCTGCGCCTGCGCCACCGGAGCCCGCCGCGCCTGCTCTTGCCTCGCAGCCCTCGACGCCACACACGAGGCCGGGAGGGAGCGCGCTCGTTTCGCCCGCCGCGCCGCCGCTCGACTCGCCGCCGGCGGTGCCCTGCGCCGCGCCGCCCTTGCCGCCGCCGGCGGAGGGCGTGCTGTAGGCGGGACCGGTCGGGCGCTCGCCCTCGGGTGACGAGCCGCTGCAGGCAGGGACGGCGAGCGCCGCGAGCGCGAGGAGCAGAGCGCGGTTCACAGCTCCACCGTATCAGGCATCGCGGGCCCGCGACGTCGCCGTCAGATGGGGTTCAGCTGCATCGCGGCCTGCGAGCACGGGAGCAGCCACGAACCGGTCGGGAGCGGCGCCTCGCGGCACTTCAGCAGCATGGGGAGCTGCTGTCCGTCCTCGGTCGCGTAGAGCGTCGCGATCTCGCCCGCCACGACCGACAGCGGCTTCAGCGTGGCGTACTTCGGCTTCGTCGCCTGCGGGAGCCCGAGGCACCAGACGTGGCCCTCCGGCGGCAGCTCGACGTAGCCGTTCGCGTCCGGCTGAGGCTGCGCCGGCCGCGTCTCCCAGCCGACCGAGGCGTACGACGCCGCGCTCCAGATGGGGGTCCATGCCTGCGGGTCGACGCCAACGTCGACGCTGGAGAGCGCGCTCGACGCGTGGACGAACCGCACCAGCCCGCCGGAGAGCGCGGGCGTGGTCGTGTCGGTCGTGACGAGGCTCATCTCCTGGGCCACCGGCCCGATCGCCATGACGGTATAGGCGTGGTCGGCGTCGAGCCGGGCCTCCGGCAAGGCGAACAGGGGGGTCGAGGGTGGGCACGTATCCGACGCCGGGGCGAAGGCGAGATCGTACAGGCCCGGCGGTAGCGAGAGGCGCGCGGTGACCTGCCCGTACGCCAGCCTGGTGAGCTGCCCCTGGGAGCCCTCCGGCAGCACGTCCAGCGTCATCGGCGCGCCTTGCGGGCCGACGCACAGCTTGAGCTCTCCGGCGTCGAGGGAGAGGTGGGCCACCGAGAGCGCCGCCATGTTACCGCCCGCGCCCGCTGCGTTGCCGCCCGCGCCTGCCGCGTTCCCGCCCGCGCCCGCTGCGCTGCCGCCCGCGCCTGCCGCGCTGCCGCCCGCGCCCGCTGCGCTGCCGCCCGCGCCTGCCGCGCTGCCGCCCGCGCCCGCTGCGTCCCCGCCTGCGCCTGCCGCGTTGCCGCCTGCGCCCGCGTTGCCGCCTGCGCCTGCTGTGTCGCCGCCAGCGCCCGCGTTGCCTCCTGCCCCTGCTGTGTCGCCGCCCGCGCCTGCTGCGTTGCCACCTGCGCCTGCTGTGTCACCGCCAGCGCCCGCGATGCCTCCTGCGCCTGCTGTGTCACCGCCGGCGCCCGCGTCGCCTCCTGCGCCTGCCGCGTCACCGCCGGCGCCCGCGTTTCCCGCGCCGCCGACCGGCTGACAGCCGGCGAAGCCGCACACGAGGTCGCCCGGGATCGAGCTGGAGCCTGTCGTGCCCCCGGGTCGTGTGGAGCCTCCGCCGCTCGTCGCGCCGCCCGCGGAGGGGTCGCTGTACGCCGGGCCCGTGGGCCGCGCGCCCGTCTGTTCGTCGCTCGCGCAGGAGAGGAGCGTAGCGGACGCAGCGAGCGCGAGGCGGAGGGCAGCACGTCTCATGCTCCGGCGCTAGCACCCCCGCCGCGCCGCCGCGCTGACGCAGATCAACCCCGCGCGCCGAGCAGCCACCGCAGCCGGTCCATCCCCGGCAGGAAGAAGTACCCGCCGCCGCGCGCGGTGACGAAGCGCGGCAGCCCGCGCGGCGCGTAGCGCACGGGATCGCGCGGGATGGTGAAGCGATCGGCGCCCGCGCGGCGCGCGCCGACGAGCGGATCGTCCTCGCTCCAGCCGCCGTCGAACTTCACGCCCTCGACCCACGTCTGCTGGACGAACTCGAACTGCCGCGCGAGGTTCGCGCACAGGCACACGAAGACGAGGCCGCGCGCCTCGCCGTCGGGCGCGTCACCTGCCGGCGGGCCGTACGGGCGCCCTCGTCGCACGAGCCTCCGCGTCTCGACCGCCGCTCGCGAGCGGGGCGGGCTCGGCGGCAGCGCGCCGCGCGGGTTCGTCCGCCGGATGTGCGCGCCGCGCGGGCACGCGAGCCCCGAGAGATCGAGATCGTAGTCGAAGTCGTTCTTCGTCGCGTGCGCGGGATCGTCGGCGCGCGGGCAGGTCACCAGCGGCGCGCCGCTCGCCCACCGCCCGACCACCTTCGCGCCGAGGTACGCCTCGGGATCCGCGACGTAGCCCGCGAGCGGCCGCGACGCCTCGCGCAGCCACGCGCGCCACGCGAACACGTCCTGCTCGAGCTTGCGGAGCACGAGGTACGCGCCGCCGTCGCCGAGATCGCGGCGCCCCGGCGACACGCGCGACTCCGGCAGGCCGACGCCGCGCGCCGGTGAGAGCGACGGCGCCGCTGGGAGCTGACCGTAGACGTTCTCGTACCCCATCACGAACTCGCCCGTCGGCACCGGTCGCTCCGGCCCGCGCGGATCCCCGTGCACGCCGAGGATCGAGGGCTGCGAGACGCCGTCGCGGAACCCGAAGTGCTCGGTCTGATCCGGCAGGCGGCTCGCGACCAGCGGCTCGCACGCGCGCTCGAGGTGCCGCGCGCCGTCCAGCATCGCGCGCTCGAGGGCGAGCGCCGCGCCGTCGCTGCCGGCGAACACCGCGATGAGCACGTCGAGGCCGCCTCTGCCGAGGTGCCACTCGTCGACGCGGTCGCCGTTCACGCGGGCGCGCTCCGGGTGCGCCATCCCCTGCACGAACTCCCGCGGGAACGTGTCGAGCTCCTCGTCGTCGAGCCCGATCGCCCGCAGCCCTCCCGGCCCGAACGCGAGCTGCGCGAACGCGTGAGGTTTGTTGCTCTCGATCGAGACGACGTGCGGCAGCGCCCGCGCCGCGAGCTCGGCCCGCACCTCCTCGGGCGTCGAGCCCGCGCGCGCGCGGACGAAGACGTAGCGAGCGGCGCCCCGGTCGCCGAACCCGGACGCGACGATGGCCTGCAGGTCCGCGCGCTTCATCAGAGGAGCCCCAGCCACTCTCGCGCGAGCGCGCGGCGCGCCGTCGGCACCGACAGCTCGCGCAGGCGCGCGGCCGCGTGCACGTTGCGCACCGATAGATCCGGGTACGCCGAGTACCACACCTGCGTGACCAGCTGGTTCCTGCGTGTCCACACCTTGAACCGCTCCTCCTGGCGCGCGCCGCCGAACACGAGCAGCTTCGTGGGCGGGAACTCGCGCGTGTTGCTCCACACGCCCGTCAGCCCCTCGTTCGCCTTGTCGACGAAGTCGCCGAGGTACGACTCCCAGCTGCCGTCGTAGTTCGAGAAGAACAGCAGCCGGCCGTCGTCGAGGATGACCCACCGCGCGAAGTGGATCGTCGGGATCGCGCCGAGGCTGCCGTATCGGTAGACATACTTACCTAGCTGGTCGACCCCCCAGAGCACGAAGCGCAGCAGGGACGCCCGCAGCGCGCCGGGCTTCGGGGTGACGAGGTGCGTGAGCGCGTTCTGCGGCGAGCCGTCCTCGATGAGCCCGATCGTCGCCAGCCGGTCGAGCTCGTCGCGTGTGTAGTGGCGGATGGGCTGGTCGCGGATCTCCGCGGCGTCGCGCCGCTCCGCGAGCCCGAGCGCGACGGCGAGCGCGGCGACGGGCGCGAGCAGCAGCGCGACCACGATCCACGCGCCCGAGGGGTGCAAGGCAGCGCCGGCGAGCACGAGCGCGACGACGAAGAGCGCGATCCCCCAGAGGCGCGCGTGGAACCCCCCGGCGTCGTGGAGCGGCCGCGGCAGGTCGCCCGTGCGGAGCTCCGGTCGCTCGCGCGCGAGGCGCTCGAGCAGCCTCCGCATCACGGGGCGTGGGTCGGCGCCCTCCGCGAGCAGCGCGGGGTCGCCCGCGATCTCGTCGTCGAGCAGATCCGACAGCGCGCGCTTGACCTCGCGATCGTTCTGGATCGTCTCGACGGTGAGCCCCTGGTGCCCGAGGTAGAACGCGCGCTCCGGCAGGCGCCCGGCGAGCAGCGAGCCGCGCGGATCGTCGAGCGAGAAGCCGCGGCAGCACGCGAACGCGGCGCGCGCCCGCGGCACGACCCTGGCGACGAGCTCGTCGAGGTGCGGCGCGAGCTCGCCGTCGAAGTTCGTCTCGAGCGCGAGCCACGCGCGCCCGTCCTCGCCCTCCGGCACCACGACGAGCCGCGCGAAGTGCAGGCCCGAGAGGTCGCCGAACACGCGCGCGCCGTCGTCGACGGTCACGCCCACCTCGGCGAGCGCGGCCTCGAGCTCGGCGACGCGCGGCGGATCGACCGGGAGGACCACCGTCAAGGCTCGCTGTCCTGGCGCCACGCGGCGCGCATCCTCCACGACAAACGACCCAAGTTCAACATGAACGACCGGCGCTGGCGCCGCGCGAAGTCCTCGTCTTCCGAGCGACCCGGATCTAAGCACCCGCCCATGAAGCCAATCCGTCGCGTCGCCGTCATTGGGGCTGGGGTCATGGGCAGCGGCATCGCCGCGCACCTCGCGAACGCGGGCGTCTCCGCCGTGCTGCTCGACATCGTCCCGCCGGGGCTGTCCGACGCCGAGAAGACCACGAAGGCCGCGCGCGACCGCTTCGCGCAGGGCGGCCTCGACAAGGCGCTGAAGGCGCGCCCCGCCGCGTTCACGCACCCGTCCTGCGCGCGCCTCGTCGAGGTCGGCAACACCGAGGACGACCTCGGCCTGGTCTCCGGGTGCGATCTGGTCATCGAGGCGATCATCGAGAAGATGGAGGCGAAGCAGGCGCTGTTCGAGCGGCTCGAGCGCCTCGTCTCCGCCGACTGCGTCGTCGCGTCGAACACGTCCGGCCTGCGCATCAGCGAGATGCTGAAGGGCCGCGGGGAGGGCTTCCGCAAGAACTTCCTCGTGATGCACTTCTTCAACCCCGTCCGCTACATGAAGCTCCTCGAGCTCGTGCGCGGCGACGACACGAGCGACGAGGCGTACGGCCGCGTGGTCGCGCTCGGCGAGGCGCTCGGCAAGGGGATCGTGCTCGGCAAGGACACCCCCAACTTCATCGGCAACCGCGTCGGCGTGTACGCGATGCTCGGCACCATCCACCAGATGCTCGACGACGGCCTGTCGCCCGAGGACGTCGACGCGATCACCGGCGCGCCGATGGCCCACCCGAAGAGCGCGAGCTTCCGCACCGCCGACATGGTCGGCCTCGACACGTTCACGCACGTCGCCGACAACTGCTACGACTCGCTGACCGCGGACGAGGAGCGCGACGTGTTCAAGGCGCCCGCGTTCATCCGCGCGATGGTCGAGCGGAAGCTGCTCGGCGACAAGACGAAGGGCGGGTTCTACAAGCGCGTCGGCAAGGACGTGCAGACGTTCGACCCCGCGACGCTCGCGTACCGCGACAAGGGCGGCGATCCGGCCATCAAGGCCGTCACGAAAGAGCTGTCGAAGATCGAGGACCCGCGCGTCCGCGTGAAGAAGCTCTGCGACGACCAGGGCAAGGCGGGCGCGTTCGGCTGGAAGATCCTCGCGAAGACCCTCGCGTACGCCGCGCGGCGCATCCCCGAGATCGCGGGCTCGATCGACGCCATCGATGACGCGATGAGGTGGGGCTACAACTGGGAGCTCGGCCCGTTCGAGGTGTGGGACGCGCTCGGGTTCGCGGCGACCGTCGACCGCATGAAGGCGAGCGGCGTCACGGTGCCCGCGTCGGTCGACGCGATGAAGGCGAAGGGCGCGACGGGCTTCTACCGGGCCGACGGCGCGGTGTGGGATCTCGTGAAGGGCGAGTACGTCGCCCGCGCGAAGGATCCGCGCAACGTCACGCTCGCCGAGGCGCGCCGCGGCGGCGCCCCGGTGCTGAAGAACGACGGCGCCGAGGCGTGGGATCTCGGCGACGGCGTGCTCGGGCTGACGCTGAAGACCAAGGCGAACAGCATCGATCCCGACGTCATCGCGCTCTTGCCGCGCGCCGTCGAGCGCGCCGAGCGCGACTTTCGCGCGATGATCATCACGAACGAGGGCGACCACTTCTGCGTCGGGGCGAACCTGCTGCTCGTGATGATGGCGGCGAACCAGAAGGACTGGGCGTCGCTCACGAAGATGGTCGGCGATCTGCAGGCCGGGCTGCAGCGCATCAAGTACGCGAGCGTGCCGGTGGTCGCGGCGCCGTTCGGGATGACGCTCGGCGGGGGGCTCGAGCTGTGCCTCGCCTCGTCGGCGGTGCAGGCCTACAGCGAGACGTACTCGGGCCTCGTCGAGGTCGGCGTCGGCCTCCTGCCGGGCGGCTGCGGCAACGTGAACCTCCTCTGGCGCGCGCTCGAGGTGATCCCCGAAGGGGTCGAGGTCGATCCGTTGCCGTTCGTCGTGCAGACGTTCAAGAGCATCGCGCTCGCGAAGGTGGCGACGAGCGCGGAGGAGGCGAAGCGGTTCCGCTACTTCCGCCGCTGCGACGGCGTCTCGTTCGACCGCGCGCGCCACCTCTCGGAGGCCAAATCGTACGCGCTCGGGCTCGCGGGCGCCGGCTACCACGCGCCGGTGCCGCGCGCGTTCAAGCTGCCCGGCGAGAGCGGCGTCGCCACGCTCGGGATGATGGTCGACACGCTGGTCGCCGGCGGCTACGCGAGCCCGCACGACGCGAAGATCGCGCGCAAGATCGCCAACGTGCTCTGCGGCGGCGCGGGCGGCGCGAGCCGGCTCGTCACCGAGCAGGACCTGCTCGATCTCGAGCGCGAGGCGTTCGTGTCGCTGTGCGGCGAGCCGAAGAGCCTGGAGCGCATGCAGCACATGCTGATGCACAACAAGCCGCTCCGAAACTAACATAGTTCACTGACAGGCGCTCGGGCAGACGTTCGTCATGCAGTTGACGAACTTCTGCACGAGCGGCTCGTGGCCCGCGGCGAGCGGCGCGCACTCCTCGAGCGAGCAGGCGCGCAGCAGGCACTCGATCGTGTGGGAGCACGCGGCGTCGTCGAGGCAGGCCTTGTAGGTCGCGCCGCACGAGGTGACCGGCGACACGTCGTTGCAGACGCACGCGGGGCAAGGGAACGGCGTCGTCTGCGCGCAGAGCGGCAGCCCCGTGAACGTCGTGATGGGGCACGAGGTGGCGGGCCCGCCGCCGAGCGCCGACGAGGTGGAGCCCGCCTGACCCGCGCCGCCCTGGGGGGCACCTCCGGGCGCGCCGCCCTCTCCGCCCGCGCCGGCCTGGGGCGCGCCTGCACCGCCGCTCGCGCCGCCCTCGCCCGAGCCGCCGGCGCCGCTCGCGCCGCCCTCGCCGGAGCCGCCGCCGCCCGCCTCTCCGGCCGCGCCTCCCGCCGACGTCGCGGCGCCGCTCGCGCCCCCGCGCTTGCCGAGATCGTCGGTGAAGTCCTTGTCGAGCCCCGCGACCGACAGGCACGCGCTCGTCGACAGCATGCAGCAGAGCCACGCCCCCCGCCGCATCTCAGAAGCTCCCCGAGAGGGTCGCCGCCGCGCCCCCGCGCGACGCGCCGGCGTCGAGCCGCACGCGCCCGCGCGCCCCCGCGTCGCCGCCGCCGCCGAGGTGCGTGAACGCCGCGACCGCCACGCCGACGACGCCCACCGCGAAGCCCACGTTGCTGAGGGTCGCGAGCGGTCGCGCGGCGTCGGCGGCCTCCTTGCCTGCCGCGTCGCACCGGGTGCCCTGGCAGTGCGCGCCGACCGTGCTCTTCTGCTTGAAGACCAGCGCGCCCGCGACGACGCCGACCACCAGCCCCGCGGCGCCGACGCCGCCCGCCACGAGCGTGCTCGTCTTCATCGCGCCCGAGGGCCGCGGCGGCGCCGTCACCGCGCGCGACGACGCAGACGCAGACGCAGACGCCACCGCGGGCTCCGGCTCGTCGCGGCGCGCGGGCGGGAGCGCGACCGTGATCTCGCGGCGCTCGCCCTTGATCAGAGTCACGCGCTCCTCGCGCGCCCCGTCGGCCGTCTTGCTCGCGATCAAATGCTCGCCGGGATCGATCGGGAGCGAGAGCCCGAGGCTCGGCCCGAGCAGCCGCGTGCCGTCGAGCGACACCTCCGCGGTCGCGCCCTCCGCGAGCGACAGCGTGAGCCACGCGATCTGCGGCGCGAGCGCCTTCTTGCGCTCCTCGGCGAGCTGCATGCGCTCCTTGTGCTTCTGCAGCTGGGACGCCGGCAGCTCGCGCGCGGCCGTCAAATAGTCGTTGAAGAGCGCGGTCGCGGTCGCGGGCTTGCCGGCCTTCGCCTCGCACTCGGCCCTCGCGAACAGCGTGCCCGGGCGCGGATCGAGCCGCTGGCTCTCCGCGAACGCAGGGCACGCCTCGTCGAACTTGCCCTGCCTCATCGCGGCGACGGCCTTCTCGAACAGCGCGTCCGCGGCCGGGCCGTTGACCCCGCCGGCCGCCGCGCCCGCGGCGAGCGCGAGCGCCGCCACCAACGACCTACCAATCGGGCGCATTGTCGATAAGCTACCACGAGGGGCCGGAGCCAGAGCCCCGTACGTGGATGTCCGAGAGCCGGGAATTTCCCAGAGTGATCGGCCGCTACGTCCTCTGCGATCCGATCGCGGCGGGCGGAATGGCGACGGTGCACCTCGGCCGCCTCGTGGGGTCGGAGGGGTTCTCGCGGGTGGTCGCGATCAAGCGGCTGCACGAGTCGTTCGCGCTCGATCCTGACTTTCGCGCGATGTTCCTCGACGAGGCGCGGCTCGCGTCGCGCGTGCGCCACGCGAACGTGGTCCCGAGCATCGACGTCATCACGCTCGATCGGGAGGCGCTGCTGGTGATGGAGTACATCCCGGGCGAGCCGCTCTCGTACTTCACCCGCCGCGCGAACCACGAGAAGCGCCCCATCCCGCTCGAGATCGCCGTGTCGCTGATCACGGGCGCGCTGCACGGCCTCCACGCGGCGCACGAGGCGCGGGGCGAGCGCGGCGAGCCGCTCGGCATCGTCCACCGCGACGTCAGCCCGCACAACATCATGGTCGGCGCGGACGGCGTGGCGCGGGTGATGGACTTCGGCGTCGCGAAGGCGAGCGGCCGCATGCAGCAGACGCGCGAGGGGCAGATCAAGGGCAAGATCGCCTACATGGCGCCCGAGCAGATCACCGGGCGCGGCGTCACGCACCAGAGCGACGTGTTCTCGGCGGCGGTCGTGCTGTGGGAGGCGCTGACGGCGCGGCGGCTCTTCGCGGCCGAGAACGACGTCGAGGCGATGTACAACATCCTCGAGCGCCCGATGCAGCCGCCAGGCGCGCTCTCACGCGGGCTGCCGATCGCGCTCGACGAGATCGTGATGAAGGGCCTCGCCCGCGATCCGGCGGAGCGCTACCAGACCGCGCTCGAGATGGCCTCGGCGCTCGAGGCGGCGCTGCCGCCGGTCGCGAGCAGCGCGGTCGCGCGCTGGGTGGTGGAGCACGCGTCCGCGTCGCTGACGGCGAAGACCGCGATGTGCGAGCGCATCGAGAACGACCGCGCGCTCGACGCGCTCGCGGAGTCGGGCTCGCGCATCGTCTCGTCGCCGCCGGCGCGCTCGTCGACGGCGCTCCGGTTCGCGACGCCGGTGCGCGACCAGGAGGCGACGCGCGCGGAGGTCGTCCCCGCGGGGGCGCGCGAGCCGGGCGGGCTCGGCCGCAAGGTGGTCCCGACCGCGATCGTGCTCGTGGCCTGCGCGACGGCGCTCGGTGTCCTCGTGTCGCGCCGCGCGCCCGACGCCGCCGCGGGTCAGCCGACCGCGTCGTCGGCCTTCGCCGTCGGCTCCGCGGACGAGGCTGCGGCGCCCCCCGCGCCCGTCGCGAGCGCGGCGCCCGCGGCGTCGGCGAGCGCGGTGACGCCCACCGTCCCCGTCGCGTCGCTGCCCGCGACCCACGTCGCGCCCGCCGCGCCCGCGCCCCCCGTCGTGACGACCGCGCAGCCGCGCCGCGCCGCCCCGGCGAAGGACGACGACAGCCGGCTGTTCCGCCGAGACTGATCAGCCGGCGTCGCGCGGCGGCGAGGCGATCTCCGCGACGTCGAGCGCGAGCGTCAGCGTCGACCGCGCCGCCCGCGTGACGACGCGCACCCCCTCGTAGGACAGGGCGACGCCGAGATCGTGCGCGGCGCGGACGGCGCGCACGCGGGGTGACGGCGCCACCCACTCGGCGACCGCGAAGCCGCGCGCCGCCGTCGACGCGTGCACCTCCTCGACGGCGCGCGAGCCGTGCTCGACGACGTCGCCGAGCAGGGCGACGAGCCCGCGCACGCGCGACAGCCCCCTCACGGCGCGCCCCCGCAGAACCCGAGGAGGTGCTCGTAGACGCGCGCGTCGTGCGCGAGCGCGACGTGGTGCACGCGATCGACGAAGGCCACCCCCTCGATCGGGCGCGCGGCGTCGTGACGCCAGCGCCCGTCCGTCGCGCTCGGCAGCGTGACCACCAGATCGCCGAACAGCGTGCGCGTGAGCCTGTCGTCGAAGCGCGAGCCCGCGATCAGAAAATGAGGAAAATCCTCGAGCAGCGGCACCGGGTGGCGCGGATCGCGCAGCGCGAAGGTGGGCGCGCGGCGCGCGCGGTCTTCGTGGCGCAGATCCGCGTCGCCGAGATCCTTGATGCCGTCGCTCCGAAGCTCCGCGAGCGTCGCGGCGAGCCGGGCGGCCGGATCGTCCACGCGACCCAGCAACCGTGACAGTACGCGCCCCGCGCGCTCGAGCGGCGCGCCGAGGTGCGGGGTGCCGACGTACACCGCGCGCTCGACGCGCCCGAGCCACGCGCGCTCTCCGAGCTTCGCGTCGTGGCAGGCGCTGCGCACGACGAGGCCGCCCATGCTGTACCCGATGAGGATGATCTGCTGGATGGGGAGCGCAGCCAGCGTCCGCTCGAGGAGCCGCGACAGGAGCGCGCCGTTCTCGGGGATCGAGAGGCCGGAATTGTAGCGGACGTACAGCGGGTGCACGCCGAGATCGCGCTGCAGCATCGCGCCGTAGTCGCCGCCGTCGTCGAACGCCCAGACGTCCTCGCTGCACATCAGCCCGTGCACGAGCACCGCGACGCGCGGCCCGGTGTCGCGGAGCGAGGCGTGGTCGAGCCCCACCGGCCGGTTGTCGCGCACGAGGCACATCTCGGTCGCGAGGCCGTTGCCGGTGCGCGCGAGGTAGTCGCCCACCGCGCCGTTCAGCGCGCCGATCGCTTGCTCGAGCAGGCTCGCCACCCGCCGAGGGTCGACGCCCCAGCGCCGGCCGTCAAGCGAGCTCGGCGCGCGGAGCCTCGCTCGGGCGCGAGAGCGCGCGCGACATCGCCGCCGCCGGCGCCCAGCCGAGCAACAGCCCCGTCACCACGCGGCGCGCGTGCCCGACGGGCAGGAGGTGGAGATCCTGGAGCGCGACGTCCAGCACGGCGAGCGCGGCGACCGCGATCAGGAGCGGCCTCAGCCTCGCGAACAGCGGGACCGGCATCGGCCACAGCGCGCCGAGCATCACCCCCGCGTACACGCCCGCGCAGCGGCTGCAGACCACCATCGCGACGCCGCCGACGGTGAGCGTGCGCTCGGGCAGCTGGTGACAGAGCGTCGAGAGCACCTGCGACAGCGTCCCCGCGCTCCAGGGCGCGAGGAGCGCGACGAACGGCGCCGCGCCCGCCGCGAAGACGACCGCGCGCAGGGCGGGCGTCACGACTTGCCCGGCTGACGATCCTTCCAGAACACCGAGATGCCGACCACGCCCCCGAGCGCGCCGAACCCGCCGAACAGCACCGCGTAGATGGGGAGCGCCAAGATCGACATCGCGGCGCTCGCTTGCATCTGGCGGGCGAGATCGGGCGAGATGGAGCGGTACAGATCGGCGAGCAGCGCGCCGAGGGCGAGGTTCATCAGCATGCTCCCGAGCACCATCATCACGCCGCCGATCGCGCCCGCTGCCGCGCCGAACCCCGCGGCTTCGCCCATCGAGACCTTGTCGTTGGGCGCGCGGTTCATGTGCATCGCGAGGCCGCCCAGCACCCCGCCGACGTTCAGCAGACAGAAGCAGCAATTCAACAAATTCAACAGAGGAATCATCGACAGCACGCCGCTGAGAACGCCGCCGAGGATGATCCCGGGCACGAACCTGCCGAACCCGCCAGACGCGCCGCCGCCCCCCTGGCCGGGCGGGGGCGTGTGCCCCTGACCGGGCGGGGGCGTGTACCCCTGACCGGGCGGAGGGCCGTAGCCCTGACCGGGCGGAGGGCCGTAGCCCTGACCGGGCGGAGGGCCGTACCCCCCCTGCTGCGGAACCCCACCCTGCGGACCCTGACCCCAACCCTGGCTCATCCCGCACGTCTATCCGCAGAGCGGGGCGTCAGTCGAGCGGCGCGAGCATCGCGTCCCGGACGACGGCGGCGCGCTCGGCGACCGTGGCCCGCTGCGCGACGAACCGCGGGTGCTGCCTGCAGCCGTCGAGCAGCGGGCACCCGTCGAGCCAACAGAGATCGATCAGCCCCTCCGCGACCGCCGCGTCGACGGCGTCGAGCGCGCGCGCGAGGTCGCCGGTGCCTGCCGCTGCCTCGGCCCGCAGCTGCGCGAGGAAGCTCCGCGTGCGCCAGCTCGTGTGCGACGCGCCGAAGCCCGTGAGCGCGCCGAGCGGGTCGACGCCGGGCTCGGGCCTCGCGGTCAGCCCGATCACGAGCTGCGCGGTGGGGAACTCACCGGAGCGGAGCTCCTCGCGCGTCAGCAGCCTCGCCGCGAGCTCGGCGTCGCGCCTCCACGAGACGAGGCGGGCGATGGTGTTCCACGCCACCGACGACGTGAGCGGCTTCGAGAGGCGCTCGTCGATGAAGCGGTCGGCCTCTCGCCACTTGCCCGACAACGCGAGCACGCGCAGCGCCGTCCACTCCTCGAGCGCGAACCCCGGATCGAGGGTGATCGCGGTGTGCAGGTGGAAGGACGCGTCGGCCTCCGGGCCGGTCTCCGCGGCGATACGCCCCAGGAGATCGTGCGCGTCCGGGTTCGCGGGGGAGAGCGCGAGGGCCTTGCGGAGATCGCGCACGGCGCCCACGAAATCGCGCCCCTGGAAGCGCACGGCGCCGCGGGCCGCGTACGTGTCTCCGATCTCGGGCGCGAGCGCGAGCCCGCGCTCCGCC